>NZ_CP058986.1:2805000-3155836 GCF_019278525.1 Polaribacter sp. HaHaR_3_91
ATAGGACTTAACCTGACACCTCACGGCACGAGCTGACGACAACCATGCAGCACCTTGTAATCTGTCCGAAGAAAACTCTATCTCTAAAGCTGTCAGACTACATTTAAGCCCTGGTAAGGTTCCTCGCGTATCATCGAATTAAACCACATGCTCCACCGCTTGTGCGGGCCCCCGTCAATTCCTTTGAGTTTCAGTCTTGCGACCGTACTCCCCAGGTGGGATACTTATCACTTTCGCTTAGTCACTGAGCTAATGCCCAACAACTAGTATCCATCGTTTACGGCGTGGACTACCAGGGTATCTAATCCTGTTCGCTCCCCACGCTTTCGTCCCTCAGCGTCAGTACATACGTAGTAGACTGCCTTCGCAATCGGTATTCTGTGTAATATCTATGCATTTCACCGCTACACTACACATTCTATCTACTTCCATATGACTCAAGTCAACCAGTATCAAAGGCAGTTCCATAGTTGAGCTATGGGATTTCACCTCTGACTTAATCGACCGCCTGCGGACCCTTTAAACCCAATGATTCCGGATAACGCTCGGACCCTCCGTATTACCGCGGCTGCTGGCACGGAGTTAGCCGGTCCTTATTCTTACAGTACCGTCAAGCTGGTATACATACCAGTGTTTCTTCCTGTATAAAAGAAGTTTACAACCCATAGGGCAGTCATCCTTCACGCGGCATGGCTGGGTCAGAGTTGCCTCCATTGCCCAATATTCCTCACTGCTGCCTCCCGTAGGAGTCTGGTCCGTGTCTCAGTACCAGTGTGGGGGATCTCCCTCTCAGGACCCCTACCTATCAAAGTCATGGTAAGCCGTTACCTTACCATCTAACTAATAGGACGCATAGCCATCTTTTACCAATAAATCTTTAATTAAGTCTTGATGCCAAAACTCAATACCATGGAGCATTAATCTTCATTTCTAAAGGCTATTCTCCAGTAAAAGGTAGGTTCTATACGCGTTACGCACCCGTGCGCCGGTCGTCATCTGTGCAAGCACAATGTTACCCCTCGACTTGCATGTGTTAAGCCTGCCGCTAGCGTTCATCCTGAGCCAGGATCAAACTCTTCATTGTATATTTTAAATATTTTAATGAATAAGTTTCAAAAGAATTTGTTTAAATAAATCTAAACATGGTTATTCTACTCTTTAATTACGCTGTCAATTTCAATATTTTCAATGAACTTTGTTCTAATCTTAAAAAGCAACTTAAAAGCTACTCCCTAAATAAAACTTTGTAGAAATGTTAGACTCGAACTAACTGACTATTTTAATAGTCATTCCAAATTTTCTCTGATCGTTTTCGCTGTATTTCTTAGCGGCTGCAAACATACAAACTATTTATAATCTGACAATAAAAAATTAAACTTTTTTTTAATTTTTTTGTTTACTCTAAAACTAAAAAACTCTTGAACGTTTTTGCCGAAAATTTCGGACTGCAAACATACAACTCTTTTTAATTATAAACCTAAGGAAATTGTTATTTTATTTTTAATAAAATTTTGACATTTTATCTAATTAAAATACTAATAATCACCCTACTTACAACTCCTCAATGAACGTTGCTAACTGTGTGATATTACTGTTAGCGGGTGCAAACTTACAACTCATTTTTAATCTAACAACTATTTTTTTACCTTTATTTTAATTTAATTTTACAATGCGTTTTAAGACACTTGTTTTTAACTGTTTATGAAGAAAGTTTTTTTGAGGGTATTTTAAAGGTTTTAGGTTTTAGGGTGGTTTTGGAGGTGGATGCTTGTTTTTAACACAGAAAATACAAGATCGTTGGAAGGTTTATTTTAGTAGAAATAGACCTTTTTATTGTTTGTGGTTTGTTGAAATGTGCATTGTTCTATGAAATAGTGTGGTTGGAATGTGTTTTATTGGTTGAAGAAAACATTTTTTTAGGTGCTAAATCTGTTCTTGGTATGATTCTTTTTGTAAAAAAATACTTGGGCTGACAACTCTGGAGATATTTGAAATGAGAATTCCCACAAAGTAATTCAGAAAACCTGAATAATATGGGCTTTTGTTTGAGTAAATAGTATCGAATAAGCTGAATTTGGTTGAGACTTATATATAATCTATATGAAAACTAACAGCACCTAAAAATAAAACACTTATTGTCAGTTCATTAAAACTAATAGACCTCACAGTCTTTAAAAACCTGTGAGGTCTTGGTAATAGTGCTGCTAAAATATTGTAGAAGTAATCTATAATGTTTCTTGCGTATAAAGCCATTATTTATATAAAGAGGAACCCTTCAAAAGGAACTTCATTCTACAAATTAATTGTGTTAGGGATTGAAACGGCATCCTTTTTATATGTTTATTGATGCGATAGCAGAAATAAGCATATAAAAAGATATAGAGGAAAGCCCGACCTTTTTTTCTAAATAGTGAATTAAATTGATACGTATTAATGAAATAAAAATGACTCCTATATAGTATTCATTAAAAAAAAGGGAACACCCAAAAGGAAATATTAATTCTTAGAAGTTCTTATTTTTCCTTTTTTACGCATTTTAGCAAAAAACAGTTTGTACTCTTCTACATTGATTTCTGATTTTCTTTCTATAATTATTTTCGTGAAATCGAAATTGAGTTTTGACGGTTGAGGCTTAAGCTTACCTTCTTGAAATGCACGTTGCAAGACATCCTCTATTAGAAAATCTTCATTTTCTGTTTCTGGATGGTATTCTGTTTTTAATGAAAGTTTAAAAACATTTGCGGTTGTATTGTACCAAAAGGCTTTCCAGCCGCTTCTTAATTCCTTGATATTATCGAATGCAGTTTCACCTGTTTGACGATGGATCAACTTGATAAGGATTCGACCTTCTGTAGTAGTCATCTTTTTAATTTGATCTGTAAACTCGCCTTCTATGTATTTTTGAATGATTTTTGTATACTGTCTTCTTTTCCTTTTAGATTCGATTTTTTCTAATCTTACATTTAAAGAATCTAACCTTTCTGAGGCAAGTTGAGCATAAGGATAGGCTCTAAATACTTTTCTACGAAACCATAGATAATAACGAACATCTTCTCTTGAACTGAATTTGTGTTTTGGTAATAATGAAAACTCATTAAGATTTACAACTAATGTATCTCCTGGTTTTACAAAAACATAATCGTCGTCATTAATAGGCAAGGAATCTGTTTCTTGTATTTGAGAAAAAGAGACTGCCGAAATTAGTAGTATATATATGTAAAGAAGTTTTTTCAATTTTATTATCATATTACAAGACAGCATCAGTTGAAAATAAAAGTCAACTATTTCTATTATTTACTGCAAATTAGAGTCCAAAGTTACCTTTTAACTAATTTTATCTATAAAATCTTGTTCCGAAATTATTGCAATTCCTAAACTCTCTGCTTTTGTTAATTTTGATGGCCCCATATTATCGCCAGCAACAATAAAATTTGTTTTTTTAGAGATTGATGAACTTACTTTTCCGCCATTGTCTTCAATTGCTTTCTTTAATTCATTTCTACTCATTTGATAAAAAACGCCAGACACTACAAATATTTGTCCTGTTAGTTTATCTGTTTGATTTTCTAAACTTTCGGCAGAGACTTCTAATTGAACTCCGGATAACTTTAAGCGATTTATTAAATCAATATTTTCTTGGTTTGTAGAAAATTCAATAATGCTTTGTGCTATTCTCTCTCCTATTTCGTCTACGCTTATTAAAGTTTCTAAATCTGCAGACATTAAATTATCTATCGATTTAAAATGTTTTGCTAATTTTTTAGCTACCGTTTCACCTACAAAACGAATTCCGAGTGCAAATAATACTTTTTCGAATGGAATTTCTTTTGATTTAATAATTCCGTCAATCATATTTTGAGCAGATTTTTCTGCCATTCTTTCTAACGGAATCACTTGATCTACCGTTAAATCATATAAATCGGCATAACTTTTAACAAGTCCTTCCTTGCGTAATAAATCTACCGTTTCCCCTCCTAAACCATCAATATCCATGGCTTTTCTAGAAATAAAATGCTGAATTCTGCCTGTAATTTGAGGTGCACATCCAAACTCGTTTGGACAATAATGCTTTGCATCTCCTTCTGTTCTTATCAATTCCGTGTTACATACGGGACAATTAGTTGCGTAGATTGTATGTTCTGAATCATGTGGTCGTTTTGTAAAATCTACCGCAATAATCTTAGGAATAATTTCTCCTCCTTTTTCCACAAAAACAGTATCTCCGACTCTAATATCTAATTTTGAAATTTGATCGGCATTGTGTAATGAAGCTCTTTTTACTGTTGTACCAGCTAATTGCACAGGTTCTAAATTTGCGACCGGAGTTATTGCTCCCGTTCTACCAACCTGATACGTAATTTCTTTTAAAACTGTTGAAACTTGTTCGGCTTTAAACTTATACGCAATTGCCCATCTTGGTGCTTTTGCTGTGTACCCTAATTCTTCTTGTTGATATAAATTATTTACTTTAACAACAATTCCGTCAGTTTCATAAGGTAAACTGTGTCGTTTTGTATCCCAATTTGTGATGAAATCGAAAACTTCATCAATCGATTTGACCAAAGTGATCGTTTCTGGAACTTTAAAACCTACTTTTCTAGCGTTTTCTAAACTCTCAAAATGAGTTTTATATTTACGCTCTTCCGTTACTACTTGATACAATAAACAATCTAAAGGTCTTCTTGCAACTTCTGTACTGTCTTGTAATTTTAAGCTTCCGCTTGCGGTATTTCTTGGATTTCTATATTCTTCTTCTCCGTTTTCTACACGTTCTTCATTCATTTTATTAAAACCTTCAATAGGCAAAATGATTTCTCCTCGCATTTCAAAATTGGAAACGAAGTCTTCTTTGATACTTAAAGGAATAGAACGAATTGTTTTTATATTCGGTGTTACTTCATCTCCCTGAAAACCATCGCCACGCGTTACCGCTTTAACAAACTGACCATTTTCATAAGTTAAATTGATAGAAGCTCCGTCGAATTTTAGTTCACAGGTATATTCTACCTCTGTTGTACCCAAAACTTTTTGCACCCTTTCTTCCCAATCTAATAAATCTTCTTTAGAGTAGGAGTTGCTTAAAGAATACATTCTATTTTTATGAATAACCGTATTAAAGTTTTTTGTTACCGTACCTCCTACTCTTTGTGTTGGAGAATTTGGATCAAAAAACTCAGGGTTTTCCGCTTCTAACTTTTCTAACTCTTTTAATTTTATATCGAACTCGTAATCTGAAATTGATGCGTTATCTAACCCATAATAATTGTAATTATGTGTATTTAATTCATCACGAAGTGCTACTATTTTTTGTTGATTTGTCATTCTTAAATAAAAAATTAATCTTGTTGTTTTCCTGTTAATACACTTACCCTGTTTGAAAAAGGGTTTCCAGTAGAACGCCTAAATGAAACTATTTGTCCAACATGCCAAATTGCATCTGCAATTGGTCCATTTATTACACACCAAAAAGAAAACTCTTTATCTGGAAATAAAATTTTATAATCAGAAACATCTTTACTTTCCCTAAGAATTGTACTTGCTTGTAATAAGTTTTCTAGTGTTTTTTTCCTTTTTTCTACAAAAGTAAGCTCAGGTTGCTCACCTCCATTTACCTTTTTTAAAGTAGCATATAAAATTCTTATTGATAAATTATAAATATGATCTACCGTTTCTTCTGTTGTTCTTGCTTCTACATTTGGCTTAAAAGTTAAATCTTTTTCTACTAAACCATCTGTTGCCCAATAATACCTAAACCCCAAACCATCTATCATTCTACTAGTTGTTGAACCGGCAGTAAATTCTGGTGAAGGTTCTGGTATTTGAAAATAGGGTAAATTTTGATGAGATTTCATATAAAAATGGATTATTAAGGTGTGTAAAAATAGTAAAAAGAGTATTGGCTACAAAAGTTTGTTTAATCAAAAAAACAGTATAAAATAATGAGCTATTTATAACTAAAAAAAGACAACTGCTTTCTGTTAAAAAAACAATAATACTACTAAATAACTTGTTATTAATTTGAATAATATGTAATTTACATGGACATTCAAAAATGAAGTAAAAAATGAAGTACGCTATTAAAATAAACAAAATTTCTACAGTAGATGACTTGGAAAATTCTTGGAGTATTGAAGATTACAAAGAACTTTTGGTACGTTTTGATTTTGCCAATAATGATGTAAATGAAATAAAAGAATTAAGAGAATTACTTTTTATGGCAATTTCCGATAAAGAACCTAATGAAGCAGCTGCTATTGTTTTAGACTATAAACTGTCTGATGTTTTAAATGAAGGACAAATAGATTCTCTTTCTTATGAAATGTTGGTGGATAAGATTTCTGAGGAATACCCAAAAATTGAATTACACAAAACACTCTTTATTATAAACCAACTTTTATACAAAGCTTTTAATGGAAAATTTCCAAATACAAAAGCAACTGTTGTAGATTTTGAAATTACTCCAGCTAGAAACGCTGAAACAAACATTACAAAAGAAATAACATTGAAATGTTTTGCTCAAAACTTAGATAGCCATAACGTAATTAAACGATTATTTGCTGGTCAATTAAATGCAGAAGAAGCTTTTGTTGAAGCTAATGATATTATTTGGTATTTAGAAAAAAATGAAACAGGCTACCAAATGACGACCTCTGAATATTTTATGAGTAAAGAAGAGTTTTTAAATGAAGAGTTTGAAGCTGTTATTGATTTCTTTGAGGAAGAATAAATAAGACTGTTTTGATTGATTTTTTTATTTTGATTTTCTAAAATAAGTAAAGTTAAATTTTATTACAGCTAGAAACTTAAGTAATTAGAAAATATCCTCTAAAATAATTACAGAAGCAGCCAAACAAGTTTAGCCCTGATTGAAATGGCATCCTTTTTTTGTTTTTTCAAAAAAAGATATAATGGAAAGCAGGAAATTGCTTCTAAAAAATTAAAACCCGAAACAATAATATTTCGGGTTTTTGCATTCAATTTTAATTGAATGAACTTGCACTAAGAGACTTTTAATAATAGGTATACCTTCTTACTTTGGCAATGTGTTTTGCTAGTCGCATTACTTGATGTGAATATCCATACTCATTGTCGTACCAAATATAAATTACAATAGTTTCCTTGTCTGTAATTGTAGATTTACTATCGAAAATTGAAGGTGCTGTAGACCCTAGAATATCTGAAGACACCAACTCATTGTCTAATGAATATTTAATTTGTTCTACCAAATCGCCTTCTAAGGCATATTTTTTTATAATTGAGTTTACACGTTCTGTAGAAACCATTGTATTTAACTGCAAATTAAGAATTGCCAAAGATCCATTAGGAACTGGAACTCTAATTGCATTAGATGTTAATTTACCTGCCAACGCAGGAATTGCCTTTGCAACTGCAGCACCGGCACCAGTTTCTGTAATAACCATGTTTAAAGCGGCAGCTCTTCCTCTTCTATTTTTACTATGCATATTGTCTACCAAATTTTGGTCGTTTGTGTATGCATGAATGGTTTCTAAATGCCCTTTTTTAATTCCGAAATTGTCTTCTAATACTTTTAAAATTGGTGTAATTGCATTGGTTGTACAAGACGCTGCAGAAAAAACATCTACCACATCCGGATTGTATTTTTTGTGATTTACACCATGTACAATATTAGGAATCCCTTTTCCTGGAGCAGTTAACAAAACCTTGCTTGCTCCCTTTGCTTTTAAATGTCTTGCTAAAGCAACATCATCTCTAAAAGCTCCAGTATTATCTATAATTAATGCGTCTTTAATTCCGTATTTGGTATAATCGATTTCTTCTGGATTATTTGAAGATATTAAATGAACTGTTGTGCCGTTTATAATTAAAGCGTTGTGCTCTACATCTATTTCTACAGTTCCTAAAAAATCTCCGTGCACAGAATCTATACTTAATAAAGAAGCTCTTTTTTCTAAAACTTCTCTATTTATTTCGCCACGAGTAACAATAGCTCTTAATCTTAATTGTGAGCCTTTCCCCATTTTAGACATGAGCTCTCTTGCTAATAAGCGTCCGATTCTACCAAAACCATACAAAACAACATCTTTAGGTTTAATGTTCTCTGATTCTGTAGCGCCTTTTAATTTGTTCCTTACAAAAGCCACTTTGTCGGCTCCTTTTATAGGACTTAAATAACACTCGTAAGCAAGTTTACCAATATCTAATTTAGAAGATGGTAAGTCTATTTGCTGAATTGCTTTTGCAATATCTAAGGCATCTTGTATAGAAATTGGTTTGTTTACAAATTCTTTAGCATAGTTTATTAAATTTAAAACTTCACTTGCTCTTTTGTCTATTAAAGTGTTTCTAAATAATACAAGTTCAATAGATTTATCATACCATAAATCATTTACAATAGTGATAAACTCTACTGTTTCTCTTCTATTTTGAGCTTGTGTAATTACCTCTTTTTCGTAATCTAAAATTATTGACATATTGAAAATTAAAATAAATTTCAGGCAAAAGTATTTCTTTTTTCTTAAACACGAAATCGATTTCGTAAAGTTTTCGTAAATAAAAAAATCCTGATAAATTATCAGGATTTTTTATATTGTAGTTATAGATCTTATCTGAAGGCATAACGCTCTCTTTCTCCATCTAGATTAATAACCTCTATATAAATTGGATGTCCAGCTCCAAAAGATGCATCTATTTCTTTTACCGCATCACTTGCATTTAAAACTGGTTTTTTATTAATTTTGGTAATAATATAGCCTTCCTTTACACCATAATAATTAAGATTTCTATTTTGATTGGTCATTATTCTAGCACCTCCCGGAATATCAAATTTCTTAATTTCTTTTTTAGAGACATCCTTTAAAACAACCCCTAACTTTCTAGAAACATAAGCATCTTTTTTACTTAAGGTTATACTCTTAGTAATCTCTTCTCCATCTCTATCAATCGTAATATTTACTAAATCGCCTGGTCTTTTAGCAGTTAACTGACCTCTTAATTCAGAAAATTTAGAAATCTTTATATCATTTACTTTTTTAATAATATCTCCAGATTTTAAACCTCCTTTTTGTGCACCTCCATCATCACTAACTCCGCCAATCAACACGCCTTCTATATCTCCATCTTCTTGGTTTATATTGATTCCTAAAATAGCCTCTTGTACTGTACCAAACTCTAATAAATCATCAATTATTTTTTTAGCAATATTAGATGGTACTGCAAAAGAATACCCAATAAAAGAACCTGTTTTAGAAGTAATTGCTGTATTAATTCCTACCAACTCTCCACGTGTATTCACCAATGCTCCTCCACTATTACCAGGGTTTACAGCAGCATCTGTTTGAATAAATGAATCTGTAGAAGTAGTCCCTTCTAAATCTCTACCTTTTGCACTCACAATACCCGCAGTTACTGTAGAAGTTAAGTTATAAGGATTACCAACTGCCAAAACCCATTCTCCAATTTTTATATTGTCTGAATTAGCAAATGGAATGTAAGGCAAATCAAAATCTACATCAATTTTTAACAAAGCAATGTCATTCTCTTTATCTGTACCTATTAACGTTGCTTTATACTTCTGTTTATTATTTAATGTAATTTCAATATCTGAAGCTCCATCAACAACGTGATTGTTTGATACAATGTAACCGTCTTGCGAAATAATAACTCCACTACCTGTACCAACTTGCTCAAACTTTCTAGTACCACTACTATTACCAAAGAAAAGATCTATTGGGTTAGATTGTGTTCTTATAGATGTGTTTTTAACATGCACTACAGCATGTACCGTATTTTCTGCTGCAACTGTAAGATCTACAGAGTTTGCTATTGCATTTGCATTACTTAATGCAGGGTTATAGTTTGCAGTAACCGTTTTTACGGGGTGAGAAATAGTTCTTTCTATAACCACATTTTCATTAAATAGCATTTTATATCCGCCTAAAGTGATAGCGCCTCCTAAAACTGCCATTCCTAATAAACCTAATAATTTTTTCATTATTTTTAATTTTTATTACTCAAAGATACAATTATAACAATTTCAAAAAATCTGTTTAACTTGATTTTAACTGACTTTAACCGCTTTTTAACAGTACTTTTTTATTCTTTAAATTCCTATATTTGTCCTAATGAATTTAGACTTTTATAAATACCAAGGAACCGGAAATGATTTTGTTATGATAGATAACAGAACTCTAACTTTTCCGAAAGAAAACATTGCCCTTATAGCGAAACTTTGTAATAGAAATTTTGGTGTAGGAGCGGATGGAGTTATCTTAATTGAAAACGATACCGATTTCGATTTTAGAATGATTTATTTTAATGCTGATGGAAGTGAGACTTTCTGTGGAAACGGAGGACGATGTGCTGTTGCTTTTGCAAAGTATTTAGAAATTATCAAAGCTAAAACGAGTTTTATTGCTGTTGATGGACCACATTTAGCTACCATTGACAACGGAATTGTTTCCTTAAAAATGATAGATGTTGATGAAATTACCGTGAAAGAAAACTCAGTTTTTGCTTATACAGGTACACAGCATCATGTAGAATTGGTAGATAATTTAGATAATTTCCCTGTTTTTGAAAAAGGAAAAGAAATTCGTTACTCTTATAGTGCTCCTGGAAGTAATGTCAATTTTGCACAGAAAATTAATGAGACTACTTTTAGAGTAAGAACCTATGAAAAAGGTGTTGAAAATGAAACTTTAGCTTGCGGAACCGGAGTTACAGCAGTTGCTATTGCTATGCATAAAACGGGAAAAACAGCTAGTAATTTAATTTCTTTACCCGTGGAAGGAGGAAATCTAGAAGTTTCTTTTTCTGAAGAAAATGGCGTTTATACAAATGTATATTTAAAAGGACCTGCTACTTTTGTTTTTAAAGGGAGTATTTCTTTTTAATTCATAATCTCAAATGAGATTATTCTTTTGACGCCGATATCTATTACAAAAAACCATTATGAGTATTTTTAAAAATCTTTTTAACACAAAAAAAGACCCTACTAAAATATTTCCGAAAGAAAGTAATGAGGGAAATGTAAAAATTGAAAACAATCAAATTATTTGTACAGATAGTAACGGAATACATAGTTGTATTGTACACTTAAAAGATTTACAATATGCCTACATAACTATCAGAAATAATAAACTAGCCTATCTTTTCCTTTTTGATTACCATCAAAACTTTATCCCTGTTACCTATACTGGATTCAGCAAAGTTTATAAGGAATTATCTACTAAATTTAATTTTAAAGACACTATTTTTTTTGAAAATGTTGCAAAAAAAACCGTTTTAAAAAAAGAAATTTGGAGAAAACACTATGTACATACTTTTGAAATCTTAACGACTAAGAATAACGACTACAACCTAGGTTTTGAAATTCAATCTCCCCCCAAACAATTCATTTCTTGGGATACTACCTATGAGGAGTTAGAAAAAAATAAAAATACTCTATTTGAAAAGTCGCCATACGGACAAAAATTACTAAAATTTAATGCTCCTGTGCGTATTGGAAATATCCTCTTAAAAGATTTTGGTGCTTATTTTGATAATGATAGAGCTGATGTTCCTGTTTTGCACTATTATACACATTGTTTTAATAATATAGCGACGGATGAAAGTTATTTAGAGCTAAAGAAAATTTTAAACAAAGATTTAGCAAGCAGTAGAATGAATACCGGTTATGAACGAGCAGATCAAAAAAATATAAATTTCAATTTAAAAGAAATGCACTTGTCAATTTGTTATACGTATGACAGTGATTGGCTTTTTAATGGAGGTTATACTTCTTTATCCATAGAAAATAAAAGAGAATACCCTTCATTACTACATAATGAAAGTTACGAAGAACTTATGGTTATTTCTGACTTCTTATTATTCAAAGGCAATATAAAAATGTCTGGTGACTATAGAAAAAACAAGAACATAAAAAACAGACCAGAAAAAATAAATCTTCAATTTAAAGACAATACCATTATTTGGGTTGATAATAAAAATAAAAAAATAGGATTCTCTAGTAATCACATTGCAGAATTATTTGATATCGATGAAATAAATTCATTCTGTATTCAAAATATTTTACCTGCAAAAGGAAATGGTGGTGCTTATCTAGAAATAATAACAGATACTAAAAAGTACAACTACCCTATTTTTTATGAAGCTTGTAATTTCTTTGATACATACGCTTTAAAAATAGAGAAAATAACAGGAAAGAAAGTAGTATTTGGTAAAGAATACTATGATTGTTAAACGAAAACTATTTTCATGCAACTCCAGGCTCTTTAAGATTATTATTTCCTTATTTTGCATTCTATAATCTATGTGCTTATTAAATTTTCCTTAAAGAAAACGAACTTCAGAAAAAATGATGACTTTAAACGGTATAAAAATAAACTTACGTGCTTTAGAACCCGAAGACTTAGACTTTCTATATCAAATAGAAAACAATGAGTCTTTTTGGGAAATTAGCCATACACAAACTCCTTTTTCTAAATTTATTCTAAGACAGTATTTAGAAAACGCACATTTAGATATTTACGAGGCTAAACAATTACGCTTGTTAATTGAAGAAACTGTCACGAAGAAACAACTAGGAATGATTGATTTGTTCGATTACAATCCGATGCATAAAAGAGCAGGAATTGGTATTTTAATTCACCCAGATTTTCAAAAAAAAGGCTTTGCCTCAGAAGCACTCTCTGTTTTAATTCAATATGCTTTCTCTTCTTTAAATATCCATCAATTATACGCCAATATTACTTCAGAAAATTCTAAAAGTATCTCCCTTTTTAAAAAACATCATTTTCAAAAAGTGGGTATTAAAAAAGATTGGATTTTATCCGAAGGAAAATTTAAAGATGAAGTTTTATTTCAGTTGATAAAAGACTAATTTTGCAATTCTAAAAAAATCAAAAAAACTTTGGGTAAAAAATTTATATACGCAGTTATTGCTACCGTTATTTTTATTAGTGGAGTTATAGGATACCAATATTATCAAAAAATATTTGGAAAATCGATCACAAAAGATACTGAACTTTTCATCTACTCTTCTGACAGCTTGAGTGATGTGAAAGAAAAAATTTCTGATTTTTCTAAAAACACCAATACTTTTCTCTTAGTAGCTGCTAAGAAAAATCTTTCGAAACCAAAACCAGGTAGATATATTTTAAAAGAAGGAATGTCTAACAACGAATTGGTTAACCTTTTAAGAAGTGGTAACCAAACACCTATAAAGTTGTCTTTTAATAACCAAGACACTTTAGAAAAATTAGCAGGAAGAATTGCAGAACAATTAGAAGCAGATTCAATTTCTCTATTAAACTCTTTTAAAGACAAAGATTTCTTGTCTAAAAATAACCTGACAGAAAAATCTGTATTGCAAATTTTTGTTCCAAATAGTTATCAGTTTTACTGGACTACTTCAGCAGAAAACTTTAGAGACAAAATCTTTGTAGAATACAATCGATTTTGGAATAAAAGCAGATTGCAAAAAGCGAAAGCATTAGAATTATCTAAAGAAGAAGTGATCACTTTAGCTTCAATAGTTCAAAAAGAAACTGCAAAAAACATAGAAAGACCAATTGTTGCTGGTTTGTATTTAAATAGATTAAAAAAAGGTTGGCCTTTGCAAGCAGATCCAACAATTATCTATAGTGTTAAAGAACTTAAAGGACAAGATTATGTGGTAAAAAGGGTATTGACCGCAGATTTAGAAATAAACTCACCTTACAATACTTATAAAAATAAAGGTCTACCACCTACCTTAATTTCTATGCCAGATATTTCATCTATTGATGGCGTTTTAAATGCAGAAAAACATGACTATTTTTATATGTGTGCTAATGTAGATAAATTAGGGTATCATGCTTTTGCAAAAACACTTTCTCAGCACAATAGAAATGCAGCTAAATATCATCAATGGATGAACAAACAAAGCATTAATAGATAATTATTTACAAATTTAATCGTTGGGTTTGATTCGCAAAAAATACATTTCGTTTTATCTCTTATTTATATGCTCATTTTCTTTGTGTGCACAAAATTCATCATTTTATAAAAAATCTGATACTTTAAATACAAAAAGAAGAAATGCTATTATTCTCACTGAAAGCGTAATGGCTGGAGGCGCTTTAATTGGTTTAAATCAACTTTGGTACAAGGATTATCCACGTTCTGGTTTTCATTTTAAAAATGATAATAATGATTGGAAACAAATGGATAAAGTTGGCCACATGATGACTTCTTATTATATTGGTAAAATTGGAATGGAAGTTTTAGATTGGGCTGGTGTTTCTAGAAAAAATCAATTAATTTACGGAGCAACCTCTGGTTTTGCTTTTTTAACTGCTGTAGAAGTATTAGATGGTTTTTCTGATGAATGGGGTGCATCACCTGGAGATATTCTGGCAAATGCAGCAGGTACAGGATTGTTGGTTGGACAAGAATTACTTTGGAACGAGCAACGAATTACAGTTAAGTACTCTTTTCATCAAACCGAGTTTGCAAAACAACGACCAAATACCCTAGGAGAAAACTATTTACAACAAGCTTTAAAGGATTATAACGGACAAACTTATTGGCTTTCTGCCAATATTTGGTCTTTTAACAAGAAAAGTTCATTTCCTAAATGGTTAAATGTTGCTTTAGGTTATGGAGCAGAAGGCATGCTTTATGGAAACTCAAATGCAGTAAATCCAATACAGCAAGATGCTTACCGACAATTCTATCTAAGTTTAGACCTCGATTTAACAAAAATTAAGACAAATTCGGAATTCTTAAAATCTGTCTTTTCTGTTGTAAACTTCATAAAAATACCTGCTCCTACTCTTGAAATCAACACCAAAGGAGCTTTAACATTTCATTATATGTATTTTTAACAAAATTTAACATATTGATTATCAGTATAATTAAATTTGGTTATACATTTGCACCCGCAAAACAGAAAATTTAGTTTATCAAAAAGTTTTTATTTTTAAGTATCGTATTTTTAGGATTTATCAACGCAACTTCTATTGATAAAAAAATAGGTACTCATAACAAAGTTACTTTCCCAAAATTTGTAGACTATAACATACCTTATTTACAAAAGGACTTTGTAGGTTTTAAAGAAGCATTAGCTTTTAAAGAATCTCAAGGAAGTTATACCGTAGTAAACACATTAGGATATTTAGGAAAATATCAATTTGGAAGAACAACTTTACGAAGATTTAAAATTTACAATACAACAGCATTTTTAAAAGATCCAGAATTACAAGAAAAAGCATTTATAGCTTTGTGTAAAGTAAATAAATGGATTTTAAGAAAAGACATTAGACGTTCTGTAGGAAAAACCATAAACGGTATTAAAATTACCGAATCTGGTATCTTAGCAGCCGCTCATTTAAGTGGTGCTGGAAACGTAAAAAAATATTTAAGAAGTAATGGTGTTGAAGGCTTTTCTGATGCTTACGGTTCTTCTATAAAGTCTTATTTAAAGAACTTTGGAGGTTATAATGTTTCTAATATTATAGCAGACCAAGACGCTACTGTTATTAATAGTTAATTAACAGAATACAGCTCTTAATAATACTATTATTTTTATATACAATAACCCGTGGTACGAGTTATTTCTTTTAAAACAAAATAACTTTCTAAGACACCAATATTCTCGATTTTAGAAAGTTTTAGTCTTACAAACTCATGATATTCATTAAGGCTGCCTAAGTTAATTTTCAAAAAAAAGTCAACCTTACCAGCCATATGGTAACATTCTTGTACTTCTTTTAAACCTTTAATTTGCTTTTCAAATTTATCTATAAAGCCTTCATCGTGGTATCTTAATGACACCATACAAATTGCTGTAATAGGAATATTTAGAAGGTCTTTATTTATAAGTGCGACGTACTTTTTAATATACCCACGTTTTTCTAATCTTCTAACACGCTCATATACGGGAGAAGGAGTTAGATTAAGCATCTCTGCGACTTCTTTTGTTGTTTTTTTAGAATCTTCTTGAAGAATTCTTAAAATATTTAAATCTGTTTCGTCTATTTTTTCCATATAAAGATAAAATCACTGGTTAGTGGCCTACATCGCCCCATGTAAAAGTATTTAAAATTTTAATACTGATTAAATAAAGATAAAAATACTTATTTTTAAATTAAACCAAGTGAAATTAACTTTATAATTAATCAAATATTTAATTTTATCCTTTCAAAATTTTATTAAAAATGGATAAAGAAATTATTTTAATAACAGGATCTAGTGGTCAATTAGGCACTGTTTTAGCTGAAAAATTACAAGAAAAATACGGGGTTAAAAATATAATAGCAACAGATCTAAGAGTAAATCCAACATTTAATGGGGTCTTTAAAACTCTAGATGTTACAGATTTTAATGCTATAGAAACAATTGTATTAAAATATAAAATTACTCAAATATACCATTTAGCAGCTATTTTGTCTGCAAATGGAGAAAAATATCCATTAAGTACTTGGGACTTAAACATGAAAACTTTTTTTAATGTTTTAGAAGTATCTAGAATTCATAAAATAAGTAAAGTATTTTTCCCTAGCTCAATTGCCGTTTTTGGGAATAATATAGAACGTTTAAATACTCCTCAATCTTCCAATTTAACACCTTCTACGGTATACGGAATTAGTAAAGCTGCAGGAGAAAATTGGGGAAAATACTATTTTGATAAATATGGATTAGATGTACGATCATTAAGATATCCTGGTGTTATTGGTTATCAATCTTTACCGGGTGGAGGTACAACTGATTATGCAGTAGATATTTTTCATAAGGCTGTTAATAATGAGAATTATGAGTGTTTTTTAAATGCAGACACTACGTTACCAATGATTTATATGGATGATGCCATAAGAGCCACCTTAGAATTAATGGAAGCTCCAAAAGATAAAATAACAGTAAGAACGTCGTATAACATTTCTGGTTTAAGCTTTAATCCAAATCAACTAGAAACTTGTATTAAAGAAAAATATACTGATTTTAAAGTAACTTATTCACCAGATTTTAGACAAGAAATAGCAAATTCTTGGCCAATGAGTATAGATGATCTAGATGCAAGAAAAGATTGGCAATGGAAACCAAAATTTAATATCAAGTCTTTAACAAAAGTGATGTTAAAAAACTTAGAACTTAAATATAATAATAACCTTATAAATTCATAATACTATGTACGGCACTATAAAAAGCGATTTAAAAAAAGAATTAGAAACCATAAAATCTAATGGTCTTTTTAAAAGCGAACGTATATTGACTTCTAAACAAGGAGCAAATATTAGCACAGTTAACCAAGACAATGTTCTTAATTTTTGTGCCAATAATTATTTAGGATTAGCATCACACCCAGACGTACTAGAAGCAGGAATAAATGCTATAAAAACACATGGCTTTGGTCTTTCTTCTGTTCGGTTTATTTGTGGAACACAAGATATTCATAAAGAATTGGAAGAAAAAACAGCCGCTTTTTTAGGAATGGAAGACTGTATTTTATATGCTGCTGCTTTTGATGCAAATGGAGGGTTATTTGAACCTTTACTTTCTGCTGAAGACGCTGTTATTTCTGACGCCTTAAACCACGCCTCTATTATTGATGGTATTCGTCTTTGTAAAGCAAAAAGATTTAGATATTCTCATAACAACATGGCAGATTTAGAAGAACAATTAAAACAAGCTAGCTCATCTAGACGTAGATTAATTGTTACAGATGGTTCATTTTCTATGGATGGAACCATAGCTCAATTAGATAAAATTTGTGATTTAGCAGACAAATATGATGCTTTAGTAATGATTGATGAATGCCATTCTACTGGTTTTATTGGTGCAACTGGAAGAGGTGTACATGAATACCACAATGTAATGGATAGAGTAGATATTATTACCGGAACTTATGGTAAAGCTTTAGGTGGTGCATCTGGTGGTTTTACAGCAGCAAGAAAAGAAATAGTTGCTATTTTAAGACAAAACTCTCGCCCTTATTTATTTTCAAACACGTTGGCTCCTGCAATTGTTGGTGCTACACTAAAGGTATTAGATAAAATAACAAAATCTACAGATTTACGAGATACACTAGAGCAGAACACTATGTATTTTAGATCTGAAATGACCACGGCTGGTTTTAACATTGTAGAAGGTACACACCCAATTGTACCAATAATGCTTTATGACGCTAAAATTGCTCAAGAATTTGCAAAACTCTTGCTAAATGAAGGTATTTACGTTATTGGTTTCTTCTTCCCTGTTGTACCAAAAGGAAAGGCAAGAATTAGAGTCCAACTGTCTGCTGCACATTCTAAAGAACAAATCAAAAAAGCAATTGAAGCTTTTGTAACAGTT
Organism: Polaribacter sp. HaHaR_3_91; assembly: GCF_019278525.1. Lineage (NCBI taxonomy): Bacteria > Pseudomonadati > Bacteroidota > Flavobacteriia > Flavobacteriales > Flavobacteriaceae > Polaribacter > Polaribacter sp. HaHaR_3_91. The sequence continues at coordinate 2,823,313 of NZ_CP058986.1, forward strand.
GGAAAAAAATTAAATGTTATTTAATATAACTAAGCAATAAGTCTAAATACATATTTATTTCATTTTTAGACTTCAAAAAAAAACACTTAATAATCTATAGATTATTAAGTGTTTTTTTTTGAAGTCTCTATTATAATATTCACATCACAAAGCTTTTAATAAAACTTTAATCTAAAATAGAGTAATGTACTATAGTTAATATAATTAGACTACTTATGAATAATAAAAATAGCTGGTTTCTTATGTAAGTCTGGCTGTTGATGTTTCCAGTCTTTAATCATCATGGTTTTAATATATTCTGAAGGCAAAGTAATATCTGCCGCAATACATAAATTGGTAGTTGGCGATAAAGTTGCTTTTAAATCTGCCAACATTTTATCATTTCGATAAGGTGTCTCTATAAAAATTTGAGATTGATTTTTATCTTGAGAAATTCTCTCCAAATCTTTTATCGTTTTTTTTCTATCCGATTTATCAATAGGCAAATACCCGTTAAAAGCAAAGTTCTGTCCATTCATACCAGAACTCATCATTGCCATGATAATAGACGATGGTCCAACTAAAGGAATTACACGAATATTATTTTCATGTGCTAACTTAACAATACTTGCGCCGGGATCTGCAATTGCAGGCACACCAGCTTCAGACAATAACCCAACATTAACTCCTTCTTTACAAACATCTAAATATCTAGACGTTTCTAATTCTTCAGCATATTTGTCTAACAACATTAATTGAAGTGAAGGCTGAGATTTTTTAGGTGAGATTTTCTTAATAAATCTTCTTGCTGATTTTTCATTTTCAACAATATAGTAATCAATCTGTTCAACTACTTTTTTAACTGATAAAGGCATTACTTCTAAAGGTTCAGTTTCTCCTAAAGTAGTGGGGATTAAATAGAGTTTACCAATCATTTTTTATATTTTAGATACAGTTTTCACGATTTTATACAAACTAAAAACGTAGAAATAATATTTTATTTTTTTTTGATACTTATAATACAGACTCACACTGATAAGGTGCATCCTTTTTTTAAGACAAATTACCGGCAATAATATCACAGGCTTCATCTAACATCTTATACACATTTTTAAAACCTTCATTTCCTCCATAATATGGATCTGGAACGCTTAAATTTTTAGTAGGATGTGTTTCATTTAAAATCATTCGTACTTTTTGCTCATCAGTATTATTTCTGGCTAATGAGAGTATGTTTTGATAATTGCTATCATCCATCGCAAAAATAATATCAAATTCGTCAAAATCTTTTACAACAAATTTTCTTGCTCTTTGCCTAGTAATATCTATTCCGTGTTTTTGGGCAACTTCTATAGAGCGTTCATCCGGAAGTTTACCTATATGATATGCAGCAGTGCCTGCAGAATCTACAGAAACAATATTAGAATTTACTTTAGATTGTAAAATTCCTTCTGCTAAGGGAGAACGACATATATTCCCTAAACAAACCATCAATATTTTTTGCATAAAAATAATTTTTGATAAAAATAAGAAACAATTACGCTCTTAAAAAATTTAAGAGCGTAAAATTAAATATCAATAAGTTTTTTGAAGTTCTCTTTTTAGAAAGTCAGCTTTTTAGTTAAATCTTCTACGTATTTTTTAAACTGCTTATCCGTTTCCGTTAAGTTGTCTACTGTTTTACAAGCATGTAATACGGTTGCATGATCTCTTTGCCCAATTTGATTGCCAATACTTGCCAATGAAGTTTTTGTTAATCTCTTAGCAAAAAACATCGCTAATTGACGCGCTTGTACAATATGACGTTTACGAGTTTTAGATTGTAAAGTAGCTACATCCATATCAAAATATTTAGAAACTTCTTTCTGAATATAATCTATAGAAACTTCTTTCTTGGTGTTTTTTACAAACTTATCTACAATTTGTTTTGCTAATTCTACAGAAAATTCTTTTCTGTTAAAAGAAGCTTGTGCAATCATAGAAATAACAACACCTTCTAATTCTCTAACGTTAGATTTTATATTTTTAGCAATATATTCTACAATATCTTCTGGCATTTCTACACCATCTCTGTACAATTTATTTTGCAAAATAGAAATTCTAGTTTCGTAATCTGGTGCTTGTAACTCAGCAGATAATCCCCATTTAAAACGAGATAATAAACGCTGCTCAATATCTTGCATGTCTACAGGTGCTTTATCCGAAGTTAAAATAACCTGTTTTCCATTTTGATGTAAATGGTTAAAAATATGGAAGAATACATCTTGTGTACCAGCTTTACCAGATAAGAATTGTACATCATCTATAATTAACACATCTACCATTTGATAGAAATGAATAAAATCATTTCTTGTATTCGATTTTACAGAATCTATAAACTGTTGTGTAAATTTTTCTGAAGAAATATATAAAACAGTTTTATCTGGATATTTATCCTTGATATCCACACCAATAGCGTGCGCCAAATGTGTTTTACCTAATCCGACACCACCATACACTAATAATGGATTAAAAGAGGTTCCTCCGGGCTTATTTGCCACTGCCATACCTGCAGAACGAGCCAATCTATTAGAATCGCCTTCTATAAAATTTGCAAAACTATAATTAGGGTTTAATTGAGATTCTATTTTTACTTTTTGTAATCCTGGAATTACAAAAGGATTTCTTAATTCTCTTTTATTAGACTCTAAAGGAACAGTTACTCTTTGCGGCTTTAAAGGATCTCTATTAGAACTTGGAATTTTAACAATTTGCGGCCTATTACTGCTATAATTGTTTTCCATTTTTACATCGTAAATCAATTTGGCATCGTTACCTAATTGTTTTACCAATGCAACACGTAATAATTTGATATAGTGCTCTTCTAACCATTCGTAAAAAAATTTACTAGGCACCTGAATAGTCAACGCTTCGCCAGAAAGTTTTACCGGTTTTATTGGCTCGAACCAAGTTTTATATGCTTGCGGTTTTATGTTATCTTTTATAAAAGACAAACATTCATCCCAAACTGAGTCAGCATTTACAATCATTTAATTTTAGCGATTTTTTGTGTTATAATTAGGGTTTAAAAAGGGCTTATGATGCCTTTTTTAAGGTGGTACAAAAATGTGAATAAAATTCAGTATAAAAAAATCAATTTGCTATTGATTATTAACTATTTTTTACGTAGAATACACAAAACACTAATTAATTATATCACTTGAAAAAATCTATAACAAAAACTAGAATCCGATATTCCGAAACGGATCAAATGGGGGTTGTGTATCACGGTAATTACGCGCAATTTTTTGAACTAGGACGTACCGAATGGATGCGTTCTTTAGGGGTTACATACAAAGATATGGAATTAAGTGGGATAATGCTTCCTGTTATTTCTATAAATTTTAAATTTATAAAATCGGCCTTGTATGATGATGTTTTAACCATAAAAACCATATTGAAAAAGAAGCCCATGGTTAAAATTGAGTTTGATTATGAAATTGTAAATCAAAATGACGAACTCATTTGTACAGGAAGTTCTGTTTTAGCTTTTATGAATTCTAAAACGATGAAACCAACTCGCTGCCCTGATCATTTATTAAAAGGTTTGGGATATTAATTTTTTAAACAAAGAAAACTTTCTTGAACTAAAATATTACTCTAATTTTTTAATATCAACTTTATATAAAGTATCAAAAATAGTATAAATTGCTTGTGCATCTTTTTTTCTTATAGAAATGGTGTACTCGCAATTCATTTCTAATTTTTGATTGGTAATGTCAATATTTTTCTCTTTGATAACTCTTTGTACGGCATTCATCATATCGTATTCAAAAGTTAACTTATAATAAATATTGATGGTTTTTTCTAAAATATCAGCAGCTTCTAAACTAATTTGTGCTGACGTTTTATACGCAGAAATTAAACCACCAACACCCAATTTTGTTCCTCCGAAATAACGGACAGAAACAATTAAAATATTGGTTACTTCAAAAGATTGTATTTGACCATAAATAGGTAAACCTGCAGAATTATTAGGTTCCCCATCATCATTTGCTCTAAATTTCACGTCTTCAATACCCAATTGATAGGCATAACAAAAATGACGAGCAGCATGATGTTGCTTTCTTAACTCTTCTAAATGTTCTTTTACATCTTCTTCTGATAAAACAGGAAAAACATATCCAAAAAACTTAGATCCTTTTTCTTTAAAAAGGGTTTCTTCAGATGGTTTTTCTATTGTTTTATAAACGTCTTCTAACATATTAAGCAATGGTTACTAAGACAATTCCTATAATTGCCAAAGCAACTCCTATTTTATTTTTTAAACTAAATTTTTCTTTAAACAACAATAACCCAACCAAGGTTGATACTACTACAACAGACACATTATTAATTGTAAATAAAGTAGAACTTTCAAAACCTGATGTTTGCATCGCTTTAATTAAAAATACAATTGTAAAATAATTAGGAACTCCCAAAACAATACCTGCAATTATATTTTTAAAACCAAATGGTTCTCTCTTTTGAAGCGTTTTTATCAATAAAATAAGTAATCCAAAAAAAGCAGCAAAACCAAATAAACTCCCAGAAAAAAGGGAGGTTTCATTATTTTGAACAAAATTTACTTCAACATATTTAAGTGTAGTATCAATTATACCTGAACCAAAAAAAAGTAATATTGGAAACACTAATCCGGCTTTATTCAAAGTACTTTTTTCTTCTTTTACAGAGGCTAAATAAACAGATAATAAGGCAATTAAAATACCAATAACTTTAAAGTAAGTAACCGATTCATCATATAAAATAATGCCAAAAACCACTGGAATAACTACAGACATTTTTCCTGCAACTGAAGCTACTGAAACTCCATTTTGTTGTGCTGTATTTGCCATTACAAAAAATACTGAAACAAATAAAGCTCCTAAGATTATAGCACCAAAAAACCAAGGTTTCTGAGGTATTTCATTAAAAGAAAATGTAATTTCAGACAAACCGAAGCCTAAACAAAAGGCCACTAAATAATTTACAACAATTGCTTTTAAAGTGTCAATTTTATAAATATCGAAATATTTAAATATGACAAACAATAAGGTTGAAAAAAGAATGCTGAAAATTAAATAAATCAAAATAAATTTTCCTTTTTTGTAAATAATTCCGTTACCTCTTCTTCTCCCGGAATTAAATTCCAAGTATGAATGCCTAAGATATTTGCAGAAACTGTATTTTCTTTAGTATCATCTATAAACAGTGTTTCCTCCGCTATTAAATTATTCTCATTCAACACAAATTCATAAATATTAACATTTGGTTTTCTTAAATGAATTTCGTGCGTTAAATAAAATTGTTCGAAACAGATTTTAAAGGAATTGTAGAATTCACTTCCAACATTATTTTGAATCCAAGAAATATGCAAATCGTTGGTATTACTCAATAAAAATAATCTGTATTTTTTACTTTCTGCTAATTCCTGAATAAACTTTAATCGGTTTTTTGGAAAATCTAACAGAATAGAATTCCAAGCTTTTACTAATTTTTCTTTTGAAACATTGAACTTAGCTTCAAAAAAAGCAACAAACTCTTCTGTAGAAATTAAGCCCATTTCGTACTCGTTCAAAATTGGTAAATTGACTTCTGCTTCTTGCGAAATCCCTAAGTCCAGTAATTCTTTTGCAAAACGTTTTTTATCTAGGTTGATAAAAATATCGCCAAAATCGAAAATGATGTTTTTAATCATTTGTATATATTTTTAAAACATCTGTTTTGATGTTTATTTCTTCTTTAACTACCTTCTTAAAAACAGGTGCCTTCACTCCTACTTTAAAAGTGGTTTCCCCTACAAAAAGCCTCGCTTCATCCCAGAGATTTTCATCTATAAAAGTTTGTAAAGTCTGCGTACCTCCTTCTATAATTACAGATTGAATTTGGTGCTTTTGTAAAACATTGCAAACTTGTTTTGCTAGATTATTAGAGAAATCTATGGTTTCAAGAATTAGTTCTCTACTACTCTTGAACAGATATTCTTCTTTTTCTGTAATGATAATCGTCTTTACACTTCCGTCTAAAACACTACTATTTTCCGAAATTCTTAAAGTACGATCTAAAACAATTCTAACAGGACTTTGACCAGTCCAACTTCTAACATTTAATTTAGGATTGTCTGCAATAACCGTATTTGTTCCTACTAAAATTGCGTGTTCTTGTGCTCGCCATTTGTGGACTAACTGCTGAGAATATGGGTTAGAAATCCAAACTGGTTTCTGCTCATCTTTTGTTAAAGGAGCAACAAATCCGTCTTTAGTTTGTGCCCATTTTAAAATAATATAAGGTCTTTTTTTATTCTGAACCGTAAAAAAACGATTGTGATGTTCTTTACACTCATCTTCTAAAACGCCAACAGTTACATTAATCCCTGCATTTATAAGACGTTCAATTCCTTTACCAGCAACCAAACTATTAGAATCTACACAACCAACAACGACATTCTTCAGTTGATGTTTTACAATTAAATCTGCACAAGGTGGCGTTTTACCAAAATGAGAACAAGGTTCTAAAGTTACGTAGATTGTTGCCTCTTTTAAAAGCGCTTTGTCTTTTACGGCATTAATTGCATTTACTTCTGCATGATTACCACCATAAGCAGATGTAAAACCTTCGCCAATAATTTTATTTTGATATACTACAACTGCCCCTACAGAAGGATTAGGACGCGAAAAGCCTATCCCATTTTTGGCTATTTGTAAGCAACGTTTTATGTATAATTTGTGATCTATCACTAACAATTAAAATTTGATTTCCTGAATTTGATCTATCGGATATACACTAGAATACCCGAAAACCTTGTATTTTAAATCTCCTGTAAATTGCACTTTTATAGATTTATTTAAAAATGAATTTAGCAGACCTCCTAAGATTCCGTTTTTGTTATTATCAAAGACTTTTTTAGCAGGAATTACCACCATTAAAGGTATAGAAAACTCCTTTCTTGCTGGTACTTCAAATTCATCTGAAGAAACCTGTGCAACTTCTGCACCGTTTACAATCACCTTAATTTCATCCGTAGAAATAACACCACCAACATCATTTGGGTTTTCAAAAAAAGCTGACGCTTTTAAACGAATAGTATCTCCCTTAAAAGAAGATACCTTTACATTATCTACCTTTATAAAAATAGGTTTTTCCCTTACAGAACAACTTGTAATGAATGCAAAGAAAAGTACAAAATATATAAGGTTTTTCATGTTCAATATTTAAAAAAAAAGGTAAATTGCTCTTGCAAAAATACAGTAATAAATGAAAAGTACAGATTTTATCATTAGAGAAATTCAATCTAAAGACAATGCACAAATGGCAACTGTAATCAGAGAAGTTCTTTTAGAAATGGGTGCACCAAAAATTGGTACTGCCTACGAAGACAAAGCTACTGATAAAATGTTTGAAAACTTTGAAAAACCAACCTCATTTTATTATGTTGTAGAGCATAATAATAAGGTAGTTGGAGGCGCAGGAATTGCACAATTAGATAATTTTGAAGGGAATACGTGCGAGCTTCAAAAAATGTATTTTTTACCGATAACACGAGGAAAAGGTTTGGGTTCTAAATTAATAAATACTTGCTTAGAAAAAGCAAAAATAATTGGTTTTGAAAACTGTTATTTAGAAACTATGCCTTATATGAATGCTGCACAAGCATTGTACAAAAGGAATGGTTTTGTAAATCTTGACAAACCTATGGGAAATACCGGACATTATTCTTGCCCTGTTTGGATGCTTAAAAAATTATAAAAATTGATATATACTATTCTCTTATCGATACACCTTGTACTATTTAGTTGGGCTTTTTACAATATTTTATATTTTGGCGTAAAACCTTCTAAATCTTTAAGCTGGATTTTAATTACACTCTTATTTCCTTTCATGGGGGTTTTTGCTTTTATTTTATTCGGCATTAATAGAAGAAAAATAAAATACTTTGAACTTAAAGAGACTAAAAAAAGGAAAGATTACATTGAAAAGAATCGCAAAAATGAAAAAAATAAAAATGTAGCTGTACTTAAGAGTCGTAAAGCTTCTAAAATATCTAATCTAATTTTTAATAACACAAACTTACCGCTACAATTAAATAATGATGTTGTAGTCTTAAAAAGTGGAAAAGAAACTTTTGAAGCACTTTTTAAAGCTATTAAGAATGCTAAATCATTTATCCATTTACAATATTACATTATTGAAAATGGAGAAATTCTCAACAATATTATTAACTTATTAGAGCAAAAACGAAAAGAAAATGTAGAAGTCCGTATTTTATACGATTCTATAGGAAGCTTTCCCTTAAACAAAAAAACCATACAACACCTAAAAGAAATAGGTGTAAAAATATATCCAGAAACTCCTTTTAAATTTGGAAGCTTTCTTTTTTCTTTAAATTATAGAAATCATAGAAAAATTGCAATTATAGATAATGAAATTGGTTTTACAGGTGGCGTAAATATTTCTGATGAATATATTACAAAAGACACCGATTTAGGTATTTGGCAAGATGCACATGTACAAATATCTGGTTGTGCAGTCGCTAATTTACACGATACTTTTTTAAAAGATTATTACTACGCAACAGATATAGATTTAAGTCAGAAAGAAAAATACAATACGGTTTGTAACGCTGAAGGAAACACTACAATACAAATTGTTTCTAGCGGTCCAGATTACAAACAACCTGTTGTAATGCAACAATATTTGAGCCTTATTAATTTAGCAGAAAAGAGTATTTGTGTATTAAACCCATATTTTATACCTACTTACTCTATATTAGAATCGTTTAAAATTGCAGCTTTAAGCGGTGTAAAAGTAACTTTATTATTGCCTAAAGTTACCGATTCTAATATAGCTACCTATAGTATGTATTCTTATTTTGAGGGTTTATTAAAAGCCGGAGTAGATATATATTTAAGGGACGATTTCTCGCACAGTAAAGTTATATTTATTGATGATGAGATTGCTTCAATCGGTTCTACCAATTTTGATTGTAGAAGCTTTGAACATAACTATGAATTAAATGCTCTAATTTTTGATGAAGAAATTACTTCAGAAATATCAAAAGAATTTAATGAAAGAAAAAATTTAGCCACCAAAATAACTTTAGAAGATTTCTTAAACAGATCTAACAAACAAAAAACACTTGAACGTCTTGCTAGATTTTTAAGCCCTTTATTATAAACTATCTATGACACTTCAAAATTTTCGTATTTTTTTTAACAGTGAATTATCAACGATCTATCCAAAAACAGAAATTGATTCTTTCTTTTTTATGTTGATAGAAGTAAAACTGAACCTACAAAGAATCGATACCGTTTTAAAACCAGACTTTTTAATTGATGAAAGTATTTTATCAGAATTAAAAAATATTGTAAAAAGACTTCAAAAAGAAGAACCTATTCAGTATATTTTAGGAGAAACTGAGTTTTATAGTTTACCATTTTTAGTAGATGAAAATACCTTAATACCAAGACCGGAAACAGAAGAACTAGTAGAATGGGTTATCAATGAAATTCAAGAAATAAGAAGTAAAAATCAAGACAATAAATTAAATATTCTTGATGTAGGAACAGGTACAGGTTGCATTCCTATTTCTTTGGCTAAGAACTTAAATAACGTTTCTATTTCTGCTATAGATGTTTCTTTAGAAGCTTTAAAAAAAGCAAAGCAAAATGCAGTTTTAAATAAAGTTGACATTACTTTCTTAGAAATAGATATTTTAAAAGCTAAAGAATTGCCTAAAAAGTATGACTTCATAATTTCTAATCCTCCTTATGTTAGAGAATTAGAAAAGATAGAAATAAACAATAATGTATTACAAAACGAACCACATCTTGCCCTTTTTGTTGATGACGAAAACCCACTAATTTTCTATAAAAAAATTGCAGATTTAGCAAAACAAGACCTTACTAAAAACGGATTGTTATTTTTTGAAATCAATCAATATTTAGGAAAAGAAACCGTAGATATGCTACACCAAAAAGGGTTTAAAAACATAGAGTTAAAAAAAGATTTTTCTGGAAATGACAGAATGATAAAAGCTACATATTAAAATCGATTATCACCATCTAATAAATCTCCTATTCCACCTAAAACACTTCCTTCTCCTCGCTTTCCACTTCCTGTTCTTGGCGCCATTGACAAAACTCGTCCTGCCAATCTACTAAAAGGTAAAGATTGAATATACACAGTTCCTGGCCCTTTTAAAGAAGCAAAAAACAATCCTTCACCTCCAAAAACAGTATTTTTAATACCACCAACAAACTCAATGTCATAATCTACATCTTGAGTAAAACCAACAATACACCCCGTATCTACCTTTAAAACTTCACCTGGTTGTAATACTTTTTTCGCCATAGTTCCACCAGCATGAATAAAACTTAAACCATCTCCCTCTAATTTTTGCATAATAAAACCTTCTCCACCAAACAAACCTCTCCCTAATTTTTTAGAAAACTCTATTCCAATAGAAACGCCTTTTGCTGCACACAAAAATGCATCTTTTTGGCAGATAAACTTCCCTCCAAATTCTGTTAAATCAATCGGAATAATTTTACCAGGATACGGAGACGCAAATGAAATTTGTTTTTTTCCAAAGCCATTATTGGTAAAAACAGTCATAAATAAACTTTCCCCTGTCAAGATTCTTTTTCCTGCTGAAAATATCTTTCCTAATAAGCCCGTTTCTTGATTAGAACCATCACCTAAAATAGTATTCATTTTAATATTATCATCCATCATCATAAAAGTACCTGCTTCTGCAACGACTCCTTCTTGCGGATCTAACTCAATTTCTACAAACTGCATTTCTTCTCCAAAGATTTTATAATCAATCTCGTGAGCATTTCTATTGTTTGAGTTTTGTGGAATTTTATCTTGAAACATAATTCAATTTTTAAGGTTTATACATTAATTAGAAGATTTTAAAGGGTATTTGTTACACCAAAAAACTATTTTTTAAATTTAGTGAATTTTACTTCAATCTAAATAAGTACATTTTTTTGATACATACTTCTTATGAAAGGTTTATGTAAAGAACCTTTTAAATTTTTGTTAATAAAGCCAAAACAGCCGTTTTCTAATTATTTATGAGTAGAAAAAGCCATATTTTTGCAGTGATAAAAAGAAAAACTATATTTAATACACGAATTAAAAAATAAAAAAATTATGAAATATTTATCTCCAGAAATAGAAGCTTTATCTAAAAAGTTTGAAGTAACAAAATCTTTAGCGCGTACAAATGTATCTTGTGGTATTTTTCAAGAATGTGATTATAACGAAGAAAGACCAGAACTATATAAAAGTAAAGAATAAATTACTTTTTCACTCTTAAACTCCAATGGAATTGAAATCTAGAAACCACTACTTCATCTTTATTTTTTCCTTCGGATGTTAAAACAATAACTTGCCCTTCTCCTGTTTTAATAGATTCTTGAATTGCTTCTCGAATTTCATTCCCTCCTTTACAAGAAAAAAGAATTCTTCCCGTAGCTTTTTTAAAGAACTGCGCTTCTTGCTGGGTCACCAACATAGATACTTTTACCTTAGAATCGTCTATTGCCTTCATTACCAAAACACCTGTTGGCATTTCTGCCGCCATACCTTGTGCAGCCCAAAACATACTTCTAAACGGATTTTGATTCATCCATCTGTATTTTATAGAAACCACCACTTCTGTATCTGTAATAGTGCGCACTCTTACGCCTCCTAAATATGCTAAAGGCAATTTTACAAGGTTAAAAAGATTGACTTTTCTCGGAGTAAATTTCATTTTATATATTTAATTAATTTTAAAAACTACTATTAAAGTTGACAAGGTAGTTAAAATAAATGAAACCAAAACCCAATAATAACAACGGATACAAGACTTTTTAATAGCTTTTTTAACCAAAAATAAAAACGTTAAAGAAATGTTAAATACAGTACTATGTATTGCATAATACCTTTTTAAAGATATATATTTGCATAAGAAAGTATTATATAGTTTATAAATCATGAAACAAAATAACGAAAACACCAATGCCTTTTTAATACATATTTCTGCTTTTGCAGGATTTATATTTCCGTTTGGTAATATAATTACACCATTAATTACATGGCAAACGTTAAAAGACAGAAGTACCTTTTTAGACGAACACGGTAAAGAAGCAATCAACTTTAATATTAGTTATTCTTTATATATTTTTATATTGACATTAACTTTTATACCTGTTTTTATTGGGTCTATTTTTAGAAACTTCGATAATTTTAACAACTTTAATCATATTAACATCAATTTTGAGACTTCTAATTTATTCGGTGTTTTTGGTATTGCATCTCTTGCAGGAATTGTAGGCATCATTAAAATTGCATTGATAATTATAGCTGCATTAAAAGCGAAAGAAGGAGAAAATTATAAATATCCTTTCACTATAAAATTTATTAAATAATCATTTAAAACCACAATAAATGAAAATAGAAAATACAAAAGCACAAATGCGAAAAGGTGTTTTAGAGTATTGTATTTTATCCATTCTAAAAAATGGAGATGCCTATACTTCTGAAATTCTTTCCACATTAAAAAGTGCAGAAATGATTGTGGTTGAAGGCACCATATATCCGTTATTAACACGCTTAAAAAACGCAGGTTTATTAACATACAGATGGGAAGAATCAACCTCTGGACCACCAAGAAAATATTATGTTTTAACAGAAAACGGAGGCATGTTTATAAAAGAACTAGATAAAACATGGAGTAATTTAGTAAACGCAGTAAACCAAGTAATCAGCAAAAAACCAACTACCAATGAATAAGACAATCAACATAAATTTAGGCGGATTTTTCTTCCACATAGATGAAGTTGCCTATCAGAAATTAAAGCGATACCTAGAATCTATTTCTAGATCGTTGAGCGATGATCCGCAAGGAAAAAATGAAATCATTGCAGATATAGAAGCACGTATTAGCGAATTGTTATCAGAAAAAATAACAGATGCAAGACAGGTTATTAATGAAGGTGATATAGAAGATATCATTAAAATTATGGGACAACCAGAAGATTATGCTAGCGCTGAAGAAGAATATAGTGACGCAAACTATTCATATACTAGAAATAACACTACCGGAAAAAAATTATTTAGAGATGGTGATGATAAATTTTTAGGAGGAGTTGCTTCTGGTATTGCACATTATTTTGATGTAGATACTATCTGGATTCGTCTTGGTTTGTTAGCCCTTTTCTTTGGAGCTGGTTTTGGAGTGATCTTATACATTATCCTTTGGATTTTGTTGCCAGAAGCTAAAACGACGGCAGAGAAATTACAAATGGAAGGAGAGCCTGTAAACATCGATAACATCGAAAAAAAGATTCGTGAAGAGTTTAATAATGTTTCAGAAAATGTAACCGAATTTGCGAATAAAGCTTCAGAAAAATTTAAAGATGGCGCTAATGAGTTTTCAGAAAAAATGAATCAGACTTTTTCGGGAAAGCCTCAAAAAAATAATGGATTACAAGATTTCATCAACACCATAGGCAAGATTATTCTTGTATTCTTTAAAGTGATTGGTAAATTTATTGGAATTCTACTAGTGTTTATTGCTGGTGCGGTTATTTTATCACTAATCATTGGTGGGTTTTCAGTAGGAAGTTTAGAGATTTTAAATGTGAACGGAGAGTTTTTACAATATCCGCCATTTTTTTATGATGCAATTTTACCAAAGTGGGTATTAACACTTGCAGCATTTTTATTAATTGGTATTCCGTTTTTAATCTTATTTGTTTTAGGGTTGCGCATATTATCGAGCAGTGTAAAAAAAATTAGCAAACCAACCTCATTAACACTTTTAGGTATTTGGGTAATGGCTTTATTAACCATGATTTTTACAGGAATAGAATACGGAACCTCTCATGTAAATGACGGTCAGTTTGTAAAGAAAACAGCTTTAAATAGCATAGAAAATGATACCATCAATTTAAAAATGATCAATGATGATGAAATTTACTACAGACACAACTTAAGAAGAAATTCTAGTAAACAGCAAGTTGAAATAGATGGAATAAACAAATTATATTCTAATAATATTAATGTTGATGTTAAAAAAAGTAATTCTAATGAAGCATATATAATTCTTCAAAAAGAGTCTTCTGGAAAAACCAGATACAATGCAAACTGGAATGCTGAAAGAATTGAATATAAATATGAAATTATCAATAATACGATTATTTTAGATGCTTATTATTTATCAAACTTTAAAAATATATGGAAAGATGAAGAAGTTAATATCACAGTTTATATTAAAGAAGGGAACACCATTTATTTTGATCATTCAGTAAAAAACTTTTTAGACGATGTAAAAAATGAAACTGATATTTATGACAAAGACATGGTTAATCATCATTTTAAAATGACCGATAAATCCTTACAATGTACAGATTGTGAAGTAGAATTAGAAGATACTAAAATTATTGAAGAGGAAGTTAATTAATACAATTCAACCATAAAAAACAACAATTGAGTAACCATCCTTTGATTTTAAGCGTCTATTAAAAGACATTTACAATATAATTAAAACCAAACACATGAAAAATTCAGTATCAAAAATTATTGCAATTCTATTTATAACTACTCTTTTTACATCTTGTAGTATAGACATGATGAATAGAGTTAACGGAGATAAAAATGTAATTACAAAAACCAGAAAAATTGCAGATCAATTTACGGGAATAAAAGTAAGTACAGGTTTAGATGTCTACATAACTCAAGGCTCTAAAAATAAAGTTACCGTAGAAGCTGATGAAAATTTACACGATATTATTATTACGGAAGTTGAAAATGGCATATTAAAAGTATATGCTGATAAAGGAATCTGGAGAGCAGCAGCCAAAAAGGTGCATGTTACCATTAAAGATTTAACGCTTTTAACAGCCACAAGCGGAAGTGATGTTTACGGAAAAGATGTTATAAATACCGATGAAATTTCTATCTCAGCTACAAGTGGTGCAGATATTAATATTAAAGTAAACGCAACAAGTGTAGAAACAAATTCTACAAGCGGATCTGATATTCATATTTCTGGAAATACGATAAATCATGCTTCTAATGCAACAAGCGGAAGTTCTATTGATGCATATGATTTAGAAAGTGAAAATACCATAGCAAAAGTAACTAGTGGAGCTGATATTAATATTTATGCTTCAAAAAAATTAGAAGCAAGAGCAACAAGTGGTGGCGATATTGATTTTAAAGGAAACCCAAAAACAATTGATAAAAAAACAACTTCTGGCGGAAGTATTTCTAAGAAATAAGCAACCTTAACAAATTAAGCAACCAAAACTATGGACTCTTTTTTAGAACCTTTTAGAAAATCAATTTTAATAAAAGTAGTACTGTTTTTAGCAATGTTGTTTTACAACTTTGTTTTAAACGCTCAGGTTGATACAAATTCAAACTTGTTTAAAACATTAAAATCAAAAGATAGTATTTTATTTGAAAGAGCGTTTAACAATTGTGAAATCGAAAAACTAAGCCCAATTATAGCTGATAATTTTGAATTTTATCATGACGTTGGAGGTATCCAAAATAAGGAACAATTTATTGATATTATAAAAAAGAACCTATGTACCAACCCAGGAAATAACACTAGACAATTAGTTGCTAATTCTTTAGAAGTACATCAATTAAACAATAATGGCGTTATTTATGGGGCTATTCAAAAAGGAAAACACACGTTTCAAGAAAAACAAAAAGGTGTATTAAAAACTGTTGGAATTGCAGCTTTTACACACCTTTGGATTTTAGAAAATAATATTTGGAAATTAAAAAGGGTTTTGAGTTATAATCACAAACCATATTCCGAATAACAATTTATTAGAAAGCTAACTTCTAATATTTATACTAATACTTGGTTTTATTAGTTTACTTGGTAAGTCGTCGTTTTTTAAAAAAACGACGCTTACTTTTTTATGCTAAAACTATTTTACACGTTTTTCGAAAAATGAATCTGCTAAATTAACAGGACTTACCAAAGCCAATTTAAAATCTACAATTTTAGTTGTTGGTATATATAAATCTTTTTCATCTTTAGAATACCAAGTAATTTGTTTTGGTAAAATAAAACCACTTACGTTTTCCCAAGAATTATACCTTATCATTTTATATTTATCAACAGGAGCTTTAGATTTAAAGGTTACTGTATATGCTAACCATTCCATTTTAAAGGTTTCTGGATTATAATACACAATATAATTATCATCTGGAGAAGTACCTACATTTGCTCTATAAGAAATTTTATAACCAGGATAATTGACTCCTTCAAATACAAAATCATCTACTTTCTCATAAGTAATTCCGTCATCCGCCAAGACAAAAGGCATGGCATAAAAATAAAAATATAAGTTGTAATAAAAAACAGGATCTCTTTTTAAACTACCTTCAACATCTTCTAAAGACCAAATTTCATTTCCATCAAAACCTAATGAATATTTTGGTGATTTTACAATAATCTTACGAGAATGTAAATCGGAAATATGAACCTCATCTTCCTTATTAAAAGACAATACTTGTACTTTTCTCCATGCGTCAATACCACCGTGGGCATCAAAAACTTTTCTTAATTCTGTTGGAAATGTTTCTTCTTGCACCTCTACTTTCTTTATTTCTGATTTAACCTCTTTTTTAGGTTCACTTTTGCATGAAATTGCAATTACAACTATTAACAATAAAATTATTTTTTTCATCCTCTAAATTTTATAAATTATCTAGTTGCAAATATATTTACTTTACAGCCTTAGAAAAAAATGAATCTGTTAAATCATTTTTATTGATTGATGCATCTGTAAACACAGTCGCAGGTTTCGCTGGTTCAGTTGGTACACCATTTTCATCTTTTTTATACCAAGTAATTTCTGATGGTAAAATCAATCCGTTTACATTATTCCATTTACCATATTTAATGATATTGAATTTATCGCTTGGTTTTTTAGACATAAATGTTGCGGTATATGCCAACCATTCCATTTGATGTGTTTCTGCGTTAAAATACAACTTGTAATTATCATCAGGAGAACTTCCCATATCTGACTTGAAAGACATTTTATAACCAGGATAATCTACACCATCAAAAGTTAAAGGTGCTATTTTTTCATACGTAATTCCTTCATCAGCTAATACAAAAGGCATTGCATAAAAGTAAAAGAATAAATTGTGATAAAAAGCAGGATTTCCTTTAAAAGTTCCTTTTTCTGCCTCGTCTAACCAAACATTTTTTCCGTCGAAACCAACAGCATAATTGGGTGCATTAATTACATTTATACGAGATTGTAAATCAATCGTATGTACTTCCTCTCCTTTTTTAAAGGATAAAACCTCTGCATTTCTCCAAGCATCAATTCCTCCATGAGCTTCAAAAACTTTTCCTAATTCTTCTGGGAAAGTTTCTTTTTTAACTTCAACTTGTTTTACAGATTCTTTAACCTCTTTTTTAGGTTCATTCTTACAAGAAATTGCAATGACCACAATTAACAATAAAAGTACTTTTTTCATAATTCGATTATATATTTAAATTCGATAGTTTAAAAAGTCGGTTTTATTATATTTCTTTACAAAAGGAGTGGAATTTAAATGTTAAATTAAAAATGAATAGGTAATTTTATAAATTCCCCCCCTTCAATTTTAGCAAAATGTCAGGTTAAGCGCGGTGAAAACCTATTTTAACTTTAAATAGTTCTAGACTACGCTCAAACAAACAGTAGAATTGTTATCCACTGATTTCTGTCTTATATTTTAGATTGATAGGTATACAAATCATAATACCTGCCTTGTTTAGCAATCAATTCATCATGCGTACCTCTTTCTGCAATACTTCCTGCTTCAATAACTAAAATCTGATCTGCTTTTTTAATAGTACTCAACCTGTGCGCAATCACAATCGTTGTTCTGTCTTTCACCAATTTAGACAAACTTTTCTGAATTAAAGACTCACTTTCGGTATCTAAACTAGAAGTTGCTTCATCTAAAATAATAATTTTTGGATCTGCTAAAATAGCTCTTGCAATTGCCAAACGCTGACGCTGGCCGCCAGAAAGCTTTACACCTCTTTCTCCAATTAAAGTATCTAAACCATCATCAAAACGATCTGTAAACTCATTTACATACGCCGCCTTTACGGCATTTTGTAATTCCTCTTCTGTAGCATCTGGTCTAGGAAATAGTATGTTTTGTCTAATGCTACCTTCAAACAAAAATTCGTCTTGTAAAACAACACCTAAATACTTACGATAACTGGATAGTTTCACTTTAGACATGTCTTGATTATCAATAGTAATAGTACCAGATTCAGGATTTAAAAATGTTGCTGATAGACCTGCAATGGTAGATTTACCTGAACCAGAACTCCCTACCAAAGCAGTTACAGAACCAGCAGGAACTTTAAAGTTGATATTATTAATCACCTTCTTTCCTTCTTCGTAAGAGAAAGAAACATCGTCAAAATTAATTTCTCCTTGTAAATCTTCTAAAACAACCTTTCTTTCTTCATCATCTTCTTCCGCAGCCATATTCATTAACTCTTCCGTTCTGTCTAAACCTGCCAAAGCTTCTGTTAATTGACTACCAATATTACTCATTTGTACAATTGGCGCTACCATAAAAGCTAACAAAAATGTAAACTGAATAAAATCACCAAAAGTCATGGTACCTTGTATCATATAATACCCACCAATTCCCATCACTCCAGTAGTTGCTAAACCAATTAAAAGGGTTGATGAACTTGTCATGATAGCAGTTGCCGTCATACTTTTCTTTACATTCTGATAAATATTATCAACACCTTCCTCAAAAATTTTGCTTTCTTGTTCTTCTGCATTAAAGGCTTTTATCACCCTAATTCCGCCCAACGTTTCCGTTAAACGTCCTTTTACTTCTGCATTAATTTTTCCTCTTGCTCTAAAAATCGGTCGAATGTATTTAAAAGATTTTAACGCTATTATACCAAAAATTGATAAAGGAACAAAGGTAAAAACCGTCATCCAAACATTCATTCTTAACAAAATAACCAAGGTTAAAATTGCCGTAAACGAACCTCCAATTAATTGTACCAAACCTGTACCAATTAAGTTTCTAACCCCTTCTACATCGCTCATAATTCTAGAAACCAAGGCACCAGATTTTGTATTATCGAAAAAACTGATAGGCAAAGACAAAACTTTTTTTTGTACTTGTGCTCTTAATTCTGATATTAAATATTGCGCCTGAATACTCAAAACTTTCGTCAATAAAAAAGAAGTAATTGCTTGTACTAAAATCGCCCCAATAACAATAAAAATTAAGTTGTATAAATGACTGTAATCTTTATTTGGAATTACCTCATCCATTAAAACTTTACTTTGCATGGGCAGCACAAAACCAGATAAACTTCTAATAATTATTAATATTAAACCTAAAAACACCAAGTTTCTTCTTGGCCAAATAATGGTTTTAAAAGCTTGTTTTAAGGTTACTTTGGGTTTGGTTTTATCTTTTTTTGATTCTTTATAATGTTGCATCGTTTGTTTTAAAATGTAAGTACAAATGTATTGTCAATTTATATGCCATAGAAAAGAAGTCTGACATATTTGCAAAGTTACATTTTTCATTTCAATGTTATCTTTTAGGGCGTTCCCAAAGGGTCGGGCTATTCGCTAAATCTTTTTTACAAAAAAGTAAAAAAGGATACCACTACTATCTCTTACGCAAAAACAACCTATATATAATTAAATTTCACTTCGCTTATGAAGCCATATTATCCAATCTTAAACATAAAAAAACAATAGAAAAACACCAATAACATATTCTTACTTCTCTTAGAATAACTATATTAAATTAGCAACATTTAGATAAACCACTTAAAAAGAAAGCTTTAAAAAACATATATTTACAATCATTAAATTATAAAAAAGGATGAAACATGCTTATCAAGTAAAAGTAAACGATACTTTCGATTTTAAAATTGACGGACAAGCTGTAAAAAAACTAGACACTTTAAAAGTTTCAGATTCCGAATTTCATGTGCTTGATAATCATTTATCGTACAAAACTGAAATTATAAACGCCAATTTTTATGAGAAATCGTATTCCATAAAAGTGAATAACACGGTTTATCAAATTAAAATTCATGATGAATTAGATATCCTTATTAAAGAAATGGGATTCGAAATTGGCATCACAAAAGAAGTTAACGAAATTAAAGCACCTATGCCCGGTTTAATATTAGAAATTAATGTTCAAGTTGGTTCGGAAGTAAAAGAAGATGACACTCTTTTAATTTTAGAAGCCATGAAAATGGAAAACGCATTAACGTCTCCAAGAGCAGGAATTATAAAAACGATTTCGGTAACAAAAGGAGAAACTGTAGATAAAAATCAACTTTTAATAGCATTTGAATAAACAGAAAAATCCTACAAGGTTTTTACAAACCCGATAACCATCTTCCGAAATAAAAAAATATAAATTTTATATGAAAAAAATTTTAATAGCAAACAGAGGAGAAATCGCCATTCGTGTTATGCGAACCGCTAAAAAAATGGGTATAAAAACAATTGCTGTGTATTCTTCTATAGACAGAAATGCACCTCACGTAAGGTTTGCAGACGAAGCTGTTTTAATTGGAGAAGCACCATCTAATCAATCTTATTTATTAGGTAATAAAATTATTGAAGTTGCTAAAAACCTAAACGTAGATGCCATTCATCCTGGTTATGGTTTTTTATCTGAAAATGCCGATTTTGCAGAAGCCTGCGAAAAGAATAACATCGTTTTTATTGGTCCAAAATCTAAAGCCATTAAAATAATGGGAAGTAAATTGGCAGCAAAAGAGGCTGTAAAAGCATATAATATTCCGATGGTTCCTGGCACAGAAGAAGCCATTACAGACATTCCGAAAGCTAAAATAATAGCTAAAGAAATCGGATTCCCTATACTAATAAAGGCATCCGCCGGTGGCGGAGGAAAAGGAATGCGTGTGGTAGAAAACGAAATGGAATTCGAATCGCAAATGCAAAGAGCCATCAGCGAAGCTATAAATGCTTTTGGTGATGGGGCTGTTTTTATAGAAAAATATGTTACCTCACCTAGACATATCGAAATGCAAATTATGGCAGATACACACGGAAATGTGGTGCATCTTTTTGAACGCGAATGTAGCATTCAACGTCGTCATCAAAAAGTAATTGAAGAAGCTCCTTCTGCTATTTTAACCCCAGAATTACGCTCAAAGATGGGAGAAGCAGCCATTAAAGTCGCAAAATCTTGTGATTATGTTGGTGCTGGTACGGTTGAGTTTTTGCTAGATGACCATCATAATTTCTATTTTCTAGAAATGAATACACGTTTGCAAGTAGAACATCCGGTTACGGAACTCATTACAAATACCGATTTGGTAGAATTACAAATTCGTGTGGCTCGAGGCGAAGTATTACCAATCACACAAGAAAACTTAAAAATTAAGGGACACGCTTTAGAGTTACGTGTCTATGCAGAAGATCCTTTAAATGATTTTTTACCAAGTGTGGGGAATTTAAAGGTTTACAAATTACCAGAAGGTAAAAACATTCGTGTGGATAATGGTTTTGAACAAGGCATGGACATTCCCATTTATTACGATCCCATGTTATCAAAATTAATCACCTACGGAAAAACAAGAGAAGAAGCTATTGAATTGATGATTACCGCTATTCAGAACTATCAGATTGAAGGAATTGAAACCACTTTACCTTTCGGAAGTTTTGTGTGTGAACATGATGCTTTTCGTTCTGGAAATTTCAATACACATTTTGTTAAAAAGCATTATTCCCCAGAAGCTATAATAAACAAGCAACAACAAGAAGCAAAAATTGCAGCACTTATTGCTGTAAAAAAGTATTTAGAAGATCAAAAATTATTAAGAATACCTGTTTCTAGTAGCAGTATTCAGTAGCAGTCTTAAAAAAATAAAATTTAGACATATAAATTAATACTTAATAAAAAAGAAATTCAAAAAAAGTCAACAAACACACAACATAAATAATACTCAACTTTGCGACTTTGCGCCTTCTCGAGAAAACAAACACAATAATGGAATCAAAAATAAAAATCCTTAACGACAAACTTGCTCAAGCTTATTTAGGTGGTGGTCAAGATAAAATTGATAAGCAACATCAAAAGAAAAAATTAACAGCAAGAGAGCGTGTTTTGTATTTATTAGATGACGGTTCTTTTGAAGAAATTGGCGCTTTAGTTACACACAGAACAAAAGAATTTGGTATGGAATATCAAGTTTATTATGGTGATGGTGTAGTAACTGGTTACGGAACCGTAAACGGAAGACTAACCTATGTCTTTGCTCAAGATTTTACTGTTTTTGGAGGCTCTTTATCTGAAACACATGCAGAGAAAATCTGTAAAATTATGGACTTGGCGCTGAAAGTTGGAGCTCCATTAATTGGTCTAAATGATTCTGGTGGTGCAAGAATTCAAGAAGGTGTTCGTTCTCTTGGCGGTTATGCAGATATTTTTTATAAAAATGTGCAATCGTCTGGAATCATTCCGCAATTATCTGCCATAATGGGCCCTTGTGCTGGTGGTGCAGTCTATTCCCCTGCCATGACAGATTTTACCATTATGGTAGAACACAGTAGTTATATGTTTGTAACAGGACCGAGCGTCGTAAAAACAGTTACCAATGAAGAAGTTACAAGTGAAGAACTAGGTGGCGCAAGTACACATGCTACAAAATCTGGAGTAGCACACAAAACATCTTCTAATGACGTAACTTGTTTAGAAGAAATTAAAAAACTTTTAAGCTATTTACCTCAAAATAATAAAGAAACTCCTGCCCTTTTACCTTTTAAATTACAAGATGAAATTAGAGAAGAACTTACTAACATTGTTCCTTTAGACTCCAATAAACCGTACGATATGCACAAAGTCATATCCGGAATTATAGATGAAGATTCTTTTTATGAAATTCATAAAGATTATGCCGAAAATATTATTGTTGGTTTTGCTAGATTAGGCGGAAGAAGTGTTGGAATTGTTGCGAATCAGCCGCAGTTTTTAGCTGGTGTTTTAGATGTAAATAGCTCTAAAAAAGGAGCTCGCTTTGTGCGTTTTTGCGATGCTTTTAATATTCCGCTTTTAGTACTTGAAGATGTTCCAGGTTTTTTACCAGGAACCGACCAAGAATGGAATGGTATTATTGTACACGGAGCAAAATTACTCTACGCTTTTAGCGAAGCTACTGTGCCAAGAGTTACCGTAATTACACGTAAAGCGTATGGTGGCGCGTACGATGTTATGAACTCTAAACATATTGGGGCAGACATGAATTTTGCATGGCCAAGCGCAGAAATTGCAGTTATGGGAGCTAAAGGAGCTGTAGAGATTATTTTTAAAAGAGAAATTAAATCCTCTGAAAATCCAGTTGAAAAATTAAAAGAAAAAGAAGCAGAATATGCAACACTTTTCACCAATCCATACAGCGCTGCGCAACGTGGTTTTATAGATGAAGTAATTATTCCAAAAGATACCCGAAGAAAGTTAATAAAAGCATTTTCTATGCTAGAAAATAAGGAAATAGTGAAGCCAGATCGAAAGCACGGAAACATACCATTATAACTATAGTTATTTAATCATATTAAGAGATCACTTTTTAAAAACAAGTCGTTTATTGTAAATTAGAGTCATGAACACCATTGCGAAACGGATATCAGATTTTTTAAAGGACTTCCCTCCTTTTAATATGTTGCCTAAAGACGAATTATTAGCGATCTGTAAAGCTGTGGACATCCTTTATTTAGAAAAAGATTCCAATTTATTTATTACAGGAGTCCCTATAAAAAATCAATTTTATGTAGTGAAAGATGGTGCCATTGGTTTGTTTGAAGAAGAAACAAATCTTTTAGTTGATGAATGTGATGAAGGTGATATATTTGGTTTACGAGCGCTCATGCGAAAAGACAGTTACAAATTAACTGCAAAAGCCTTAGAGGAAAGTATTGTGTATAGTTTGTCTTCGGAATTGTTTGAGAATTATATCACCACAACCCCAGAAGCAAGTACATATTTAATGACGAGCTTTGTTTCTAACACACGCTATTCAGAACCGAAACCTCAAAATCAATCTTCAGGGAATATTCAAGATTTTTTTGAAGAGCAATCTATAGAGTTTTCTAAAAACCCTATTCACTGTTCTCCAGAAACTAGCATAAAAGCAGCGGCAATTATTATGACGCACAAACGTGTGGGTTCTATTATAATTACGGAAAAAAACAAACCTTTAGGCATTATTACCGATAAAGATTTACGTATAAAAATTGCCACGGGATTGGTTTCTATAGAAGAACCTGTTACTAAAATAATGTCATCTCCCGTTATTACCTATCCTGAAAATATTACCGTAGCAGAGGCACAAATTGCCCTATTAAAATATAAAATTACGCATTTGTGTATTACCAAAGATGGTACACCAAATTCTGGTTTAACAGGTATTCTATCTGAACATGATATTATAGTTGTTAGAGAAAATAATGCATCTGCATTAGTGAAAGAAGTAAAACGAATCTCAACTACAAAGCAATTACAACAAATTAGAAAACGAGCAGAACAACTTTTAAAACGGTATATAAAACAGCAAATTCCTATTGTATTTGCCACTAAAATACTTTCTGCCATTAACGAAAGTATTACGCAAAAAATTATTGAGCAAGCTATAAAAGAAATACCAACTCCTCCTCCAACTACTTTTGCTTGGTTAGCCATTGGAAGTCAGGGTAGAGAAGAGCAATTATTACTTACAGACCAAGACAATGCCATAGTTTTTAATAATGTTGATGAAAATGAACACGAAAAAACACAACAATATTTTTTATCCCTTGCCAAAAAAATCAATCAAAAATTAGAAATCGTTGGTTTTGAATTATGCCCTGCGGATATGATGGCTAGTAACCCTAAATGGTGTTTATCAATTTCTCAATGGGAACAACAATTTAAAAAATGGATTACAACTCCAAATCAAGACAACTTAATGTTGTGTACTATTTTCTTTGATTTTGAATTTGTTTATGGTGATAAAAATTTAGTCAGCTCTTTAGCTGAAAGTATTTTTGAGTCTATAGAATCTCGTGATATTTTTTTAACTTATTTAGGTTTAAATGCTTTAAAAAATCCGCCTCCGTTAAGTTTCTTTAGACAATTTTTAGTAGAACGAAATGGAGAGCACAAAGATCAGTTTGATATTAAAGCACGTGCAATGATGCCTTTGGTAGATGCTGCTCGTTTATTAATCTTATCAAAAAACATAAAAACACATAACAATACCATTGTTAGATATGAAAAATTAGCTGAATTAGAACCACAAAATAAGGATGTGTTTTTAGCCTGTTTAGAGGCATTTAAAAACCTTCTTTACTTTAGAACTCAACAAGGTTTACTACATAACGATTCTGGAAGGTTTATAGATTTACAAACATTAAGTAAAGCCAATCGTTTGGAATTAAAAAGTTGTTTTAAAGCCGTAAAAAATGTCCAAGATTTAATTCAGACTCGATTTAAACTTTCTCAATTTTTATAGTATGTTTTGGTTTAGAAAAAAAAATTACCCTGCATTTTGGAAATCTTATACAGCATATTTCAAAGAAAAACAAAACGCTAATTTCGAAAACATTCGTTTTGTAATTTTTGATACTGAAACTACAGGTTTAGACATCAAAAAAGACAGAATATTATCTATTGGAACCATCACTGTTATTGATAAAATGATAAAGGTTTCTGACTCTTTAGAATCCTATCTAACACAAGATTTATTCAACACAGAAACTGTAAAAATTCATGGTATTCTAAAGCAAGGAACTATATATAAGGTAACTGAAGAAGAAGGTATAGTTCAATTTTTGGAGCATATTAAAAATGCTGTTTTAGTAGCACATCATGCCGCTTTTGACGTTGCCATGATTAATCAAGCATTAAAACGATTGAATTTACCAAAATTAAAAAATAAAGTATTAGACACTGGACATTTATTTATAAAATCAAAATTAGATACTTCAAAAAAACATTTTAGTTTAGATGAATTATCACTTCGATTTAACATACCTCAACATGATAGACACACAGCATCTGGAGATGCTTTTATTACCGCAATCTTATTTGTAAAACTACTTTGTGTTTTAAAGAAAAAAAACACGGTACTTTCTTTAACTTATTTGCATAGAAGTAATGACAGAATAGGTCTTATATAGAGACAGAATAAACTTTAATTTTAGTATAAAAATTAAATAAAAAAGGCAGCTCCAAATTATAAATTTAGAGCCACCTACAAAAAAACTAACTTAACAATGCTTAAATTAAATCATATTCCTTTTTCAATTTCTTATAGTCATTAAAATGTTCTGTAAATAGATTTCTGTTTTTTTTATGCTCTTTGTAAAAAAATAAATCACACGCTAAATCAATACATTCAGTTGGGTTGTCTAAGACATTCTTATATTCCAAAAGTATATGATGTATCATCTTATTATTTTCAATAATAGTAGAAACCTCTTTACTTAAATGATCTTTTCCAAGACTATTCATTTTAATATCATTACATACTTGTGAAATTTCATTCAGTTCTAACATCCATCTTTTTACTTCGTTAAGACTTCGTTTTTGAATTATTTGATTTTCAGTCTGCTCATTATCTATTTGCATAATTATTATTTATTTGGTTATTCTTTCTGGCTGCATTACTTCTAAAACTTTTAATTCTTTTTGACCTCCTGGAAAATCCCATAAAATTAAATCGCCTTTGGCGTACCCTAAAACAGCAGTACCCATTGGTAACAATAATGATATTTTATTTTGTAAAACATTCCCCTTTGAAGGCACAACCAACTCAAAAGTTTTCTCCCATAAACCATCTAAAGAACGCACTGAAACTAAAGAATTAAGTCTTACAACATCTGTAGGCATTTCTTTTTCGGTAACAACTTTAGTTACATTCCTTAATTCTTCTTGTAGTTTAAAAATATGACTCTTTACCGTTTTTGACTCGACTACCTTGTTTAAATTTAAGAGTTTTTCAATTATTAAAAACTCATTTTCTTCTATAATTAACTGATCATACTTCATTTTTTCAAAATTTAATTCTATGGAAAAAACCACGTTTTACATACATTCACTCTAACCCATCTATTACCAAAACATAAATCTATTTGCCTATTCTTTAATAAATACTTCTCCCTTTTTATTCTGATGCCATTAAAAATAATAATCTATAATACTTCTAGAATTACATAAATACCTGGAGTTATAGCAATACTATTTTTTCTACATCTTCATTGACCATTCTTAAATAAAAATGAATTACCTATTAATTATTGGCTACATTAAATATTTCTTAATTAAGGTTTGAGTTTACAAACTAATTAGCACTGTCAAACTCCTTAATACATTTTCGATCTAACCTTGTTTAAGTGGCTTATTTTTTATACTTCTCTACTAACAATTTTATAATTAGATGTTTTCAATTTCTTAGAAATTAAAACCTGTTATTGCATTTGTTTCTAATAAATCTTTTTTTTCATATTCACTACAAGCCCAAATAGCATTTTTATTTGATGTTAAACTACAGTCTGTTTTATGAATACAAGTACTACATAAACTATTATTATTGAAAACCATAATTATCTTTTTAATTACAACTATCTAATAGCAAGTGATATGCCACATGTATCCAAAAGAACAAAAACAACACACAATAAACTAATAATCACACACTTAAACAAACAACAATGTTTATTACAAAAAAAACAGTTGAGGAAATATTCCCCAACTGCTACTTTTTTACTCGTTTTTAAATGTGCTTATTTTAATTTTTCCCGGAGTGTTTTTCTATCAATTTTAAGAATCTCTGCTGCCTTAGTTTTATTATTATTTGTAGCTGCTAAAACCTTTAAAATATAGTTTTTTTCAAATTCTTTTAAAGACAACAACTTGTCCGTTTTAGAAAAATTGATTTGATATTTAATATGCTTCGGCAAGTGCTCTACATCTACCTTTCTATCAGACATAATAATAGCTCTTTGTATTACGTTTTCTAATTCCCGAATATTACCTGGCCAATAATAGTTTTTTAGAACCTCTAAGGCTTCAGGTGTAATCTTTATAAAACGGTCTTTGTATTCTATTCCATATTTGAATAAAAACTTTTCTACCAACAACGGAATGTCAGAACTTCTCTCTGTTAAAGTTGGCACCTTAATTTCTACAACTGTTAATCGGTAATATAAGTCTTCTCTAAAACGCTTTTTTTCAATTAAATCTTTTAAATTGATATTTGTTGCAGCAATTACCCTAACATCAACTTTTTCTGCTTTTTGAGAACCAACTCTTACCACTTCTTTTTCTTGTAAAACCCGTAACAATCTTAATTGAGTTGCTAAAGATGCATTGCCAATTTCATCTAAAAAAATAGTTCCATTATTGGCTGCCTGAAAAAAGCCTTTTCTATCTTTTTCAGCACCCGTGAACGCTCCTTTTACATAACCAAACAACTCTGATTCTAATAAATTTTCTGGAATTGCTCCGCAGTTTACAGCAACAAAAGGTGCTGAGGAATATTTACCCATATAATGAATAGAACGTGCCACCAACTCTTTTCCGGTTCCGCTTTCACCATAAATAAAAACCGTTGCTTTGTTGTTTTTTAACCGATCTATTACGTCTGTTACTTTTCTCATTGCAGGCGATGCTCCTATTAATTCGCCATACGGTTTATGAGTTTCTGCTACTTTTACCTGGCTAACTGTATCTTCTTTAGAGTTAATTTTTAAAGATTTTAAAACTGCCTTTTTAAGTTCTTCTTTTGTAAAAGGTTTTGTAATATAATCTACTGCTCCAGATTTCATTACTTCTAAAGCTCCTTCTATAGAAGGAAAACCTGTAACTACTAATTTTGGAATTTTAGGATAATGTTCAGACGTGTATTTAATTAATTCTAAACCATCCACATCTGGCATTTGCAGGTCTGTAATTAATAAATCTATAGAAGTATCTTTTAAAATTTCTAATGCTTCCTTTACAGATATCGCCTTATAAGTATGATAATTTAAAGATTGTAAATGCCTCTGTATGAGTTCTAAAATAAGAAGATCATCATCTACAATTAATATATTTTCTTTGTTTAGCATCTTTTAACTTTTGGGAAAACTAACAACAAAAATAGTCCCTTTTGGTGAATTTGGTTGATGAATAATAGTGCCTTTATGACTTTTAATAATTCCGTGTACAACACTCAAGCCTAAACCTGAACCATCTCCGGTAGGTTTGGTTGTAAAAAAAGGATTAAAAATATTTTCGGAATTAATAGGTTCTATTCCTGAACCTTCATCAGAAATTCTAATTTGTACATTTTTAGTTTTTTCAATAACATCAATATCTATTCTCCCTCTTTCATCTGAAAAATAAATAGCATTGATTACCAAATTAAAAATTACTTGAGTTAACTGAATTTTATCAACCTTTAAATAAATTTTATCACTTGAAAAAGTAATATTACAGCGTATGTATTTTTTACTAAAACTAGGTTTTAACAAACTAATTGCCTCATTAATAATAATATTGATATCAACAGACATCATTTGCTGGGGCATTTCACAAGAAAAAAACATTAACTTTTTAACAACTTCTCTAGAATAGATGGCACTATTTATTATTTTACTTAAATCTTCACGCCCAACTTTATCTCCTTTATACTTTTCTTTTAATAATTCTGAAAAGCCTAAAATATTAGCTAAAGGTGTATTTAACTCATGCGCAATTCCAGCAGTAATTTCTCCTAAAATTGCTAGTCTACCTACTCTTTCAATTTGCCTTTTGGCAATCTCTTCTTTTTCATTGATTTCTTTTCGTTCTAAAAAGTCGCCAATTTCTGAAGCAATCTGATGTAATAATAGTTTTTCTTCTTCTAAAAAAGAGTTTTCAGAAAATTTTTGTTTGGAATACCCTAT
Organism: Polaribacter sp. HaHaR_3_91; assembly: GCF_019278525.1. Taxonomy (NCBI): domain Bacteria; kingdom Pseudomonadati; phylum Bacteroidota; class Flavobacteriia; order Flavobacteriales; family Flavobacteriaceae; genus Polaribacter; species Polaribacter sp. HaHaR_3_91. The sequence continues at coordinate 2,853,282 of NZ_CP058986.1, forward strand.
CGTAACAGATCCTTTAATTTTTCCAAAAGATTTTATGGCAGAAATAATAAAAATTGCATCTTCTCTTTTTTTTCCTTCAACGAAAACAAAATTTTCTACTTTAATTTCTACAAAGGCTTCTTCTGGAAACCTAACTGCTTCTTTTAAACTTAGGGCTATTTCTTTTAATAATTCTTTTAAATCATTAAAACCACTATCTTTAATTAAAGAACTAACTCTATATAAACAAGTTAGTTCTTTAATTCTTTCTTTTAATTTATCTTCTAACGTAATTTGGTTTTCCATTTACAAATAAAAAATATATCAAATTATTTTCTATTATCAATAATACTTTGTACTATTTCTGGGTTTAAAAGCGTACTTGTATCTCCTAAATTATCCATTTCGTTACAAGCTATTTTACGTAAAATACGTCTCATAATTTTTCCAGAACGTGTTTTTGGTAAACCTTCTGTAAATTGAATTTTATCTAATTTAGCAATAGGTCCAATTCTATCCGTAATTAATTGATTGATCTCTTTTTCTAAATTATCATGATTTCTATATTCTCCAGCATTTTTTAAGGTAATATATCCATATAATGCACTTCCTTTAATATCATGTGGAAAACCAACAATAGCTGATTCTGCAATTGCAGGATGTTCATTAATAGCATCTTCTATTGGTGCAGTTCCTAAATTATGCCCAGATACAATAATTACATCATCTACTCTACCAGTAATTCTGTAATACCCAACCTCATCTCTCAGCGCTCCATCACCAGTAAAATACATATCCTTATAGGCAGAAAAATAAGTCTCTTTATATCGTTGATGATTTCCCCAGATGGTACGTGCAATACTTGGCCATGGAAATTTGATACATAATCTTCCTTCTACTTGATTTCCTTTTAACTCACCTCCATTTTCATCCATTATTGCAGGTTGAATTCCTATAAATGGTAAAGTTGCATATGTTGGTTTTGTTGGGGTTACATAAGGAATAGGAGTAATCATAATTCCACCAGTTTCTGTTTGCCACCAAGAATCTATAACGGGACTTTTCCCCTTACCTACATTATCATTGTACCAGTGCCATGCTTCTTCATTAATTGGCTCACCAACAGACCCTAGAACCTTTAAAGATGATAAATCATACTTATCTAATAATTCTGTTCCGTGTTTTGCCAAAGCTCTAATTGCGGTTGGAGCTGTATAAAATTGATTGATTTTATGTTTTTCTATAATATCCCAAAAGCGACCAAAATCTGGATAACTTGGTACTCCTTCAAAAAGTACGGTTGTTGCTCCATTTGCTAACGGTCCATATACAATATAAGAATGCCCAGTAATCCAACCAATATCTGCAGTACACCAATAGACATCGTTTTCTCTGTATTGAAATGCATTTTTAAAAGTATATGCTGTGTACACCATATAACCTGCTGTTGTATGCACCATTCCTTTTGGCTTTCCTGTAGAACCAGAAGTATATAAAATAAATAAAGGATCTTCTGCATCCATTATTTCCGGGCTACATTCCTTAGAAGCGTTGTCTAATAATGGTTGTAACCATTTATCTCTTCCTTCCTTCATGTTGATATTTGCCTTGGTTCTTTTTGCAACCAACACATTTTCTACTCCAGGACAATTTTCTAAAGCCTCATCTACGATTCCTTTTAAATCGATTGATTTTTTACCTCTAAAAGAACCATCTGCAGTAATAACAATTTTACAATCAGAATCATTAATTCTTGTTGCTAAAGCAGTAGATGAAAAACCAGCAAAAACAACAGAGTGTATCGCTCCTATTCTTGCACAAGCTAACAAAGAAATTGCTAATTCTGGAATCATAGGAACATAAATACAGACTCTATCTCCTTTTTTAATTCCATGCTCTTTTAAAACATTGGCAAATTGATTGACTCTTTCTGATAATTGTTTATAGGTAATATGTTCTGCAGGTTCATTCGGATCATTAGGTTCAAATAAAATTGCAGTTTTGTCTGCTTTTGTAGACAGATGCCTATCAACACAATTTTCTGTGATGTTTAGTTTTGCACCTTCAAACCATTTAATCTCTGGCTTAGAAAAGTCCCAATCTAACACATTGTCCCATTTTTTTCTCCATAAAAAATGCTCTTCTGCTATTTCTTCCCAAAAGACTTCTGGTTCTCTTATAGATTTTCTATAGACTTTAAAATATTCTTCTAAATGTTTTATGTGGTAATTACTCATACTTATATTGGTTTTATTTTTATAAGGCATTTTGCTATTAATGCCTAGTGTAACAAGTTAGTTTTTAATTTTGTTTATTAAATTATTTATAAATTCCTATGTGATTTTTCTGATAAATACTTTTTATTTCGGCTATAATTGAAATATCATCAATTGTAGACGGAATATTATACTGCAAGTCATCCGCAATATTGCGTAACAATTTACGAAGAATTTTCCCACTTCTCGTTTTTGGCAATCTATTTATAATTAATACATCTCTAAAAGAGGCAACAGCGCCAATTCCATGACGTACATCTTGTATAATTTCTTTCTGAATTTGTATTTCATTATATCCATCTCCCTTTTTTAAAACGACTAATCCTAAAGGTTTTTGTCCTTTAATTTCGCAATGCACACCAAAAACAGCACACTCTGCAACTGCTTTATGAGATGCTACAACTTCTTCCATTTCTGCAGTAGACAATCGGTGTCCGGCAACGTTTATAATATCATCTACTCTTCCGGTAATAAAAACATATCCATCTTCGTCTTTGTAACCGCCATCACCAGAAAAATAATATCCAGGAAATCGATGTAAGTATCCCATATGAAAGCGTTCTGGATTGCCCCAAAGATTCATTAAAGTACCTGGAGGCAAAGGCAATTTAACAGCAACAAAACCTTCTACACTTGAAGCTACTTCCTCTCCTTCTTCATTTAATATCTGAATATCATAACCGCAAACAGGAAAACTTGCAGATCCTGGTTTTACTTCCTGCAATGCTACACCAACCATATTTGCTACCATTGGCCAACCACTTTCGGTTTGCCACCAATGATCTATAACGGGGACTTTTAAATGTTCTTTTGTCCATGTTAAAGTAGCCACATCACAACGTTCACCTGCTAAAAACTGATATTTTAAACTCGATAAATCATATTTTTTAATCATCCTTCCGTTAGGATCTTCTTTTTTGATTGCTCTTATTGCGGTTGGCGCCGTAAACATCACTGTTACTTTATGCTCACTAATTACGCGCCAAAAAGTAGACGCATCTGGGGTTCTAATTGGTTTTCCTTCAAAAAGTACCGTTGTATTTCTGTTTAATAAAGGAGCATACACAATATAACTGTGCCCAACCACCCAACCAACATCACTTGCAGCCCAAAAAACATCTCCTTTATCAACTCCATAAATATATTTCATAGAAAATTTTAATGCAGTTGCATATCCTCCTGTATCTCTAATAATTCCTTTTGGAGTTCCTGTAGTGCCAGAAGTATATAAAATGTATGAAGGGTGTGTTGCTGCAACAGAAACCGCTTCTATAGAGGCAGACTTATCAACTAAATCCGTATAATCTATATCGTAACTTTTCATTGATACTTCTACCCCTAATTTCCTATCGAAAACAATTACTTTTTCTGGCTTATGTACCGATTTCTCCATAGCACTATCTACATAGGGTTTATACGGGATAATACGTTCTATTTCTACACCACTAGAGGCTGTAATAATTGCTTTTGGTTTACAATCATCTATTCTAATAGCCAATTCATGCGGAGCAAAACCACCAAATACAACAGAATGGATAACGCCAATTCTAACACATGCCAACATTGCATACAGTGCCTGCGGAATCATGGGCATATAGATAATACAAGTATCTCCTTTTTTTAATCCCAATTGTTTTAATCCACCAGCGAGCTTAGATACTTCGTGATGCAATTGGTGAAAGGAAATATGTTGTTTTGTATTGGTTACTGGCGAATCATAAATAATGGCATTTTGATCTCCAAAACCATCTTTAATATGCATGTCAATACACAAATAACTTAAATTAAGTTCCCCATCCTCAAACCATTGATAATAATTGTGTTTGTCTTTTGATAAAATAGTTGTTGGAGCTTTATACCAATCTAATTTATCTGCTTGTTTGCTCCAGAAATCTTCTGGATTAAGAATGCTTTTTTTATAAAATTTTTGGTATTTCATGATCTCGCTTTTTTAGAATTAAGCAAGCCAAACCAATTAGGGTTTAATATTTTAAGTTTAATAAGCACCCAAATAATGGTCACAAAAGAAAGTCCTAAAACTACCGAAAGTATAGGATCTATGTTTCCGTTATCTTCAAACTTAAACCTAAAATACAATGTACTTACTGCATAGATACTGATAAAAATATCTGATGCAAGCGGATTTAGTTGAAATTTCATGTCTTTAATTTTTAATTAAACATTGTTTGTTTGCACACAAAATCAATATTTAATAACGTTAAAGACTCTCTTTTAATTTAAAAGTTCCAATATTTCTGAAACTAGTTTTTTTACTGAAAAAGGTTTTGTCAAATACTTATCTGCTCCAAGTTTTAAACCCTTTTCAATATCTGAAGCTTTATTTTTTGCCGTTAAAAAGACCACTTTAGTATCTTTTAAACTCACCGTATTTTTTATATACCGTAAGGTTTTATAACCATCTACATTTGGCATCATAATATCTAACAAAACAATGTTAGCCGTTTGATGTTTTAAGATCTCTAAAGCTTCACTTCCATCCCTTGCAATATACACTTCAAAATTTTGTTTTTTAAAAGCATATTCTAATGACATTACAATATTTGGCTCGTCATCAACAATTAAAATTTTCTTCTTCATACTTTACGAGAACAATTTACTTAAAAGGGATGGTAAAAACAAATGTTGCTCCATTTTTAACACCTTTTTTTGCCCAAATTTCTCCGTTATGCTTATCTACTATTTGCTTGGTTATTGCCAACCCCAATCCACTACCTTGTGGCTTTCTAGTATTTTGATGTTTAGATTGATAAAATTTATCAAAAATAAACTCATGGTCTTCTTCAGGAATTCCTTTACCATTATCTGTTACGGAGATTTCTACAACAGCATTTCCTAATTTATAATCTATTTCAATTTTACCGGTTTCTTGTTGACAAAACTTAATGGAATTAGATATTAAATTGGTTAATACTTGTAAAATTCTATCTTCATCATAATTCACTTTAAAAGTATGTAAATTCTTCACCACTATTTTCACGCCCTTTTTTGTGGCAATTTGAGTAATACTTCCAATCGCTTTGGAAATAGTTTTTTGAATATCTACATATTCTAAATCTAGATGTAATCGTCCTGTTTCTAGCTTTTCAAAATCTAAAATATTATGAATTAAGCGTCCTAAACGTTCAGAATCTTGAAGGATGTTTTTCAAAAATTGCGCTTTTACTTCTTTAGGCATGTCATCCTCTTCATCCATCAACAATTCTGTTGCCGCACGAATCCCTGTAATTGGGGTTTTAAGCTCATGAGCAACCGTGTCTAAAAACTCATCTTTTTGCTTGTCTTTACTAATCAACTCTTTATTTGCATCTTTTAATTTTGAGGATAACTGAGATAATTCATTAGACTTTTCTAGTAAAACCTTATTGTTTACAATATTCTCTTTAGATTCTTCTAAAATTTTTAACACCTCAACCAAACTAATTTGTTCTTCTTTTACGACACTTGCAATCAAAATTTTTGCAGATGCAGAACCAATACTTCCTGTCAATAATTTTTCTGAGAAATTAATTAAACGAGCATCTCCTAATTGTGTGTCTGATGGTAATTTATACTTCATGAAAAATATTTTAAGGGCACGAGTAGCGCGTTCATCACCTAAAAAACGAACCAATACATTTTTAATATCCGACACATAAGCCTCCCCTTTCCAAACAAACGCACTTTCTTGAAGGGATGTAAAGCTTCTACTATCTACAAACATTTCTGCGTAATTTCGTTCTCTATAATTTCCTTTAGAAACTAATGAAAACACTAAATAACTCATCAAATTAAATGTTAGACTCCAGAAAAACGCATGAGCTGGCGGACTTAAAAAATCAATACCAAATAGTGCATTTGGTCTTAAAGCTTCAATACCAAATAAACCATATTGCGTAAAATCTGCTTTACCTGTGATAGCTTGTAAAATAAATGGCAAGACCAAAGAATAAGAAGCTATAAAAAAACCTATTATAATTCCGATAATGGCTGCTCTTGAAGAACCTCGATTCCAGAAGAGACCAATAAAAAAAGAAGGTGCTAATTGAGCGATGATTACAAAAGAAATTAATCCTATTGAAAATAAAGAAAGTTCTTTTGAAAACGATACATAAAAGAAATATGCAAAAATTATAATAGAAAAAATAGAAATACGACGAATATTTTTAATGTACTTAGAGTTACGCTCTGGTTGGTTCTTTATAAACTTATCTAAAAACCCATAAGGGATAATTAAGTTATTACTTACCATGGTAGACAATGCCAACGTAGAAACCACCACCATAGAAATAACGGCTGAAAAACCACCTAAAAAAACAAGCGTAGCTAAAAATGAATTTCCATTTTCTAACGGAAGTAATAAAGAATAGTATTCTGCATTTTTTGTAGTTCCGAAAGTTAATTTACCTGCCCAAGCTATAAAAATAACAAAGATATTAAACAGTAATAAATACAATGGAAACAACCAAATTGCCTTTTTTAAATGTTTTTCTCTATTATTTTCTAAAACCGTTACTTGAAACTGGCGTGGTAATAAAAAGATAGACATAAAAGATAAAGCAATCATAAAAAACCAATTAAAACCATCTTCTAATCCGCTTAAAGTAGTCAGTTCTTTAAAGTTTTCTGTTTTCGAAATTTTATTATAAATATCTGTGGTACCATCAAATAAGTAAAAAGTAATATACCCTCCAATAATAAAGAAAAAAACTAATTTTAAAACCGATTCAAAAGCAACTGTAGCAACAATTCCTTTGTGTTTTTCTGACGCATCTGTATTTTGAGTACCAAAAAAGGCGGCAAAAATAGCCAACAATAAAGCAACGTAAAAGGTAGAGTCATCAAAAATAGAAGTTGAAACATAACTTGTTTCATCAGACATGATTTCAAAGGTCTCAGAAACAGCTTTTAACTGTAAAGAAATGTATGGCAATGTTCCGAAAAGACACACAACAGTTACCAATGCTCCTAAAAATCGATTGTTTCCGTAGCGTAAAGAAATAAAATCTGCAATGGAAGAAATTTTATGCTGTTTAGATATTCTAATAATTTTTCGAAGTACGATAATCCATAAAGGAGCTGCAATAACAGGACCTAAATAAATAGGCAAAAAGAGAATGCCAGAAGTAGCTGCAATACCTACGCTTCCGTAATAGGTCCAAGCAGAACAATAGACTGCTAGAGACAAAGTATACACATAAGGATTATTAACCCACTTGCTTTGTCGTTTTTTTTCAGCAAAAAAGGCAATGTAAAACAACACTGCTAAATAGATAATAATGATGGTTATTAAAGTAAAACTATTCATAATGACGATTTAAAACGATATATGAAATTACAATGGATAATAACCAAGCAGAAAATATTGAAAAATAAAAAGTAGGAATACCATAAACCGCTCCTTCAAAATTAAAAATTAGGACAAATGGTATATTAAAAATTAAAAACAATGCAATTGATAATACAACTAACTTCTGCTCATGTCTTTTTTTCATTGATTTACTTTATTCCCTAAAAATAATAAAAAAATCAGCATTACAAGTTGTAATACTGATTTCTAACAAACGAATTTCCTCTTATTTATTTACTTTTTTAATAGTATCGCTTAATGATCTGAAGCTTCTCCGGCTCCAGAAGGTATTCTTATACTTTCTACCATTTCCTGTACATCTTGTGGTGGAGCCGCAGTCATTCTAGAAACCACTACTGAAATAACCACATTAACAAACATTGCAATTGTACCAAACCCCTCTGGAGAAGTACCAAACCACCAATCTTCTTCTGTACCACCACCAAACATGTCTAATTTAAACTTCATCATGTAAAAAAGCATTAACACAATACCAACTACCATCCCTGAAATGGCCCCTTCTTTATTCATTTTTTTATCAAAAATTCCTAAAACAATCGCAGGAAAGAAAGAAGCTGCTGCCAAACCGAATGCGAGTGCAACTACCGCAGCAACAAACCCTGGCGGATTGATACCAAAATACCCTGCAATTAAAATTGCTACAAAAATGGATATTCTTGCTGCCGTTAACTCTGCTTTGTCTGAAATGTCTGGTTTTAATTGTTTTTTAATTAAATCATGAGAAACTGATGTAGAAATCACTAATAACAAACCTGCAGCTGTAGATAATGCTGCTGCTAACCCACCTGCCGCAACCAACCCGATTACCCAATTTGGTAATTGTGCTATTTCTGGATTTGCCAATACCATAATATCTCTATCTACATACAATTCGTTTTTAGCATCTAAATCTGCGTTTGAAATTAATCTTTCTCCAAACGTACCTCTATCTTCTGTGTACACTGGTTTCTTACCATCTAATGCGTTTCCTGCAACATATTGAATTTTACCATCTCCATTTTTATCCGTCCAAGAAATTAAGCCTGTATCTTCCCAATTCTTAAACCAAACAGGTATCTCTGAATATTCTTTTTCACTAACCGTTTCAATTAAATTAGTTCTAGAGAAAACAGCAATTGCTGGAGCCGTAGTATATAAAATAGCGATTAAAAGCAACGCATAACCTGCAGATTTACGTGCATCCTTTACTTTAGGAACAGTAAAAAAACGAACAATAACATGAGGTAAACCTGCTGTTCCCGCCATTAAGGCTAATGTAATTGCAAAAATATCCCAAGTAGATTTAGAACCAGAAGTATATTCCTTAAACCCTAATTGAGTGTGTAGTGTATCTAATTTATCTAAAAGAAAAGTACCATCTTCTACCGTTCCTCCCATTCCTATTTGAGGAATTAAATTCCCGGTCATTTGAACAGAGATAAAAAATGCGGGTACCATAAAAGCAAAAATCAATACACAATACTGCGCTACTTGCGTATATGTAATTCCTTTCATCCCTCCTAAAAGAGCAAAAACTAAAACTACAGTCATACCTATTAAAACTCCATACACAATATCAACCTGTAAAAATTGTGAAAAAACAATTCCTACACCTCTCATTTGTCCGGCTACATACGTAAAAGAAACAATTAAAGCACAAATTACAGCCACTGTTCTTGCGGTATTAGAGTAATATCTATCTCCAATAAAATCGGGTACTGTAAACTTACCAAACTTACGTAAATAGGGAGCTAATAATAATGCTAACAACACGTAACCACCAGTCCATCCCATTAGATAAACAGAGCCATCATAACCCGCAAAGGAAATAATACCTGCCATACTAATAAATGAGGCAGCACTCATCCAATCTGCCGCGGTTGCCATACCATTTGCTAAAGGAGAAACCCCTCCGCCAGCTACATAAAATTCTTTTGTAGAGCCTGCTCTAGCCCAAATTGCGATTCCGAAATAAAGGGCAAAAGTAATTCCTACTAATAACCAAGTCCAAGTTTGTACACTCATAATATTTTGTTTTATTTTTTAGTTTTAGTTAAGGATTACTCGTCGAAACCATATTTTTTATCTAGTTTATTCATTAACCGTATGTAAACGAAAATTAAAATTACAAATACATAAATAGATCCCTGTTGGGCAAACCAGAAACCTAATTTAAAGCCTCCAAGTCTAATTGTATCTAGGGCTTCTCGGAATAAAATTCCGCATCCAAAGGATACCACAAACCATATTATAAGTAATATTGTTAAATACTTAATGTTCTCTTTCCAATACGCAGAAGCGTTTTCTTGTTTATCACTCATAATTATTATTTTTTTTATAAATAAATCATTGCTTGTAAGGTTACAGCGCTTGTAGAAGTGCCATAATCCTGATTTTGATACTCTAATGTTAATTTTGAATTATGCCCACTCATAAAAGCGTTTATACCTACACCTAAAATATTTCTATTATTTGTAGTGGCATCATAGCTATTACTTCCGTAAGAAAGATAAGGTTGAAATCTTGTTTTAGTTTTATCTCTTGCAAACACATAACCTACATGAGAATACAGCATATTACCAGTGCCATAAGCACTGTACAAATAGTTTTCGCCATAATTATTAGATTGATACGTTGCATAAGCGGTAAGAGCACTTCCATCATCTCCTAAGGGAGAATCATAAAAAGCATCTATTGCAAAAATGGAAACATCTTCTCCCACAAGATTACCGTTTTCAATTTTTACAGCACCATTAGGGTGTAAAAAAAATCCAGCGCCTATATTAAATACTTTTTTTTCGCCAAGATAAGTCCCAACTTTAAAAGGTAAAAAGTTAGATTCCTGATCTAATAGGTTATACTCAAAATATCCTGCAAAGGTTTTTCCTGCATCTTTAGTACCTAATAAATTAACTCCTCCATATACTGTTTGTCCGCTTGTTACAACTCTAGTATCTAGTCCGTTTGTAATGGCATCATTAACAGCGATTCGATACTGTAATTTACCAAAATTCCCTTTCATAAAAAGACCAATATGTCTTGCAAATTGATCTGACAATCCAATAGTAGCCCAAGACTGACGATTATTATCAAGCGTCATCATATTTAAAGTACTTTGATTATTAAGTCTAGAAATACCATTAAAATAATGTAAACCAGCACCAATAGCATGGGTATCACTTAAACGGTATTGTACCCAAGCATCATGTACAAAAATTTGAGAACCATCTCCATTACCTGTAGGTGAAAGTGTACCTGCATTTAAACTGTTTAAACCAAAATGAGTTAAGATTAAAAACTTATCAGTAATTTGAGAAAATAGCATTATACGTGCTCTTCTTAAATTAACACTTGTTTTACTCGAAGTTTTGGGAGCATCATTATTATAAGTTGCTTGTACTTGTGTCCAAGAAATTAACCGAAGGTATTTTTTACTGTCTTCGTCGAATTTAATTTTTAATCCACCATTGTAGTCTGGAGAGCCTTGTGCAACAAGAAACTGAAAAGAGGACAGAAAAAAAACTAGTTGTAGTAATTTTTTGTTTTTCATAAATTTAGTTGTTTAACTAGTAAATAATTGATTTTGTGTGCACTGCTAAACTCGGAAAAACAATTAATTAACAAAAAACTACTATATTTATTTGTTAATTAGATATACTAATCTTTAAAACGCTCCCATTTAATCAACATAAACTTATCACCTAACTCTGTAACCACAACTCCTGCTCCCTTTATATTTTCTGAATTACTGAAATAAACACCTAGTTCTGTAGCATTTAAAATTTTATACGTAGAATGATATTTAGAATTGTAAGGTCTTTTTATGTTGTATTTTTTTACCCAATTCATAATACTTACATGAGACACCCCTAAGATGCGCTCTATCTCTCGATAGGTCAATCCTTCTAAATATAGCTGTAAAGATTTGTTTACATAATAATCGTCTATTTTCTTTCCAATCTTATTTACCGTAAAAAAGTAATTGCATTTTTTACATTTATAGCGTTGCCTATTATTAACAATACCACTTTTAATGTAGCTATCTGAACTGCAATTTGGACATAAATCTATAGTCATATATATTAATTTAGCATAAATATAGTAATTTAGCAATAAAATTTGAGTCAACTTGTTAATAAACAAATAATTACTCATAAAAAAAGCTTTAAAGAAGTGAATAACACTAATTTTTAAAGCTTATATTATTAAAATGAAAAATATTAAGACTACTGTACTCCATTGTTAATTTCCAAAAAAGGAAGCTTCCTCTTTCGTAAATAATCTAGAGTTAATAAAAAACCGAAGTCCTAATGGTATTTCTAAAGAAAAACTAGCCCCTCTACCCTCCGTTATATCAACTGTTAAATGTGTGTGTTTCCAATACTCAAATTGGTCTTGATTCATATAAAAATTAACACCGTTTAAAGTTCCCAATAAAATATCACTCTCGTCTAAATAAAAATCTTCTTTCTCTAAAATCATCGGTGCAGAACCATCACAACAGCCACCACTTTGATGAAAAATTAATTCGCTATGTTTTTCTTTTAATTGCTCTAATATTTTTGCTGCTTCTTCTGTAATTGCTACTCTTTCCATAATTTTGGGTATTAAAAAGAGACTGTTTAAAAAGAGATTTTTTGTCCATCTGCATTTATTTTAGATTCTTACGATAGTTTATTATCATTGCATTGAGATACCGAAACAAGTTCTACAAGACAGGATTCACCCCTTTTCAGACAGCCTCTAATATATTATTTATCAACTCCTAAAAGAAACCTAATTTATTTTTATCATAAGAAATTAACATGTTTTTAGTCTGACGATAGTAATTAAGCATCATAACATGGTTTTCTCTACCAAAACCAGATTTTTTATATCCACCGAAAGGTGCATGTGCAGGATATGCATGATAACAATTTACCCAAACTCTACCGGCTTTTATAGCTCTTGGAATTTGATATAATTGATGTGCATCTCGCGTCCAAACTCCGGCTCCTAAACCATAAAGAGTATCATTTGCAATTTCTAAAGCTTCTGCTTCGTCTTTAAACTTTGTAACACAAACTACGGGACCAAAAATTTCTTCTTGGAAGACTCGCATTTTATTATGTCCTTCTAAAATAGTTGGCTTAATGTAGAATCCGTTTGCTAAATTCCCTTCTAATGCATTAGCAGAACCACCGGTTAGCACTTTTGCTCCTTCTTCTTTACCAATTTCTATATAAGATTGTATTTTTTCGTATTGATCTTTTGATGCTTGCGCCCCTACCATAGTATTTACATCGTAAGGATTGTCTTGAATGATTGCATTCGTTCTTTCTACAACACGTTTCATAAACGCATCGTAAATATCTTCTTGCACTAAAATTCTAGAAGGAGCGGTACATACTTCTCCTTGATTAAATGCAAATAAAACAGCACCTTCAATCGCTTTGTCTAGATACGCATCATCATGATCCATAACAGAATTAAAAAATACATTTGGAGATTTCCCTCCTAATTCCATCGTTACCGGATTTAAGTTTTTAGAAGCATATTGCATAATTAATTGACCTGTTGTGGTTTCTCCCGTAAACGCAACCTTATCTACTTTTGCACTAGATGCTAGTGGTTTTCCTGCTTCCGGACCAAAACCATGTACAATATTTATAACTCCAGGCGGAAAAACATCGGCTATTTTTTCCATTAATAAAGTAGCTGTTGCAGGTGTTTGTTCTGCTGGTTTTAAAACAACACAATTACCAGTAACTAAAGCTGGTGGTAATTTCCAAGACAACATTAATAAAGGAAAATTCCAAGGAATAATTTGCCCAACAACTCCTAACGGCTCTTTAATAGTTAATGATAATGTATGTTGATCTAATTCAGAAGCTCCTCCTTCTTCAGAACGAATACAAGCTGCAAAGTAGCGCCAATGATCTACCGCTAAAGGCACATCTGCGTTTAAAGTTTCTCGAATTGGTTTTCCGTTGTCACACGTTTCTACCAACGCAAATTCTTCTAAATTAGCTTCAATAATATCTGCTACTTTATTTAATAGGGTAGCTCTTTCTGTAGCAGATGTATTTCCCCACGCTTCTTTTGCGGCATTGGCTGCATCTAAAGCCAACTCTACATCTTCTTTTTGCGAACGAGGATATTTTGCTATAAAACTATTATCAATTGGTGATGTATTATCAAAATACTGACCTCCAATTGGAGCTACAAATTTCCCATTGATAAAATTGTGATACTTGTCTTTAAATTTCGGTTTTGAATAACTCATAATTTAGTGTTTTTTTATATGATTAAGCCTGCTATAGCAGTAGGCTGTTATTAATATAATGACAATAATATTGGTTAAAATATAATGTATTATCATTTTAGGTAAAGTTATTTTATAATATTCACTATAAATAGAACATATTTATTATATTGTTGAACAATTCTATTATTATATAAATCGTCCTTTAAAATTTTAGAGCTATAATTATGAGTCATTTATTACATCAACATAAAAAATATAGAAAACTAACTACACTTGTAGAAAATAGAACGACTTACAATGCAGATTATGCTGAACTAAATATTTACGAAACTCATAAATATGCAGAAAAAGTGGCTTTAAAATTCGATTTTCCAATTATTGCGAGTATGCTTACCGGAAAAAAAATAATGCATATAGACGGTATTCCTTCTTTTGATTTTTATCCTGGAGAATCTGTTGTTATGCCTAGAAATAAGGAAATGATTATTGATTTTCCGTTGGCAAAAAAAGACAATCCTACACAATGTTTAGCTTTAGGAATTGATGGAACTAAGATTAACGAGGTTGTAGGTAGATTTAATCAACATGTTGCCATTGAAAACAAGAATAATACTTGGAGTTTAGATAAAAGCAGTAGCCATTTAACGAACAATAACGACGTTAATCAACTTATAAAAAGATTAACCTACACTTTTACCAATAACAATACCTCTAAAGATGTTTTGTTAGATTTAATGATTCAAGAACTTATTGTAAGGCTTTTACAAACCAAGGCAAAATCTATTTTATTAAATGATGAACCACTTTTTAACGACACCAGAATAGGCATGGTTATTAAGTATATAAAAGAAAATTTAACCAATAAAAACATTAATGTAGATGTGTTAGCAAAAAAAGCACACATGAGTGCTTCTCATTTTCATAAAAAGTTTAAAAATACTTTAGGCATTTCTCCTATTGATTTTTTAAACTCTGAAAAAATAAAATTTGCTAAAAAATTAATCAAAGAATCTAAAGATTTTAGAATGTCGGAAATTGCTTTTAAAGCTGGTTTTAACAATACCAGTTATTTTAACAGACAATTTAAAAAGATGGAATTGATGACTCCCCAACAATTTAAGAAGTCTATAAATTCTTAAATTGTCTTTAATATTTATACTACCTTTATTTAATTTTATAGTAGTAAAAAAATGCTACAAAAATATTAAATTTACAACTTGCTTATAGAATCCTTTTTTACGTATTGGCACATCATATTACTATTCTTTACAGTTGCAATTTTATATTCTTCTGTTGGTTTTGGTGGCGGCTCTAGCTATTTAGCTATTTTAGCATTAACAGGAATCGTATTTACCCAAATTAGAGCAACTGCTTTGTTGTGTAATATTGTTGTAGTCTCTGGAAACGTATTTTTCTTTTATCATCAAAAAAAGATTGATTGGAAAAAAGTAATTCCGCTTATTTTACTCAGTGTTCCTTTTGCATTTTTAGGAGGAAAATTAAAAATCAATCAAAATTTCTTTTTTATTTTATTAGGATTTACGCTTCTTTTTGCGGCAATTACTATGTGGATTTCTAAAAAAATAATTACTTCAGATGAAAAAAAAGCAACTTCAAACTCTCTTAAAAATGCAAGTTTTGGAGGTATAATTGGTTTCATCTCTGGAATGGTTGGTATTGGCGGCGGTATTTTTTTAGCACCTTTATTACATTTAACCAACTGGGACACGCCTAAAAAAATTGCAGCAACTGCAAGTATTTTTATTTTTGTAAACTCTATTGCAGGGTTGTTGGGACAATATTCTAATCCGGATTTTATAATTGATTGGCACTTAACTTCTGTTTTATTAATTACCGTTTTTATTGGCGGACAAATTGGTAGCAGAATGAGCAATAACTACTTTACGCCTATTCAACTTAAAAAAGCAACTGCAATTTTAATTGCTTTTGTGAGTATCAGGATTTTATTAAAATATCTTCCATTTTAAAAATCATTTGTTCGGGTTTTTAAATATATTTGAATTCTTAAATTAACAAATCAAAAAAAATTAAATGTTAGGAATTATTTTTACCTTATTAATGCTAGTGCTTTTACAAGCCGTTTTAGGATTTGACAACCTACTTTATATTTCTTTAGAATCTAAAAAAGCGCCAGAAGCAGATCAAAAAAGAGTTCGAAAAACAGGAATCTTAATCGCCATCGTTTTAAGAATTGTGCTGCTTTTTATATTGGTTTCAATCATCGATTTTTTTCAAGAACCTTTCTCTTTTTTATCCGGAGGAATAGAAAATATTATCCATTTTGCTTTTAACGGACATAGTATTATAGTTTTATTAGGTGGTGGATTCATTATTTTTACCGCTATAAAAGAGATTTGGCATATGATTTCTACTAAAGGAATGGAAGTCTCAGAAATGATGGCTAATAAAAGTACAAAATCGTCTAACGCAGTAATTACAAGTATTGTTATTATGAACTTGGTTTTTTCTTTTGATTCTATTTTAGCTGCAATTGGACTTACAAGTGAAATAGAGAATGAAACAACTGCTTTTATTGTAATGGCAATTGCAATTGTAATTAGTGGTTTAATTATGCTAGTTATGGCTGATAAAATTTCTACTTTTTTATCTAAAAACAGAATGTACGAAGTACTTGGCTTGTTTATCCTTTTTATAGTTGGAATTATGCTAGTTACAGAAGGCGGACATTTAGCACACATTAAACTTTTTGGAGAAGAAATTGTACCAATGAGTAAAACAACCTTCTATTTTGTATTGGCAATTTTAATTATTGTTGATGTTGTACAAGGAAAATATCAAAAGAACTTAGCGAAAGCTAAGAAATAAGTCTTAATTATAGAGTTAAAAAAAAGGTCGTTGTATGTATTTACAACGACTTTTTTTTATGTCTTTATTTAATTTCTGTACTAAATTATCTACTTTCTCTCCAAACGATATCTATAGTTATTGCACTAGACAGAATTACTATTTTATTGGCTTCATCAGTAAAACCTGCATTTAAATCTACTTTATACTTGTCTGCTGTGGTAAAAACTTCTTTTAAAGCTCCATTCCATTTTTTAGTTATGGTTCCTATTTCTTTATCAGAAGCATCATTTATTTGAAAGTTCCAAGCTTTCATGTCTCCAGTAATTACAGCAACAAGTTCTTCGGATTTGTTATAAATTTTAAAAGTTGGTTTTAATAATTTAAATTTTTGTTTTATGCTACCAATAGTATTGCCTTTTGCATCATCAATACGAATTGTAGACATAAAGAAAGTCCAACCTCTAAATATAGATGCTTGTAAATTTCCTGACGCATCATTTATTTCTAGCTGAAAAGGCAGCATCGTTTTGTTTAATAATAATCTAATCGCTTTTTGTCCTGAAGTAAGTTTTTGATTTACAGAACCAACCTCATTTCCTTTATCGTTAAATACTTTATAACAATTTTTAAACTTAAAAATATTGACTTTTTCGTCAATAAAATAAGTCTTTAAATCAAAAAAATTTGAATTCATTTATTATCTAATTTTTATTAATTGATATAATACTCTTTTTCCCTTTTGATATATTACCCAATGTTTATTTTTAATCGTTTAATCGTTTTTTCTTTAAACTCCTTTTGCCATTCTTCAAGTTTAAAATTATTTCTCTCTTGAAAAGAGGATGTTTCCCAATACATTTTTAAGCCATAATTTTGTTCCATTATTAATGCTTTGTTAATGTCTCCATTTAGGTTTAGTTCTTCTATAATTTCTCTAATTACTAAATAGTCTTTATTCTCTTTTTGTCCTCCAAAGTTAAACTCAAGATTCTTTCTATTTTTAATTAATGGATGCTTTTTTAATTCCTCAATTGCGTTTAAATTCTTAAACATTCTTATTGCATTTTGAGAAGGAAAATCAATTGCCCAATTGGAAATAATTGAATTAATTATACTTTTTTGAAACTCTAATTCATTTCCAATTCTTTTATATTGAGAAGCCAATTTAAACCAGTTTTCACTAAGCTCTCCAAAACTTTCGGTACTTTCTTTATAAAATTCAATTGCTTTTTTAGGATCATTTTGTTTTAAATATTCATTTCCTTTATGTAATAAACTAAAAACAAATTTCTCATCCTCAATCTCTTCTTCTCCCCAATCATAATCATTTAGCTTATACCAATCCAAGAATTTATTAAGATTAGAAAACCTCGGAACAATAGCTCCCTCATCATGAATCATTTCACAAATTACAGGTTCTTTATCTTCTTTTCCAAACTCCCAATAGAATCCAAAATTATCTCCATTTCCTAAACTTGCTTCTGTAAATTGAAGAAATCCATTTGGAGGATATCCCCCAATCTCTATTTCTGAATAGATTGATACTTCTTTTATTTTTTCTGGTAATGTCATTCTTTAGAGCATTAAGTAATATTTAATATAAAAAAAGGTATAACGTGCTTTCAATTAAATTAATCCGTTATTTTTTGGATGTTATTATATTCAATCCAAGATTTTAATCTTGCTATATAGAACATTTTAAGATAATTCTCGGACAAGAAGATATTAGACCAATCAAACCTTTTTGCTTGTACACCTAGATAAAAAACAAAAACAGCTAAACCCGCTTTAGGAATCATTTTCAATTCTTTTTCAGATAATTGTCTAATACTTTGGTAGCCATCTAAAAAATATTTCTTTTTTACTTCGTACTCTTTCTTATCGGTTTCAATATGAAATAACTGGTTACAAAAATAGCCAACATCTAAAACCGGCTCTCCATTTCCACAAAAATCAAAATCGTATATAGTAATTTCTTTTTCATCAGACACTGCCATATTATCATACCAAATATCTAAATGAACAATCCCTTTTTGGCAGTTTTCAAAATCCATTTTATCAAAGAATGCATCAATTCCTTTTATAAATTCCATTTCTGGTAATTTCTCTGAAAAAAATTGATTTAAATATGTATAAGGTAATTCTAACAGTGATTTTTTATCATAAGAAATTCGATCTATAATTTTGTTAACTGTAAGATTATGAATTTTTGCCATTAATTCTCCAATTAATGAACATGTTTCAGTATCCAAAAATCTAATCTTATTACCTTTTGCAAACGAAAAAAGAACTACATATCTAATTCCTTCTGGTGCTTTTATTTCTTGAATAAATTCTCCATTCTTATCTTTAATAGGAAAAGAAACCCCTAAATCATTTTCACTTAATAGGTTTAAAAGTTCAATTTCTTCATTTATTTCAGATTTTGATCTCCAATTATGACTATAAACTCTTAACGCATATTTTGTTTCGCTATCAGAAAGAAAATAAGTGTGGTTCATTCCTGTTCTAAATAATTTACAATCGAAATTTTTATGGAGTCCGTATTTTTCTTTTGCAAACTCTCCCAATGCTTTTGCTGAAATTGTAGAGGCTATAACTGGAAATTCTGTCATTTTTATTTAGTTGTGGTTGAGATCCTTTGTGTTCAAATAAATTGCGTTGAAATATAATAACCTATCCTCTCAATACTATTTGGTTGGATTATAAACCTCATTAGACTCAAAAGAATCGTTAAAACAATTATTAATGTTGATAAATGATATCATAACTCACTATAATAATGTAAATTTCATTCTCTTCATAAATCGCCAAGTACCATGTATTTTATAGGTTTTTCTTATTACTATTAGAAATTTTTTATCATTGCTTTTGCAAACCAAAGTAATATTACCTCTCTCTATTTGTATGCTTGGGTCTGGATTGGCTTCAAATCGCACTTTCTGTAAAATAATATCTTTCCATTCAATTCCAAAAGCATTTCCTTTTTTAATTATTTGCCCAAAATTTTCAGCGGCATCTTTTTTATATCTTGAAAATATAGCATCTACACTAGGAATGTCTTTGTTTGGTTGCGCAGCCTGTTCTATCGGAATGAGATAAGTAATATCATCTTTAGTAGGTAAACTCTTAAAAATAATTTTTACTTTCTGTTTTTTTAATGCTTTAAAGACATTGGTAACAATCTTTGTTTTTTCGAAGTTCTCTTGCGTAAAAGAAGTTTGACATACTAAAAAGGAAGTTATTAGAAATAAGAAGTATAAAGGACTTTTCATTGATGAAGTGTTTCGTTTTTTTTTAATTGCCACTCTATTCGTTTTCAAATTTACATTTTCAAAGAATGGATAAATTGCTGCGTGAATAAAAACCAGCAATAAGATTTAAACAGTGTTGGTAATTGTTATTTTTTTAATGTTATATGATACAATTTATCAAAATCTTTTAAGATAATTGTGTCCTTGCTTTCATATAAAATATTTACACCATTTCCATTGTTTGAGTTTTTTGCTTTAAACTTTGTTGTTTCGTTAAGTAATGAAAGTTCTACATAATTGTAGCCATAAGAAGTGTAACCACCAACGTAATGATTTCCTGAAAATGAATTCCCTAAAACAACCTTATCAAATGATTTTGGACTTTTTTCTAAATCCCATATAGGTTCTAATCCATTAAGGCGTGTTTTTTCTAACTCGTCTTTAAACTCACTTGTATGGTCATATCTCGTATACAATGCAAATTCTTTGTCCTTGAATCTTAAAACACTTACTGAATTTGATAATGGATAAATTGAAATTAGATTTGGTTTTAATTTTTTTATTTTATCAGAAGTTAAATTATTTTCTTTTTGATAAACAACATGAACTAAACTATCTATATGACTCTTAATTTTAAGATTGTCTTTATCTTTTATTTTACGCTTATAAACTATATTTAAAGAATCTCTTATTGTAAACGGTTCTCTAGAATTGATGATAAAATTCTTTAATTTTTCTTTTTTGAAATTATTCTCAATAGATATTTTATAAACCTCAATTAATTCCGGTTTTTCATTAGGTTGCATAAAATAAATAGTTCCGTCCTTACTAATGTAATTATTAGGCAGCTTTAATTCTTTTATTTTATTAAATTTTCTATCTAAAATAATCAAATCACCTTTTTCATTATTAGCAAATAAGTTTTTCTCATTATACTTAATGTCTATTAAATTAGTAGTGAATTGTTTTATAGATATCTTATTGTTGGTATGCTCTGGAAAAACTGGAATTTCAGGATGTTTATCTTCCTCCGTTTTTTGATATCCACAAGAAATAAATATCAGAATAAATAGTAGAGATGTTATTTTTAAGGCGTGCTTCATTTGGTAATTACTGTTAACGTATTTATGTTTTAAGAAAGTTGCGATTTTTGTAATCCGAGTTAGATCTAATTATTTTACGTTTTGTTCAAAGTTAATTTTCCATAAAAAAACCAAGGTATTAATGTCATACCGAATGCATAACCTTTTTTTTTGTGATAGACTTTTGCTAATTCCACATTTATTAAATATTTTGGAATTAATCTAATGAAAGGAATTAATAAGAAAATAATCCACCAAGTAGGTTTTTTAGAAATTTCTAAAAAGATTAAATCTTTTTTAATTGGTATTATAGAATAAATACCTTTTTTCTTATAATTTACGAATAGCACATACGAACTATAGTAAAACACTACAAATAGTAATAGTATTGTTGGAGATTCAATTATACCTGTAAAAAGAGTTCTAAAACTAAAGTTTGATATAGAAAACGATGGAATTGAAAACGATGGAAATGAAGGGATAACATTACTTATGCTTATATCTGATTTTAAGTAAGAGTCAATTAGATGCCAGCAGTACAAAAAAATATCACTTACTATAAGAAAAGATAGTAAACTAATCAATAATTCATTAAACGAATATTTTGTCTTTTTAATTTTAGAAATTATGATAACTGCCCAAAACACAAATAAAACACTATTAATTACTTTGTAAATAAAATACGGAGATGTTACTATGCTAAAAATTTGTTTTTGATAAATAAAGAACCAAATATTAGAAATCACTTCAGATGATAGCATAAAAAAAAAGCCATATTTTATAACTTTTTTAAGTGTTATATTAAACGAATCTTTAGCCTTAATTATAAAGTAAATCAAACATAGTATTAAGATAATGTCAAAAATTACAACATGAAAGTAGAATCCCACTCTATTAATAAAATTATAATAATAGGTTGGAAAAACCTTATAAAATAAAGCAATTAACATTGTGCAGATAACAATATATTTTGGGATGTTTTTAGAATTCATTTTTTGTTTTTATCAAATTTTTGCCAACCTGTTTTTTGTATGGTTTGTTCCGTTTTAAGCGACTAATTTAAAAAATAATAATAAAATAAAACCTGAGAGAGTTTTCGTAAGTGATTAAAAAAAAGCAATACTTAATATTAGCTGAAGTGTATAGTTTTTCCTTTTGTATTACTAAGATTTAGAATTATTATTTTTTTAAATAATTTTGATTTTGGAATTTCTTTTTTTAATATTTCTAACTCTTGATTTCGTATATCTGAAGAAATATGATTAATTAATATTATGACAAAAAATTAATTAGTCACTTTATTATTTTTACACAACTTCCAAAATACTATCCTTAATTCTTTGCGCTGTAATTTGTAAAACCCTTCTATTAATTTCTGATGCATTATCAGCATAAAAAGTAAATTCATCCGAAGAAAAATGACCAATAATTATCCCTAAAGTAAAGTTCTTATAATTATTATCCGTTTTAAAAACAGAAGTAATTTTACTTCTTCTTTTCTTATCCGTTAAATCAGTAAAATCTACTTTTCTTTTTATAAGATGGTGCTTAAATGAACTAATCAACAAACTGTGCTGCATTTTTATTACCGGTCTTAATACTTCATTCTGAAATTTTTCCATTTCAGAAGTTCCTTCATTCACTAAATCCGTTAATACTGATCTCTCTTTTTTATTCATCTAATAATTCGTCTAATTCTAGTTGATAATCGTATTGTAAATCTTCGTGTAACGTAGCAATTGCTTTTTTAATTAAAACCACTTGCCTGTCAAAAGTTGCAACTAATCTTACACTCCCTTTCATAGACGGTTTAAACTCTTTTAAACAACGACAAAAATGGAGCAATAATGCTACTTCTGTTTCTTTCTTTTTAGAATACCGAATAAATTTTTTATTGAGTGTTAAAATCTTTCGAACGCTTTTTCTAATATAGAAATAACTCTTTGTGTTAATCTCAGAAAACAATACTTCGTTTTGATCTTTTACACTCTGTATGTATTGTTCTTCGTCATGAGACTCGAACAACAAATACGTTAGTAATTCTTTATTCTCTTTTTTAAATTTTGATAAATGCAAACACAACTCTTTCAACTCATTGGCAGATTTATGAGAGAGTTCGTCTTTTAATTGTTTTACAGTTACTGCTTTCATCAACTTTAATTTTGTACAAGATAAAAAAAACCTCACAATAGTTGCCAAATAAATGCAGCATTAACTGTGAGGTTTATATTTATGTTTCCGCTATCGCGGGATAAGAATCTTACTGAATACTTGGTACGTTTACAACTTCATTTACATCAGCATCATAATCTACACCACCAACTTTAAAACCAAAAAGGTTGTAAAAATCGTTGCTATAACCTTCTAAATCTCCAATTTCTGATAAGTTTTCTGTAGTTGCAGTTTCCCAAAGCTTGTTAACTTCTGCTTGTACATCTTCTCTCATTTCCCAATCGTCAACTCTAATTCTTCCTTTTTCATCCAAAGCTAAATCGCCTCCAAATAAACGTTCACTATACAAACGCTGAATTTGCTCAATACAACCTTCATGAATTCCTTTTGCTTTCATCACTTTATATAATAATGAAATATATAAAGGAATTACAGGAATTGCAGAACTTGCTTGTGTAACTAATGCTTTATTTACAGAAACATATGCTTTACCACCAATCGATTTTAAATCGTCTGTAATTGTAAAAGCTGTTGCTTCTAAATGATCTTTTGCAGCTCCAATAGTTCCGTTTCTATATACTGGTTTTGTTACTTCTGGGCCAATATAAGAATAAGCAACTGTGTTAGCTCCTTCTGATAATAAGTTTTCAGATTGTAATGCGTCCATCCACATTTTCCAATCTTCACCCCCCATTACGTTTATTGTGTTTTCTACATCTTCTCCTTCTGCAGGATTGATAGAAATTTCTGATACTTTACCTGTATGAAAATCTACTGTTTTATTAGAAAAAACATCTCCTATTGGTTTTAAAACAGATTTATATCTTTTTCCTGTTGTTGGATGTGTTCTTACTGGTGATGCTAAACTGTAAATCACCAAATCAATCTGACCTAAGTCTTCTTTAATTAAGTTTACAACTTGTTCTTTTATCTCGTTAGAAAAAGCGTCTCCATTAATACTTTTTGCATATAAACCTGCAGCAGTTGCGTGTTTTTCAAAAGCAGCTGTATTATAAAAACCTGGTGAACCTGGTCTTCCTTCTGTTGCTTGTTTGTCAAAGAAAACTCCAATTGTAGCAGCATCAGAACCAAATGCACTAGATATTCTTGAAGCCAATCCGAATCCTGTAGAAGCACCAATTACTAGTACTTTTTTTGCGCCTTCAATTTTTCCTTTCGATTTTACATATTCTATTTGATTGATCACGTTTTGCTCACAACCCGTTGGGTGCGATGTTAAACAGATAAATCCTCTTGTTCTTGGTTCTATAATCATGGTTGTTGGTTTTAAAAAATTCGTCATTACGAGGAAGCATGACGAAGTAATCTTTTATTTATAATTAAAATAATCAGATTGCCACGTCGTTCCTCCTCGCAATGACGTAAATTTATGTGTTATTTTAAAAATTGAAGTACATTCTCCTCAATTCTATTTAATACATTCTCTGTGGAAGCCTTTACAAAAGTTTCTCCAGTAATTTGTTCGTATAATTCTATATATCTGTTAGAGATTTCGATGACTTTATCATCTGTCATTGCCGGAATTTGTTGTCCATCTTTTCCTTGAAAACCGTTTTCAATTAACCACTGACGTACAAACTCTTTAGACAATTGTTTTTGCGCTTCTCCGCTATCTTGTCTTTCTTGATACCCATCAGCATAAAAATAACGAGAAGAATCTGGTGTATGAATTTCATCAATCAATACAATTTTACCTTCTTTCGTTTTCCCGAATTCATATTTAGTATCTACTAATATCAACCCTCTTTTTGCAGCAATTTCTGTCCCTCTTGCAAATAAAGCTCTTGTATAGTTTTCTAATACAATGTAATCTTCTTCAGAAACAATTCCTTTTGATAAAATATCTTCTCTAGAAATATCTTCATCATGCTCTCCGTTATCTGCTTTTGTTGATGGCGTAATTAAAGCTTCCGGAAATTTATCGTTTTCCTTTAAACCTTCTGACATGGCAACACCACACAAAGTCCTTTTACCTAATTTGTATTCACGCGCTGCGTGACCAGACATATAACCACGAATTACCATTTCTACTTTAAAAGGCTCACATAAATGACCTACGGCAACATTTTCATCTGGATTTGCAATTAACCAATTCGGAACAATATCTGCGGTATCATTCATCATTTTTGTTGCAATCTGATTTAAAATCTGACCTTTAAACGGAATTTGACGTGGTAAAACAACGTCGAAAGCAGACAATCTATCTGTTGCAATCATTACCAAAAGATCGTCATTTATATTATAAACTTCTCTTACTTTCCCTATATAAACAGACTTCTGCTTAGGAAATTGAAAATTAGTATTGTTAATTGTATTCATTATATGTTATGTTGTTGTGGCCGCAAAAATAAACTAAAGACTAGTTACTAACAACTAAAATTTTTATTCTGTTTCTATACTCTTATATGCACTAATTATTTTCCTCACCAATCGGTGTCTTACCACATCTTTATCGTCTAAGTATACCTGAGCAATTCCTTCAATATCTTTTAAGGCTAATAAAGATTCTTTTAAACCAGAAACTTGCTTTCTAGGTAAATCTATCTGACCAGGATCTCCCGTAATAATAAACTTTGCACTTTTACCCATTCTTGTTAAAAACATCTTCATTTGATTATGGGTTGTATTTTGCGCTTCATCTAAAATTACAAATGCATTGTCTAAAGTTCTACCACGCATAAAAGCCAAAGGTGCAATTTGAATCACTCCTTTTTCTATATAAGATTCTAATCGCTCATGCGGAATCATATCTCTTAAAGCATCATACAAAGGCTGCATGTACGGATCTAATTTCTCCTTTAAATCTCCAGGAAGAAATCCTAAATTTTCACCAGATTCTACCGCAGGTCTTGTTAAAATTATTCTTCTAACTTCTTTTTCTTTTAAAGCTTTTACCGCCAAAGCAACTGCTGTGTATGTTTTCCCTGTTCCTGCAGGTCCAACAGCAAACAACATATCGTTTTTACCCATAAGAGTAACCATTTTACGTTGGTTTTCGGTTTGTGGCTTTATCAACCTTCCGCTAACTCCATGTACCAAAACTTCTTTAGCGTTTTTAGCCGCAGTTGTTTTTTCTTCATTTCCGTTAGACGTTAGAATTTGTTCAATACTATTTTCATCTAACTTATTGTATTTATTATAATACTTTATCAAACGTTCTATTCGAATTTCAAACTCATCTAAAATTTCTGGTTCTCCATAAATTTTTAATTTAGATCCCCTAGCAACGATTTTAATTTTTGGAAAGTATCTCTTTAATTGTTCAATAGTACTGTTTTGTGCTCCGAAAAAATCTTTAGGACTAATTTCTGTAAGCTCTATAGTGCGTTCGTTCAAATGGTTAATTTTTATTAATAAATTACATTTATATTTCAACTAAAAATAACCAATAAATTTTTTAAAATGATTAGATTTGCGTAAAATAATTAACAACTTTTACACAATTAATTAACAGCCCATTTTTTAATGTCTATAATCACTTTAACAACAGACTTTGGCACAAAAGACCACTTTGTTGGCGCTGTAAAAGGAGCTATTTATTCTGAATTACCAGATGCTAAAATTGTAGATATTACACATGAAGTATCTCCTTTCAGTATTACTGAAACTGCTTATATTTTAAAAAACTCTTACAAAAGTTTCCCTAAAGGTACCATACACATTGTTGGTGTAGACTCAGAATTAAGTGATAACAACAAACACATTGCCATAGAATTAGATGGTCATTTTTTTGTATGTCCAGATAACGGGTTAATCTCTATGATTGCTTCGGAAATTCAACCAAGTAAAATTGTAGAAATCAATATTCATGATAGAATAGAAAGTAGTTTTCCTGTTTTAGATGTATTTGTACAAGTAGCCTGTTTTATTGCTAGAGGAGGAAATTTAACGGTTATTGGTAAAGAAATTCCTGAATTTAAAAAGATTGTAGAAATTCAGCCAAAGACAAATCAGCAGAAAAATCAAATTTCTGGAGGCATTATTTATATTGATAATTACGGAAATGTAATTACCAATATCAGTAAAAAAATGTTCAAAGAAATAGGCAAAGGAAGAAATTATATTGTGCATGCAAGAAAACATTCTTTTACAAAAATATTCACTAAATATAATGAAGTAGTAAGCAATGAATCTTACACCAACCAGCAATATGAAGGTCATAAATTGGCTATTTTTAATTCTGCCGGTTATTTAGAAATTGCAATTTACCGAAGTAATTTAGACACAGTTGGAGGTGCATCTACCCTGCTAGGTTTAGGCTATAGAGATGCTATAATTATCGATTTTATCGATGACATAAAACCAGATTTCACTCACTTAACCTAAAAACATGTTTGTTAGAATTGTAAAATTAAGTTTTCATACCAAACACATCGTAGAGTTTTTATTAATGTTTGAAGAAAAAAAAGCATTAATTAGAGCTTCTAAAGGTTGTAACTTATTAGAATTATATCAAGACAAAACAAATCCTGAAATCTTTTTCACTTACTCTTATTGGGAACAAGAAGAAGATTTAGAAAATTACAGAAACTCAGCTCTTTTTAAAGATGTTTGGGCAAAAACAAAAGTGTTTTTTAACGATAAACCACTAGCATGGAGCGTTGATAAAAAAGTGAGCTTACAATAAAAAATTAAGACAAATATAAATAAATAATGGATTTCGATTTTACTACTTTTCCTGTTTTAGAAACAGACAGATTAACATTAAGAGCAATAAATTTAGAAGATGCAAAAGCAGTTTTTGGTTTAAGAGCAAACAAAGAAGTTAATAAATACATACAACGTGAGTCTCTTAAAAATCTTTCTGAAGCTAGAGCTTTTATAGACCAAGCCACTAATTTAGTAGCGGACAACAAAGGGATTTTTTGGGTTATTGAATCTAAAAACAGTGCAGAATTACTAGGTACAATTGGTTTACGTAATTTTGATGTTGCAGAAAATTATGCAGAAATCGGGTATGAAATTCACCCAGACTACCAAGAAAGAGGTTATATGACTGAAGCTTTTGAAGAAGTATTAGAGTATGCTTTTGAAAAAATGGAATTAAAAACCATAGAAGCTTTTACACACAAAAATAATCTTGCTTCTATTACGTTGTTACATAAACTAGATTTTGATTTGCAAACAGACAGAACAGATGAAGGTTTTGAAGACAATAGAATTTATAAGTTAGAAAAATAGAAACTAGAGATCAAAATAAAGAGTCTTCGACAAGCTCAGGCAGACATCAGAAATATTAATTGGTTATTGAATTTAATTTAGTAACATCTTAAAAACTAAGAACAATTAAAAAACAATGTCACACTGTGCTTGTCGAGATACTTTTGACAAATAAAATTAGAAATACAAAGAACCAAGTAAACGCATAAACATTTTACATTGATAGCGATCTTAAAGAAGGAATTCAACTCATTTTTTGCAAGCCCAATTGCCTATTTAGTTATTGGTGTTTTCTTATTGTTAAACGGTTTGTTTCTGTGGGTTTTTAAAGGCGATTTTAATATTTTAAACGCAGGTTTTGCAGATTTAACCTCGTTTTTCTTCTTAGCTCCTTGGGTCTTTTTATTTTTGATTCCGGCAATTACCATGAAAAGTTTTGCTGATGAATTTAACAACGGAACCATAGAACTCTTAAAAACAAAACCAATTTCCGATTGGCAAATTGTACTCGGTAAATTCTCGGCTTCCCTCCTATTAGTTTTTGTTGCTTTAATACCTACGCTAACCTATATTTATACGATTTATCAATTAGGAAACCCTGCCGGAAACATCGATTTTGGTAGTACAATTGGTTCTTATCTTGGCTTATTATTCTTAGCCGCAACCTATACTGCTATTGGTTTATTTACATCTACACTTTCTAAAAACCAAATAGTAGCCTTTATATTAGGTGTTTTTATCACCTTCTTTTTATTTTATGGTTTTGATGTAATTTCCGATTCTATCGGTAATAATTTAACCCTAAAAAAAATGGGATTAAACGAACATTTTAAAAGTATTTCTAGAGGTGTAATTGACACACGAGATATTGTATACTTTTTAAGTGTTACTGTTTTCTTTTTATTCATCACTAAAACACGTTTAGATAATGAATAAAAATATAAAAAATAGCATCCTTATAATTGTTGGATTGATTCTCTTAAATGTGATCAACCAATCATTTTACAAACGTTTCGATTTAACAGCAGATAATCGTTACACGCTTTCTGAAACTACAAAAAACATCCTTTCTAAAGTAAACAATCCTCTATTTGTTACCGTTTATTTAGAAGGAGATTTTCCATCAGAATTTAAAAGATTACAAGCAGAAACAAGACAGTATTTAGAAGAGCTAGCCACTACTAATTCTAACATCAGAATTAATTTTGAAAACCCAGATAATCAGCGAGAAGAGTTGATTAAAAGAGGCATGTTACCTAGCCAGTTAACCGTTGAAGAAGATGGTAAATTATCTGAAGCTATTATTTTTCCGTTTGCAGAAGTAGTGTACGGTAAAAAATCTACCGTTGTTTCATTATTGCCAAATGCCATTGTAGCATCGCAAGACGAACAACTGCAAAAAGCCATTGAAAACTTAGAGTATAGTTTTTCTAACGCCATTAATTCTGTTACTCAAAAAAAACAAAAAAGTGTGGCTGTAATTACTGGAAACGGAGAATTACAAGACATTTATCAATATAGTTTTTTAAGTGAAGTTGCTAAGAAATATAAATTAGCAAAATTTACATTGGACTCTGTAGAGATCAATCCACAGCAAACTCTAAAAGATTTAACGTCTTTAGATTTGGCTATTATTGCAAAGCCAACCGAAAAGTTTACAGAGAAAGAAAAACTGACTTTAGATCAATTTATCGCCAATGGCGGAAAAACATTGTGGATGTTAGACAATGTGCAAGCAGATCAAGATAGTTTATTCAATTCTGGAAAGATGTTGGCGTATCCAAGAGATTTAAACTTAACAGACCTATTATTTTCTTACGGAATAAGAATTAATACCTCTCTGATTAAAGATTTATTTGCTGCTCAAATCCCTTTAGCTACTGGTAAAGTTGGAAATCAAACGCAGTTTAAAAATTTAGATTGGTTTTTCCATCCTTTGGTTGGTGGAAATCCAAATCATCCAATTACAAAAAATGTTTCTCCTGTTAGATTGCAATTTTCAAATCAGATAGATACTTTAAAAAACAACATAAAAAAAACACCTTTATTATTAAGTTCTACTTTAACGAAAAGAATTGGAACTCCTAGCTTTATTGAACTACAATCTATTGCTGATGAAGTCATTGAAGATGAGTACAGAGGCGGAAATCAATTAGTTGCAGTTTTACTTGAAGGTAATTTTAAATCGGCCTATAAAGACAGGGTAAAACCTTTTGAAACCAATCTTTTTAAAGAGCATTCGATCAACAATAAAATGGTTGTAATTTCTGATGGTGATATTGGAAAAAATCAAATTTTAAAAAAGCAACCGTTCGATTTAAATAGAGATAAATGGACAAATCAACAGTTTGGTAATAAAGATTTCCTTTTAAATACTGTCGATTATTTACTAGATGATGCAGGCTTAATTCAGCTTAGAAACAAAACTTTACAAATTAGAACATTAGACAAACAAAAAGCGTTTAAGGAACGTACTTTTTGGCAGTTTTTAAACGTGGTTCTACCATTAATCCTTTTATTTACCTTCGGATTTGTTTTTAATTATTTGAGAAACAGGAAGTATAGTCGACTATAGTACAGAGATTTACGAAGGAAAAACGCAAAGATACGCTGAGATTTTTTTTGATAACGCAATACTTACTTGTATAACGACTATCACTTCGAAATGTTATACCCCCTATAAATCTAACAAGTCATCATGAATAAAAGTATAACCTAAAACTTCTTGGACTTTTTTAGAACTGATAATTTTCCATTCATAGACTTCATTATCTTCAAATTCTGGCATTTCAAAATCGTTGCTTAATTTTGCTATGGTATAAAATTCTCTCCTAGTTGGATGATGATTAGAACACGCATTAAAAGTTTCGTTCCAACAATCTTGTGCTATAATTTCATGAATAATTTCTATACAATCTTCTTTATGAATCATATTTACAAACCCCTTTGGTTGCGGAATTTTTCGTCCATTTTTAAACCAATTATAAGGTTGTCTAACATCACCAAATAAACCAGCAAAACGAATTATTGTGGTTTCAAAAAAAGTATTATCTCTAAATAAATTTTCAATTTCTGTTAGCGGTGTATTTAAAACAGCATCCTCTTCCGTCATTACTTTATTTATTCTACCATAAACAGAAGTAGAACTAATAAAGATCACTTTTTGAATCGGAGAGTTTTCAATTTGAGATATTAAATTTTCAAAACCATCCACATCTTTAGAAGTTATAGCAATGATTAAAATATCTGTATGTAAGAAATCATCATACTCTTCAAATTCAGAAATATTTACAATATAAGGTTCTATATGATTCATTTCTATAAGTTCTAGCTTCTCTTCGCTCGTAGTAGAACCTTTTACAGCATACCCTTCATCCAACAAAGAAATCGCTAAAGATTTCCCTAACCAACCACAACCTAAAACACTTACATTCCTCATAAAAAACCACTTTTTAACGCTATAAATAATAACAAATATACAATCCCTTTTTAAGGTTTTGTTAACAATTCTATTTATTTGAAGTTGTAATTTTGAGTATCAATAAAATCACAAAAAAAATCACTAATTATGAATAGAATTATTTTATCTTTATTTATCGCAGTATTTACATTAACTGTAAACGCACAAATTACTACACCCCAACCAAGTCCATTACAAAAAATTGAACAAATTGTTGGCTTAACAGATATTACTGTAGAATACTCTAGACCAGGAGTAAAAGGAAGAACAATTTTTGGAGATTTAGTTCCATTTAATGAAGCTTGGAGAACTGGAGCAAATGCCAATACAAAAATTACATTTTCTACTGATGTTACTATTGATGGTAATAAAGTAGAAAAAGGAAGCTATACTATTTTTTCTATACCTACAGAGAAATCTTGGGATATTGTAATATATGAAGAAACAAAAAGTGGAACTCCAAAAAAATTAGATGAAACTAAAATTGTTGCAAAAATGAATGTTGCAACACAAAATATACCAATGGTAATTGAAACTTTTACCATTAGTTTTGATGATATGACCACTAATACTGCTGTTTTAGGAATTATGTGGGAAAACACCTATGTAGGTTTTAAAATTGAAACACCAGTAGAAGAAATGGTTTCTAACCAAATTACAACTGTTATGAACGGACCTTCTGCTGCTGATTATTATGCAGCTGCATCTTATTATTTAGAAGCAGATAAAGATATTAAAGAAGCACAAATTTGGATTGACAAAGCTATTGAAATGACTGCTGAATCACCAAAATTCTTTTATGTTCGTAAACAAGCATTAATTCATGCAAAAGCAGGAGACAAAAAAGGAGCAATTAAAGCTGCAAAAGAATCTCTAAGACTTGCTAAAGAAGCAGGAAATGCAGGTTATATTAAAATGAATACAGCATCTTTAAAAGAATGGGGAGCAATGTAAATTGTTTTTCTCTTTAATAAAACTTAAAATCTCAAGCTTTCACTTGAGATTTTTTGTTTCCATACTATTTTCATCTAATTTCGCCACCTATTTTATACCTACAAATCGATACTCAAAATGAAAATTAAGAGAAAATTAATTTCATATTCTAACCTACTAGACCAACCCATAAAATTTAATCCATTTGTTTTTAATCGTACCTTTTTACTTTGGGCGCTCGTAGGATTAATTGGTGGTGTAATTGCAGGAACCTATTGGGTTGTTTTAGAGTTTTTAATTCATAAAATAGCTTTTTTTGATGGTTGGTTGGTAATTCCTACCATGGCTATTTGTGGTTTGTTAGCAGGGTTAATCATACATTTTATTGGAGACCCAGGAGAGATTGATTTAATTGTAGATAATATTCGTTTTAACAAAGGAAAATTAACTCCTAAAAACAACCCTTCAATGGTACTTTCCTCTCTACTTTGTGTAGCTTCTGGCGGAAGTCTTGGTCCGGAAGCACCTTTAGTACAGGTAACAGGTTCTACAGGTACATGGTTAGGAAAAATATTTAGATTAAAAGGAGAAGAACTACGCTCACTAAGTATTGCTGGTATGGCTTCTGGTTTTACAGCTTTGTTTGGAGCACCTTTAGGAGGAAGTTTATTTTCTTTAGAAATATTACATCACAAACACGCAGTAGAATACTACAAAGCAATTATGCCTGCTTTGGTTGCTAGTTGTTTTAGTTATATTGTTTTTTCATTAATTATACATTTAGGCTTAGGTGCTACTTGGACTTTGCCTACTTATCAATTTTCTGGAACC
Organism: Polaribacter sp. HaHaR_3_91; assembly: GCF_019278525.1. Classification (NCBI taxonomy): domain Bacteria; kingdom Pseudomonadati; phylum Bacteroidota; class Flavobacteriia; order Flavobacteriales; family Flavobacteriaceae; genus Polaribacter; species Polaribacter sp. HaHaR_3_91. The sequence continues at coordinate 2,886,873 of NZ_CP058986.1, forward strand.
TTTGATTTTGGTATTGCCGTTTTATTAGCAATAGCTGCCACATTAGTGGGATGGATATTTATATATTGTACAAAGTTTTTAAAATCTGTTTTTAAAAAGATCAAAGTAGCTATTTATATTAAAACCTTAATTGGTGGGATACTACTTGGTATCATTTCTTATTATTTTCCTTTAACAAGATATTTTGGACATGAAGAAATTAACTCTTTGTTAAACAATGATTTCTCTATTAATGCTTTATTTTTAATACTAATTTTTAAAATCTTAGCTATTTCTGTAACCGTTACTTCTGGTTGGCGAGGTGGTTTTATAATACCATTGTTTTTTGTAGGCACAACATTAGGTTTGATAATTCACCATTTTTTTCCATCTATAAATGTTTCCTTAGCAATTATTTGTTGCATGGCAGGTATAAATGCTTGCGTAACAAGAACACCAATGAGTACCACAATATTACTAGCTACATTAACAGGTTTTTCTTATTTCATACCCATTCTATTTGCTAGTTTAACAGGTTATTTTTTAGCACCAAAAACTGCATTTATTGGTTCTCAAATGGATAAAAAAGAATAGTATTTAAAGATTAGTAATAAACTGACGAGAACGTTTTATTTTTTTCAAGAAATAAACGTGTTACCTATAAATTGACAATTAAAATCTATTTAAGCAACATTCTTTTTGGTTATTCGTAAATATTTTAATCAACTTTATTATCCACTCTTTTTGCCATAACTTCGTCCGCTGTTTATCTACAAAACTGAAAAGAAAAAATAGATGGTACAAAAAAAAATAAAAAGAACGTACAGGCTAACTAAATATATAATCTACAAAGAAACTTTGATAGATTATAAAGAGAAATTTTGGTCGTTTATTGGTGCCTTTATTGGTATCGGAATAATTGCTTTTATACAATCTCTATCATTCACTAAAGTAGAAAACATTTTTTTAATTGGTTCTTTTGGTGCTTCAAGTGTATTAATTTATGGGGCAATACAGAGCCCTTATTCACAACCAAGAAACCTTATTGGTGGACATTTATTATCTGCTTTTGTTGGAATTAGCGTTTTAAAAATTTGTCCAGATATTATTTGGATCTCAGCTCCTTTGGCTGTTTCAGCTTCTATTATACTAATGCAGTACACTAAAACATTACATCCTCCAGGAGGAGCAACTGCCTTAATACCAATTATAGGAACAGAAAAAATTACTTCTTTAGGGTATTTTTATATGCTATCACCTGTTTTAAGCGGTGTTTTAATACTATTGATTACAGCTTTAATTTTTAGCAACATGACCAAAAACAGAAGCTACCCAACAAATAAAATGTCTACACGAATATTTAAAACAAAAAAACGTTTGGCAAAAATACTTCCCAAGTTTGGGGGAAAGTAAATTAAAGTGATCTCTTTTTATTTTTCTAAATGCTCTTCAATATCTTCAATATGATGTTGCAATGCCTGTATAGAAATCTGTAATTCCTTTATCAACAACCCAAGAGAAATAATTAATAAAATTAATGCAAATCCAAATACCCAAGCTGCTACTATATTTAAACCTATGTATATTAAAAACATAGTTACCACACAAAATAACAAACTAGAAATTCCAAATATTTGCATCCATCTTGTTAAGTTTAAACGTAATTTTAAGTTCTTAATTTGTCTTAATAATGAAGTATCTTTCTTCTCTAAATAAATATCATGTAAATTTCTTATCACCGCCGCATATGCCAAAAATCGATTGGTATACGCAAGCATAATTAAAGATATTGCAGAAAATAAAAGCGCCGGTGTTGTTAAAGTTAGTTCTTCCATATTGCCAACAAATTTAAGAAATAATGAACATCTAATAAGAAATCAAGCACTATTTTATTACTAAAACAGGTATTAAAAAATCCAACAAAAATAGTACATTTGCGGCATGCGTATAGATATTATTTCAGTAGCCCCAAATTTATTAGAGAGTCCGTTTAATCACTCAATTATTAAACGTGCAAAAGACAAAGGTTTGGCAGAAATTATAATTCACGATTTACGTGAATATGGTTTGGGAAATTACAAACAAATAGACGACACCCAATTTGGAGGTGGCGCTGGTATGGTTATGATGATTGAACCGATTGCAAATTGTATTAAAAAATTGCAAGCAGAAAGATCGTACGATGAAGTTATATATATGACTCCAGACGCAAAAACATTAAATCAATCTACCGCAAATACACTTTCATTAAAAGAGAATATACTTATTTTAACAGGACATTATAAAGGTGTAGATCAAAGAATACGAGACAAATACATAACCAAAGAAATTTCTATTGGAGATTATGTATTAACAGGAGGAGAATTAGCAGCTGCCGTACTAGTAGATGCTGTTGTTCGATTAATTCCGGGTGTTATTGGAGATGAGCAATCTGCACTTACAGACTCTTTTCAAGACAATTTATTATCGCCACCAGTATATACAAGACCTTCGGAATTTGAGGGAATGAAAGTTCCTGAAGTTTTATTGTCTGGCAATTTTCCAAAGATTGATGACTGGAGAAGCGACCAAGCTTATAAAAGGACAGAAGAAATAAGACCAGATTTACTTGATGAAACTTCTTAAAAAAGTATTATCAAAATACTGTTTAGCCATAAAAAGTACAATCTCTTATTAAAATTAATAACGAAGCGTCTATAATTTTTTAGCTTTACTATTGTGCTAATTATCAGGTTAAAAAATAATTAGTTTTTATTTTCTGAACAAAAAATAATGACTACTTTTGCAACCGCTAAATTAACCTCTGACGAAAAAATCGTGAACGTTGTTTTACAAAACCAATTAAATTAAAAGATATGGAATCTTTAGTAAAATTTGTACAAGACGAATTTGTAGCAAGAAAAGAATTTGCAGAATTTGCAGCAGGTGATACAATCACTGTTTATTACGAAATTAAAGAGGGAGAAAAAGTACGTACTCAGTTTTTTAGAGGTGTAGTTATTCAAAGAAAAGGAGTTGCAGCTTCTGAAACATTTACAATCAGAAAAATGTCTGGTACTATTGGTGTAGAAAGAATTTTTCCTGTAAACTTACCTTCTATTCAAAAAATTGAAGTTAACAAAAGAGGTAAAGTACGTAGAGCTCGTATTTTCTACTTTAGAGGTCTTACTGGTAAAAAAGCTAGAATTACTGAAAAAAGAAGAAAATAATCTCTTTTTACTTAGATTTAAAAAAAGCGTTGTGAGAAATCACAACGCTTTTTTAGTACACAAATGTTAATAACTACGGTTAACAGATTGTTAACAACAAAAATGTTAAAAAAGAAATACATCTATAAAAAAACTATATATTTATGATATAATTTACAAGTTAATTATTAAATGACATGTAAATACATAAAGTAACGTTCTTTATAAAATATTGTTAATCAGAAAAACTAAATTTAAACTTCTATTTATTTGAAAGAATAAATAGAAACGTAAACTAGATTTATTCATTGTGTAAATAGTTCTTAAATCTAAAAATATTTATTTTTGATGGTTACAATTGAAACATTAATAAAAATTTTAAAAAAGTAGAATGCTTAATTAAAATTAAGGATGTTTTAAAAACTGAAATAGCAGTAGGTAATCTCTTTTCTATAGAGATATAAAAGGAAACTTTTATTTGATATTGTAGCAATACAAACAGTACTAAAACACTATTTCGAAGAAGCCATATCATAACAAGAAATTGTATGATATGGCTTTTATTTTGTTTTAAACTCACATTCTTACCAATAGACTTAATTTATTATTAAAAACGCACAAAAACAACATAATTAATAATAATTAATCAACAAAAGTATCATTATTAATTCATAAATTTGTTCCACTTTTTTTTACGAAATGCATTTCGTAGAAAACAAAATAACATATAAAAATATATCTCAATATGAGTAAAATAGCTAAAATTGTTTACACAAAAACTGATGAAGCTCCTGCTTTAGCAACACGTTCATTCTTACCTATCGTAAAGGCTTTTACAAAATCTTCTAATATAGAAATTGAAGTAAAAGACATCTCTTTATCTTCAAGGATACTTGCTAATTTCTCAGATTATTTACAACCAGAACAACAAGTAGAAGATGCTTTAGCTTTTTTAGGTGATTTTGCAAAAAACCCAGAAGCTAACATTATTAAATTACCGAATATTAGTGCCTCTGTACCTCAATTAAAAGAAGCGATCTCTGAGTTACAAGAAAAAGGTTTTGCCCTTCCTAATTATCCAGATGAAATTAAAACAGACGAAGATAAAGCTGTTTTAGCATTATACAATAAAGTAAAAGGTTCTGCTGTAAACCCAGTTTTACGTGAAGGAAACTCAGACAGAAGAGCTCCTAAAGCAATAAAAAATTACGCTCGTAAAAACCCACATTCTATGGGTGCATGGTCTTCAGATTCTAAAACGCATGTTGCAACCATGACTGAAGGTGATTTTGCAAATAATGAAAAATCTTTAACTATAAAAGATGCAACATCAGTAAGTATTGTTCATACATCAGAAAAAGGAGCTAAAACCGTTTTAAAAGAAAATTTAGACCTTTTAGACGGTGAAATTATAGATGCTACTATAATGAGTAAAAAAGCATTAATTTCTTTTTTAGAAGAGCAGTATGAAGATTCTTTAGACAAAAATGTATTGTTTTCTTTACACATGAAAGCAACTATGATGAAGGTGAGTGACCCTATCATTTTTGGTCATGCAGTTCGTGTTTATTTTTCAGATTTATTTAAAAAGCATGGAAAAACGTTTAAAAAAATTGGTGCAGATGTAAACAACGGATTAGGAAATTTACTTTCTAAACTAAGTGAATTACCAAAAGAAAAACGTGATGAAATTAGACAAGAAATAAGATACGCTATAGATCATGGTCCAGAATTAGCAATGGTAAACTCTGACAAAGGAGTTACAAACTTACATGTACCTTCTGATGTTATTATAGATGCTTCTATGCCAGCTATGATTAGAACTTCTGGACGTATGTGGAATGCTGATGGAAAATTACAAGATACCAAAGCAATTATTCCTGATAGTGCTTATGCGGGTATTTACTCTGCAACCATAGATTTCTGTAAAAAACATGGTGCTTTCGATCCTACAACTATGGGAACTGTTCCTAACGTTGGTTTAATGGCACAAAAAGCAGAAGAATATGGTTCTCATGATAAAACTTTCGAAATTGCTGCTGCAGGTAAAGTAGCTGTAGTAGATGCTTCTGGAAAAAAACTTTTAGAGCATAAAGTTGAAGAAGGTGATATATGGAGAATGTGTCAAGCAAAAGATTTACCAATTCAAGATTGGATTAAATTAGCAGTAACAAGAGCAAGAGCTTCTGATACTCCTGCTGTTTTCTGGTTGGATAAAAACAGAGCACATGATGCAGAAATTATTAAAAAAGTAAAAAAATATTTACCAGAACATAACACTGAAGGTTTAGATATTAGAATTTTATCACCAATAAAAGCTACTGAATTTACTTGCGAAAGACTTATAAAAGGAGAAGATACTATTTCTGTTTCTGGTAACGTTTTACGTGATTATTTAACAGATTTATTCCCTATTTTAGAAGTTGGTACTTCTGCTAAAATGTTATCTATTGTTCCATTAATGAATGGTGGTGGATTGTTTGAAACTGGTGCTGGTGGTTCTGCACCTAAACATGTTCAGCAATTTGTTGAAGAAAACCACTTACGTTGGGATTCTTTAGGTGAATTTTTAGCTTTAGCAGTTTCTTTAGAACATTTAGGAACAGCAAACAATAACTCTAAAGCCTTAATTTTAGCTGAAACGTTAGATGAAGCTACAGATAAATTCTTAGAGAATGATAAATCTCCTTCTAGAAAAGTTGGTGAAATAGACAACAGAGGAAGTCATTTTTACCTAGCTTATTACTGGGCACAAGGTTTAGCTACACAAGATAAGGATGCTGAATTAAAAGCTACTTTTACTAAAGTTACTGCAGAATTAAAAGATAATGAGTCTAAAATTATAGCAGAATTAAACGAGATTCAAGGAAACGCTGTAGAAATGGGTGGTTATTATTTACCAAACGAAAATTTAGCAGATGCTGCAATGCGTCCTAATGCTACTTTAAATATTATTTTAAACGCTATTTAGATTTCTAAATAACATATTTTTAATAAAAGCCGATGTTTTACATCGGCTTTTATTGTTTATAATTCTTATAAAAAAAATAGTTTTTACATTATAATAAAAATTAGATTTGTATTTTTGTTTATAATTTAAATTAAATCATTAAACAAAATGTTTCTTTTAAAAAAAATCTTCTTTTTTGCAATCTTAGTAAGCTTTAGCGCTTTAAGTCAAGAAAGGCATACCATTAGTGGTACTATTTATGATGATAGTAATAACGAAACTTTAATAGGAGTTTCTGTATATTTTCCAGAATTAAACTCAGGTACTACCACCAATCAATATGGATTTTACTCCATTACGCTTCCAGAAGGCAGTTACAAAATACAAGTCAGTTACTTAGGATATGCTACCACTATTGAAAACGTTGACCTCAATGTAAAAGTGACAAAGAACTTCAAACTAAAAGAAGAATCAGAAAGTTTAGACGAAATTATTATAGAAGGAAATGTAGAAAACTTAAATGTTAAAACGCCTCAAATGAGCGTTAACAGACTTACATCTGCTACTATCAAACAAATACCTGTAGTCTTAGGAGAAGCCGATATTATAAAATCTTTAATCTTATTACCCGGAGTAACAAGTGCTGGAGAAGGCGCATCTGGTTTTAACGTGAGAGGTGGCGCTGCTGATCAAAACTTAATTTTATTAGACGAAGCGATCGTTTTTAATTCTTCACATTTATTCGGATTCTTTTCGGTATTTAATCCAGATGTTATAAAAGACGTAAAATTATACAAAGGAGGAATTCCTGCCAAATACGGAGGTAGATTATCGTCAGTTTTAGATATTTATCAAAAAGAAGGAAACAGTAAAGAGTTTAAAGTTACCGGAGGAATAGGTTTGGTATCCTCTAGATTATTAATAGAAGGACCTATAAAAAAAGAAAAAGTATCTTTCTTAGTTGGTGGTAGATCTTCTTATGCACATTTATTCTTACCATTATTTGATATGGATAATACCGCATATTTTTACGATTTAAACACCAAAGTAAATTATAGAATTGATGACAGAAATAACGTATTCTTTTCTGGATATTTTGGAAAAGACGTTTTTGGAATTAGCGATAGTTTTGTAAATACTTATGGAAATAAAGTTGCCAATGTACGTTGGAATCACCTTTTTTCTGATAAACTTTTCTCTAACCTATCTGTTATTTATTCTGATTACTTTTATGGATTAACCCTAGATTTTTTTGGTTTCGAATGGGATTCTGGTATAACAAACTATAACCTTAAATATGATTTTAACCATTACATCAATAATAAATTTAAGTTGAGTTATGGAATAAACAACATTTACAACAAATTTAATCCAGGTGAAATTAAACCAAACAGAGAAGACTCAGGAATTTTAGCAGAAAAATTAATTGATAAATATGCAAACGAATTTGCCGTTTATATAGATGCTGAACATAAAGTTAGTGAGAAATTAAGACTACAATACGGACTTCGTTTTAGCAACTTTACAAGGTTAGGCCAAGATGAACTAAATGTTTACACGAATAACCAAGCTGTACTCTATAATAGTGAGTTTAAAAAATACGAATCTGCAGATGCGATTGCTACAGAATCATTTAAAAGAAGTGATGCAATTACAAGTTTCAATAACTTTGAGCCAAGGGTTTCTATGTCTTATATTTTAGACGACAACACTTCTATAAAAGGGAGTTATAATAGAATGGCACAGTATTTACATTTACTATCTAACACCTCTTCTCCTACCCCTCTAGATGTTTGGGCACCTAGTGGAAAGTATATAAAACCTCAACTCTTAGATCAATACGCTGTTGGATATTTTAAATCTCTAAAAAACGGTGATTACTCAATAGAAACAGAAGTTTTTTATAAAGACATTCAAAATAGAATCGATTATATAAATGGCGCTAATTTAATTGCCAATAATGAAATTGAAACGGTAATTTTAAACGGAAAAGCTAGAGCTTATGGCTTAGAATTATTACTTAAAAAAAATGCAGGAAAATTTAAAGGTTGGTTTTCTTACACCTTATCTAAATCTGAACAACAAACCCCTGGTAGAACGGCTGCTGAACCCGGAATTAACAGCGGAGAATGGTACAATACCGCTTATGATAAAACACACGATTTTTCTATTAATGGAAGTTACGACTTTAATGAAAAATGGAAATTCAACGCAAACTTTGTTTTTCAAACAGGGCAACCTACAAACTATCCGGTTGGGCAATACGAATACCAAGGATTAAATGTGCCTATTTATGATGATAATAGAAGAAATGCAGACAGGTTACCTGCATATCACCGACTAGATATTTCTGCAACGCTAACTCCAGAAAAAAACAAGTTTAGAAAATGGCAAGGAGAATGGGTTTTTGGAATATACAACTTATACGGTCGTCAAAATGCAGCGTCTATTAACTTTACACAGAACAGCGAAACCTATAGAAACGAAGCCTTACAAACCTCTATTTTTGGTTTAGTTCCTTCTGTTACTTATAATTTTAAATTCTAAACCCTTTAGAGGTTATTAAGTATTATTCTTATGAAAAATATAAAAATTATTATCGTTCTAATGATCATCTCTTTTTCAAACTGTGAAAAAGTGGTAGATATTGATGTTCCTTCTATTGAACCAAAATTAATTATAGACGCTTCTTTTGAAGTCTTTTTTGATGAAAGTCCTGTTGTGGCAAATACCACTGTAAAACTAAGTTTATCTGCAGATTATTTTGATGATGAAATTCCGGCTGTTACAAATGCAGTTGTTACTTTAACCAACTTACTAGACAATGTTGTAATTCCTTTTGAAGATGTTAATTCCGATGGAAATTTTACACCCATAAATTCTTTTATTCCTGCGAATGATACAGAATATGAATTAACTGTAATCTATGATAATGATATTTATAAAGGGAAAGCGACTAAGGTAAAATCTACCATTATCAATAGTATTACTCAAGGTGATGAAACTCTTTTTTCGGATGATCAAATTGAGTTAAAGATTTTATTTTCGGATGATGAAAACGAAGAGAACTATTACGTTTTTAATATTGACACCTACAATTTTGTTAATATAGAAGATACTTATTTTAACGGATCTGATTATAATTTTTCCTATTTCTATGAGGATGAAAATATTGAACTTCCTAAAGAAATAACTATTAAGTTATCTGGAGTATCTAAAGATTACTACACTTATTTTACAATATTATCTAGTCAGAGTGGAGAAAGTGGTGGTGGCCCTTTTCAGTCTATTCCATCATCCTTATTAGGAAATATTGTGAATACTACTAACGATGCTAATTTCCCTTTAGGTTATTTTCATATTTCGGAAACAGATACATACAACATAAATTTAGTAGAAAAAGAGTAATTTATTAGTATTGTTCTTGGCGCTGCGTTAGGGATTGAAACGGCATCCTTTTTTAGATGATCGGACATCCCTATTGTACGTAAATAATACAATTGTTATTGCCCTTGCGGATATTTACTTAAAGCTGAGTCTAAAAAAGATATAGTGTAAAGCCCGTTAAAACGCCCAAAAACATTTACGATTCATATAGAATTCTGTACTTTTGACCGATGAATTTTATAAAAACAACAGAGCAAGATTCTAACTACAATCATCTAGAAAAGATGTCTGTAAAAGAATTATTAAACAATATAAATAACGAAGATAAAACGGTTCCTTTAGCTGTAGAAAAGGCTTTGCCACAGATTGAAAACTTAACATCACAGATTGTAACTAAATTACAAAACGGCGGTAGAATTTTCTATTTAGGTGCAGGCACATCAGGAAGATTAGGTGTTTTAGACGCCTCTGAATGTCCACCTACTTTTGGAGTTTCGCCAGAAATAGTTGTTGGTATTATTGCCGGTGGAGATATCGCTATTAGAAACGCTGTGGAGTTTGCAGAAGATTCTAAAAACCAAGGTTGGTTAGATTTGCAAGAACACCAAATTTCAAATAAAGATGTGGTTGTTGGTATTGCTGCATCTGGCACAACACCTTATGTAATTTCTGCTCTGGAAGAGTGTAATAAAAACAATATTGTTACGGGCTGTATTGCTTGTAATAAAAATAGTCCTTTAGGTATTGTTGCTCAATTTCCTATTGAAGTTGTTGTGGGACCCGAGTTTGTAACCGGAAGCTCTAGAATGAAAGCAGGAACTGCTCAAAAATTAGTGCTAAATATGATTTCTACTGCAGCCATGATTCAATTAGGAAAAGTTAAGGGGAATAAAATGGTTGATATGCAACTTTCTAATAAAAAATTGGTAGAAAGAGGCCAGAAAATGTTAGTTTTAGAACTAAATATAGACCAAACCGAGGCAACGGAATTACTTCTTAAATATGGTAATGTTAGAAATGCCCTTAAAAACTATAAAAATGAGCACTAATTATAACTTATTAGGTAAAGGTTTAAGGAATTTAAGTATTCTACTTATTCTTTTTATAGCTTCACCAATATCGCTTACAATGGGCTTTAAAGCATTAAAAAAGTTTGATAACACTCCTCAAGAATATATCTCTTATCTTATTTTATTTATTGCAGCATTAATAATCATCTTCACGATTTACTTTGCTTTTAAAACTTTTAATGTGCTGTTAAAAGCAATTTTTAATAATTAATGAGCATAGACAAGACTAACGGAATTATAGTAATTCTCTCTTACCCAGAAACCATTGTAAGACCTGCCTATTGGGAACCTTCTAGTAAGGTTTGGCCTCTAATTGGTATTGGCAGTAAGCATGCAGTACAAGCGGGTCATGCTGCTTTATTATTGATAAAAAAAGACCAAACTGAGATTAATTATTTCGATTTTGGTAGGTATATTACAAGTTACAGTAATGGGCGTGTTAGGTCTAAAGAAACAGACCCAGAACTTAAGGTTTCTATAAATGCCGAATTTGAAAACTCAAAATTAATCAACTTAAAAGAAATTTTACTTTGGATAGAAAAGCATCCTGAAAAAACACATGGAGATGGCAGATTGGTTGCAAGTATTCATAATGAAATTGATTTTGAAAAAGCGCATAATTATATTCATCAATTAATAAATCAAAAAGAAATTCCTTACGGAGCTTTTATAAAAAATGGTACCAATTGCGCCCGATTTGTAACAGATGCAATTATTGTTTCTTCCACAAATAAAAAAATTGGTAAACAATTAAAACGTTCTAACTTATTAACACCAAGTCCTATTGGGAATGTTATTAAAGGAAACACCAACAACAGTATTTATAGTGTTTACAAACAACAAATTGAGGATTATAAGAATAGATCAATTCTTAAAGAATACAAAACTTCTTTTTTTAATAAATTTGATATTGAACCGAACTTAATTGGAACAGAGCTCCCAAATAAAAAGGTTTTTGATTTAAAAGATGGAACTTGGTTAGGCGGAATTGGAAGTGGCGCTTGGTTTAAGATTGAAAGACAAATTGATTCAATAAATTATACCATCTCAAGGTTTGATTCTAAAGGGACAAAAGATTTTTATGCTGATTTTAGCATTGATAAAAAATGTTTTAATTATTTAGAGAAACATCAATTTATATATCCTACAAATTGTAAAGAAGCAATTATTATGCAAAATAACAAGTTATACATTTTACAAAACAACTCGTAAAACACATTCTAACTTCTTTCTATACTTACTTTTGGCGTAGTTGGATTAAATCCAAAATCTGCGTCTGGTAATTCTATTCCTAATTGATAAATAATATAACCAATACTTGCAAAATGATGAATTGCATGACTGTGTGCTTGCATTAATATAGCCGCCAAAGTATAGTTTACAGATTTTACTCCCAAGCCTAAATCATCTGTAACAAGCACTGTACTTTCTAAACTTAAAGTATTAATTTCTTTTAATTTTAGAATTGTTTCATTAAAATATTCAATTCCTAATTGGGTATGTAATTCTAATAATTCGTTTCTATTTCTTTTATTTAGATAAATAGATTTTGTTTCTAGCCCTTCGAAAACACAAGAAAAAACATCTAAAATATGGCGCATATGACAACCTATGCTAGAGAAATAAGGAGCTACAGAGCTGTCTGAATATTGTTCATTAGAAATTGTATTTAATAAAGAGATTCCTCTTTGTAAGTTTTTCTCAATAGCTTCAATCATAAAAAAAATATTTTTCCTTTTGTCGTTAAAATTTTCATGAATTTACGAGTTCTATTCTATATTTTCAAACAAAAAACAAACATTAACCTAAGTAACTAGTAATCAGGAATATAAACCTAAACAAATTAAACCTTTATTACCTCATTAAATATAAATTTTGTTTTTTGGCACGTTCTTTGAAAATATAATAATCAAATACGGAAGCTGAAAAGTAAATTAGAGTAGGCAAAACCCTAAAACCATAATTATGAAAAAAGGTATACTTATATTAATGGGAATGTTCTTTCTTGTTTCAACTACTAAAGCCGAAAACAATAAAGAAATCCTAAACAATTTCGGGTTTAATTACTCTTACGAAAATACAGTAAATTTTGTAGAGCGAGATATTGAGTTCTTTATTTTTACCAATGGAGAATTTGATTTTAACACTCATTATTACGACAATAGAAATCAAAGAGGCATATATATAGCTAGAGATTATAGAGGTAGAATTGAAAGAATAGGAAACTCTTTTATAAACTATGATAGATATGGAAATGTAACCAGAATTGGAAACGTTTTTATGAAGTACTATAGAGGACAATTAACCGATGTAGGTAATTTAAAAATTAGATATGATCATTGGGGAAATCCTAAGTTTTACGGAAATGTAAAAGACAATTATTACCATCATAATGGCTTAAGAATTAATTTAAATATTGGAAATATATTTGAATACAATAATTCTTATTTCTATCACAGAGATTTCTCTAGACAATATAGTAAAATTAGAGAAGACCATAATTATTATTACTATAGAGCAAATCCGAATGCCAAAATTGGTAAAAAAAGTAAAATTTTAAGAAGAAGAAAACCTGTAGCAGTTACAAGAAGGAGCAATACTACTTACAGAAGACCAGCTACAATAAATAACAATGGAAGAACAGTAATAGACAAAAGAAATAATACAACAACGAGAAGACCTACAACTGTAAACACACAAAAAAGAGGAACAATTGATCGAAGAAATAGTAGCACTACTTTTAGAAGACCTACAACCGTAACAAGAGAAAATCCTACTTCTGTTAAAAGAAATGACAACAGTTCTAGTAGAAGACCTTCTGTGGATAGTAAAAAATCTGAAAATACAAGAAAACAGAATTCAACAACAAAAAACGAAAATAAGAGAAAAAGAAGAAGTTAAAAACAGGTATTTATACGTAATTTTTAATTAACCTATTTTTATAAATTTACAAAGTAATTATTTGAATACCAAATCAGTTAACTAATTTTCAATTAGTTCTGATAGGAAAATTAAAAGTTAAAAGCCTCATTTCCTAAAAGAAATGAGGCTTTTATAATTAAATGTTTGTTTTATCTACAGTCCTTAGTTTGCAAGTAGTTCTAAATAAGTCCAAAATCTTTAGTAATAGCAACTAAATGTGCTGGATTATTAGCGTTAAAATGTTCTTTTAAAAATTTCAATCTTTTTTCAATAGCACTAATACTAGACGGTGATATTCCTTTTTCTTTTAACTTTTTACTGATAGCCTCTTGCAACAGCCCTTTAGATAAATATTCTATTAGAAGAATATCTGAATCTGTAATTTCAATAGTTTTTTTGGGGTGAATTACACTATTTAAATCCGGAGAAATATAAAATTGATCTGAAGTAAAAACGGAATCTATTGCTTTTTTTAATTCTTTTAACCCATTTCTACTTTTCCAAATATATGCTTGAATTTTTAGATTGTTGTATAAGTTCTGAATTCGATATGATTTATCTTCTACAGAAAAAACAATGATTTTTAAATTAGGAAATTCTTGTCGTATTTTTTCGATGAGTTCTTCACCAGATTTTAATTTCTGTGGAGTTCCATCGTTTTCAAACGATAAATCAGATATAATTAATTGATAAGGCTCACCCTTTAAAAAAGCATTTTTAATTTTGAGAAAAGCTTCGTCACAATAAGAAATAAAATCTACTTCCTTTATCTTCAGTTCATCTAAAGCTATTTTAATTCCGCTATTAATAACATCAAAATCTTCTACAACTAAAATTTTTTTAAACATTCTTAATTTTTAAAATGAATTTTTACTTTTAACCCTTTGTTCGGCTTATTTTCAAAGTTAATGGTTCCTTTAATCGTTTTTATACGGGTTTCCATATTTTTAAGTCCATTTTTAAAAATAATAGTATTCTCTTTAAATCCTATTCCATTATCTGCATAACTTATTTCTAAATTATGATTTGTTTTCTTACATGCTAAAACGACTAAACTCGCTTTACTATGCTTTTTCATATTTACAAATAACTCATTAAAAACTCTATAAATTACAATCTGTTTTTCTTTCTTTAAATTATTAAGATCTAAAGTAGATAAATCTTTTAAGATAATTTTACATGTATTAGAATTATACCCAGCCACTAATTCTCTAAAATAATTTTCAAAATCGGCACCCGTTTCAATAGAATCATTTTCATGAGAAATTGCCCGAGTTTGTAGATATATTTTATCTAAATCATTTATAATTTCTTCTGTATTAATTTTAGGATTTTGAACTTTTGTAAGTGTATTAAAAATATCATTCCCCAATTCATCATGTAATTTTTTTGCAATCCTTGTTTCAGTATTATAATTCTCTTGTAAGATTCTTTTTTTGTATTGATATTTTCTTCTATAAATTAAAATTAACAACCCAGATGTTAATAGAATACCAAGAATAAAAATATTTTTCTTATCACTATATTCTTGTTCTGCAACTAACTTGTTTTCGGTAGCTAGTGTTTTAAATTTCTGTTTTTGTTTTTCTTCTTCTTCATAATTGTATTTAATCTTAGCAAATTTATATTGACGTTTTATTTCTGCTTCTTGTAAACTATCTCTTAATCTAATACTTTCTTTATAATACTTAATAGATTTTTGAGGTGATTGAAAGTTGACAATTTTATCTATCGCTTCTAATAAGTCTTGTGGACTTTTTTCTCGCTTAGCTATTTTATACATTTCACTCGCATAAAACAATGATTTAGTATTGTCTTTTTTATTGAAGAACTCTGATAAATGGCTATAACTAGCAATTAAGCCATAATTATCTTTTTCTGTATTTCTGATTGATTTTGCTAATAACAACTCTTTTAAGACAGCACTACTCGCATCATTTAACCACTTAGTATGTGCTAAATTATCAATAATTCTGGCTTTAGTTTTTTGATGAGTAATGGTATCTTTTAATAAGTCTTCTAGAATTAAAATTGACTTAGAATATTCCTTTTGCTCCTTAAAAACATTAGCAACGTTGTTTTTATAAATAATTTTAGAACTTTTACTCTTCGAAATAAGAATACTTTTATTGTAATAAGAAATTGCTTCTTTATATAAAGACTGTTTCTTAGAGTTTATAGCCATGCAATTAAATACTTTTGCTTTAAGGCTTCCGTTATTACTTTTTAAAAATTTTAAAGCTTGCACAGCTGTAGAATCGCTACTAGAATAACTACCAAAATCTGACTCTAAAATAGCTAAATTGATTAAAGCATTACTTATATAAACACTATCCTGAGTTTTTAAAAAATATTCTTTAGAATTAGAATAATAAAAATAGGCACTATCCTTTAAATTAATTCTATTAAAATAATTACCCAGTTTAAAAAAAACTTTCCCCTGTAATTTATCACTTTCTATAACATTAGATAGGTTTAACATTTTTTTTGTGAAAACAATTGCACTATCAAGTTTAGGTAACTTACCATATAAATAGCTGATATTGTTATATATTAAATATTTATCTGAAACCTCTAATTTCATTTCTTTAGCTATCTTTTTTGAAAACTTAAGTTTCTCTACATCATCTAATTTTTTATATTTAGGGGTTTTTAATAAGACCTTTATTTCAGGTTCCTTATTTAAATTCTTTTCTTTTTCAACTTCTTTTCCACAGGATAAAAAAGCTAATAAAAGAAAAAGGAGGAATGTAACTTTTACATGTTTCATTCCTCTAAAATACTATAAATATTTAGAAATATTAATCCTAATTTGTAGGATTTACCTATATAAAAACTCTTTTTGGTAAGATATTTTTAGCTCTAAAAGAATCGCCAAATAATCTTTTTTATAAGACTATAAAAAAAGGTGTACTTACAGAAAAAGCAGATAAAACTATTGTAAACTAAAAAAGCAGCTAATAAAATTAGCTGCTTTTTGTAAAATATAATTTAGAGAAAATTATCTAATTAACTTTCTATATTTAATACGTTTTGGCATTAAATCTCCACCTAAACGTTTCTTCTTATTTTCTTCATACTCAGAAAAACCTCCTTCAAAGAAATACACTTCACTATTCCCTTCAAAAGCTAAGATGTGTGTACAAACTCTATCTAAAAACCATCTATCGTGACTAATAACTACCGCACAACCAGCAAAGTTATCTAAACCTTCTTCTAATGCTCTTAATGTATTTACATCCAAGTCATTTGTTGGCTCATCTAATAATAAAACGTTTCCTTCCTCCTTTAAAGTCATTGCTAAATGCAAACGGTTACGTTCTCCACCAGAAAGTGTATTTACTTTTTTATTTTGCTCACTACCAGAGAAATTAAAACGACTTAAATAAGCTCTAGAATTAACTTGCTTACCTCCCATCATTACTAAATCTTGTCCGTCAGAAAAGTTTTCCCAAATTGTTTTTTCTGGGTCAATATCAGAGTGTGCTTGATCTACATATGCAATTTTTGCAGTTTCACCTACAGAAAAACTTCCTCCATCAGGTTTTTCTTCTCCCATAATCATTTTAAAAATGGTAGTTTTACCAGCTCCATTGGGACCAATAATACCTACAATTCCTGCCTGCGGAAGATTAAACTCTAAATTATCATATAATAATTTTTCTCCAAATGCTTTTGAAACACCTGTTGCTTCTATAACATTGGTACCTAAACGTGGTCCATTAGGAATGTAAATTTCTAATTTTTCATCTGTTTGTTTTTGATCTTGACTCATTAACTTGTCATAATTCTTCAAACGAGCTTTTTGCTTTGTCTGACGACCTTTTGCTCCTTGACGAACCCAATCTAATTCTCTTTCTAATGTTTTTTGATGTTTAGAAGCGGTTTTACTTTCTTGTGCCATTCTCTTAGACTTTTGGTCTAACCACTCAGCATAATTTCCTTTCCAAGGAATTCCTTCTCCTCTATCTAATTCAAGAATCCAACCAGCAACATTATCTAAGAAATATCTATCATGCGTTACAGCAATAACAGTTCCTTTATATTGTGCTAAATGGTGCTCTAACCAATGTACAGATTCTGCATCTAAGTGGTTGGTAGGCTCATCTAATAATAAGATTTCTGGTTCTTGTAATAATAATCTACATAAGGCCACACGTCTTTTTTCACCTCCAGAAAGTACTCCAATTTTCTTATCAGAATCTGGAGTTCTTAACGCATCCATTGCAATTTCTAATTTGGTATCTAATTCCCAAGCATTAGCAGCGTCAATTTTATCTTGCAAAACAGCTTGCTGTGCCATTAGTTTATCCATCTTATCAGCATCAGAATACACTTCTTCCAAACCAAACATGTCGTTTATTTTATTGTACTCTTCTAAAATTGCAACTGTTTCTGCAACTCCTTCTTTTACAACTTCTAAAACTGTTTTTTCTGGATCTAATTGTGGCTCTTGTTCTAAATACCCTACCTTATAACCTGGAGCAAAAGTAACATCTCCTTGAAAATTCTTTTCTACTCCTGCAATAATTTTTAATAAAGTAGATTTTCCTGATCCGTTTAAACCAAGAATACCAATTTTTGCTCCATAAAAGAAACTTAAATAAATATCTTTTAAAACTTGTTTACCTGTTGATTTATAAGTTTTAGACAACTTATTCATCGAAAAGATTACTTTCTTATCGTCGCTCATTTGTTTGTTTTTTTTTTAATTTAATTTGAAAACTGCTACTGAAAACTGTAGACTTTTTATACTCTTCCTTTTAATGCATTAAAAACCCATGCAATACAAAAGAAACCAAAACCAACTGCCGCAAATCCCCATCCGGCAACTTCATTATATCTAAAAGCTCCTAAAGCTATTAAACCTAAGCCAACAAGTATCATAATAAGCGTAGCAAAGCCTAATACTGTATTTTTATTCATTCCCATAATTCGTAATTAGTTCGTTTGATTGGCAAATATCGGTAATTATTTGGTATTGCCCAATAATAGGCTTCAGTAAAAGCCTTTAAAAATAGAGTTTCAGTAAGTAATAATTAATAAAAACCTAGCTTCTACCAAGTTTGCGCAAAGCTACCCATTGTTTCATTTTTTCTCTAGAATCACATGCTGGATAACCAACTACAGATTTACCTGCTTCGATATCTGCAATAACACCAGAACCTGCACCTACTTTTGCTCCTGAATGTATGGTAACATGGTCTTTTATAGAGGCACTTCCTCCGATAATTACACCATCCCCTAAAGTTACAGAACCTGCTAAACCACTGTGTCCTGCCATAATACAACATCTTCCTAAAACAGAATTATGCCCTATTTGCACCAAATTATCAATCTTACAACCATCACCTAAAATAGTAGAACTAAATTTACCACGATCAACGCAAGAGTTTGCACCAATTTCAACAGCATTTCCAATTACCACATTCCCAATATGAATAATTTTCACTAATCCTCTTCCATCAGGGCTTGGTCTGTATCCAAAGCCATCAGCTCCAATACTCACATTTACATGAAAAATACAATGACTACCTATTTTAGTACGTTCTCTAATTACAGTTCCAGACCAAATTACAGTCTCGTTCCCAATGGAGGAATCATCAAAAATGGATACATTAGGGTAAATGGTTACATTATCTCCTAAAACTACATTTTTACCTACATAAGAATTTGCACCTACTTTACATCCTTTTCCTAATTTTACTGTTTTATCTATTACTGCCGTAGGATGAATATCCGTTTCAAAATAAGGAGATTCTGGCTCAAAAGCTTCTAATAAAACTGCCATTGCCAAATCTGGATTCTTTACTTTAATAAAAGCTTTTCCTTCTTCTGGCTCAATTTTTATTCCATCATAAACAATAGCAATACTTGCATTTGAGTTTTCCCACAAGCGTGCATATTTAGAGTTTCCTATAAAAGTTACATTTCCCTTTATTGCGTTTTCTATTTGCTCTGGAGCATGAATTTTGTCGTTACAAACTCCTATTTGTTCACCTTTTACAAGTGATGTTATTTCTTCTACAGAAAATGATTTCATAGATTATTTTTAATTTTTTCTAAATGTACTATAATATTTATTAACACAAAAAAATCCTATGATAACATAGAATTTTTTAAAACTTATTGTCTACTCATTCCGCCACCTCTGCTTGGTCTAGAACTTTCATTAGTATTCTGTGGCTTTTTTGGTTGTAGGCTTTCAACTTTTTTCTTTTGATATTTTAACCACTTCTTTTGCTGCTTTTCTGATAAAATTCCTACTAAAATTTCATTAAGTTCTTTTTCATATTCATGAACACTATCTCTAACAGGACGAATAATTTCTTCAACTTTTTTTCTCATTTCCTGACTAGCATCATTATCCTTCTCTTTAGTCATGGAATTCATAAAAATATCTAAATCAGAAAATTTAGCAGAATTTAAAAACTTAATTTCTTTAATTCTAAAGTTATAATTTTTAAGTGCTTTTTTTACTGAATATTGTTTTTCCTCATCTTTTACTTTTATTTTTTTAATTACTTCATCAATATCATAATAAAAGAGACCTGCAACATCGTTCGCACTAAATTTCTTCACTTCTGTTACCTCATTAGATTGTGGTCTTTGCCCTTGTGATCTTCCACCTCCTCCTCCTGGTGGTTGTGCAAAAAGATTAAATGTTAAAAAAGTTACTAGGATTAGAAGAAATTTATTCATTATGGATTTTATTTTTTGAGTTTTACTTCTTATTTAGATGCAATTACTCTAAAAAACTTGCTCAATTATGTGTTTTTTTTAAATAAAGCAGATTACAGATCTGCTGCTAATCGTGCTCCTTGATTAATAGCTCTTTTTGCATCTAATTCACTTGCAAAATCGGCACCTCCAATAACATGTACTTTTTTACCAGCATCTAACAAAGGTTGATACAATTCTTTAAAAGGAACTTGACCTGCACAAATAACAATATGATCAACCTTTAAAATTTTAGCTTTTTCATTCTGAACATAATGCAACCCTTCATCATCGATTTTGGTATAGGAAACCTCACCAATAAACTGCACTTTCTTCTTTTTTAAAGTAGACCTGTGAATCCAACCTGTAGTTTTACCTAAATTTCCACCAAATTTCCCTTTGCTTCTTTTAAACATAAAAACTTCTCTTGGTGAAGGTTCAAATACTGGTTTTACATTTTCAATTCCGGCTCTAGCCTCTAAGTTTTTATCTATTCCCCATTCTTTCAACCAAGCATCAATATTTAAGGATGCAGACTCGCCTTCATGCGTTAAATATTCCGAAACGTCAAAACCAATTCCACCAGCACCAATTACTGCAACACGTTTTCCTACCGGTTTTTTTAATTTTAAAACATCAATATAACTCAACACTTTTGGATGATTGATGCCTTCTATTTTTAACGTTCTAGGTTTAATTCCTGTTGCAATTATAATTTCATCAAAATCTGATTCTTTTAAATCTTCTACAGAAACTTTAGTATTTAATTTTACAGTTACATTGTGCAATTCTATTTGTTTGTTAAAATAGCGCAAGGTTTCGTAAAACTCTTCTTTACCCGGAATTTGTTTTGCAATATTAAACTGACCTCCTATTTCTTTATCAGCATCAAACAACGTTACAAAATGCCCCCTTTCTGCCGCAATTGTAGCTGCTGCTAATCCTGCAGGTCCTGCACCTACAACTGCTATTTTCTTTTTAAGTACGGTTTCATAATAATTCAATTCCGTTTCATGACAAGCTCTAGGATTAACCAAGCAACTTGCTACTTTCTGTTGAAATACATGATCTAAGCAAGCCTGATTACAACCAATACACGTATTAATTTCATCTACTTTTTCTTCAGCTGCTTTATTTACCCATTCTGGATCTGCTAAAAAAGGACGCGCCATAGAAATCATATCAGCATCACCTTCTGCTAATATTTTTTCTGCCGTTTCAGGCATATTTATTCTGTTAGAAGTTATCAAAGGAATCGATAATTCTTCTTTCATTTTTTTAGTGACCCAAGTAAAAGCTGCTCTAGGAACGGATGTTGAAATGGTTGGTATTCTAGCTTCATGCCAACCAATACCAGTATTGATAATGGTTGCTCCCGCTTTTTCTATTTCTTTACCTAATTGCACCACTTCTTCCCAAGAAGAGCCGTTTTCTACCAAATCTAACATCGATAATCTGTAGATAATAATAAACTCTACCCCGACAGCTTCTCGTGTTTGTTTTACCAGTTCAATAGGTAAGCGCATTCTGTTTTCATAACTTCCACCATACTCATCGGTTCTTTTGTTGGTTCTTTTTACAATAAACTGGTTGATTAAATAACCTTCAGACCCCATAATTTCTACACCATCATAACCTGCTTCTTTAGATAGTTTGGCAGAGTTTACAAAATCTCTAATGGTTCTATTAATTCCCGATTGTGTTAATTTAAAAGGTTTAAATGGTGTTATTGGTGATTTTATTTTGGAAGGCGCAACATTAAACGGATGATACCCATAACGACCAGAATGTAGTATTTGCATGCAAATTTTACCACCTTCTTTGTGGACTGCTGTTGTTATTTTCTGATGTTTTTTTGCGTGTTTTTTGGTAGACATTCTTGCTGATAAAGGAGCTGTCCAACCTTGTATATTTGGGGAAATTCCTCCCGTAACAATTAATCCAACTCCACCTCTTGCTCGTTCTGCATAATAAGCCGCGATTCTTTCTAAACCGTTTCTCTCCTCCTCTAAACCGGTATGCATAGACCCCATTAAAATTCTATTTTTTAAAGTTGTAAAACCTAAATCTAATGGTTCAAAAATGTGCTTATATTTCATAATCTTGGAATTAATTTTATTATGCACGCATAACACTTTGCAAGATATGTTTATTTTTTGAAAAGAAAAAACCTCAAAGAAATGATTCCTTGAGGTCTGATTTTTTTATAACGAATTTAACTTACATCGGTACTTCTATCAATAATAATTCAGAATTAGATAAACTTTTAATCATAAAGCTATCAGTTTCATAAATTCCTATTGCATCTCGACTACCTAGTTTTGTTGAATCAATCTCAAAATCACCAGAAATACTCATAATATATACTCCACGGTTCTTACTTTTTAACTGATAGTTAAAACCTTGATTTTTATCTAAATCAATTCTAAAAATTTGTGCATCTTGGTGTATTTTTAAACTATCATCATCAGAATTAAAAGAATTCACCAATAATTGCAATTTATTTTTTCTATCTTTTATATCAAATTCCTTTTGGTCATATCTTGGAGTAACTTCATTTTTTTCCGGCATTATCCAGATTTGGAATAAACCTAAATGTTCATTTGCAGAACCATTTATTTCTGAATGATACACTCCTTTTCCTGCAGACATTACTTGTACTTCACCTGGCAAAACAGGAATCCAATCATTTGCCATGTTATCTTTATGTTTTAAAACACCTTTTAATGGAATTGTAATAATTTCCATGTTCTTATGAGGATGTGTACCAAATCCCATGCTTGGTGCAATTAAATCGTCATTTAAAACTCTCAATGCTCCAAATTGTATTCTCTTTGGATCATAAAAATTAGCAAAACTAAACGAATGATTTGCTTCTAACCATCCATGATTTGCGTGCCCTCTTGTGGATGCAGTATGAATTATTTTTTTCATAATTATCTCATTTTATCTAACAAATCACTTAAAACAATTGCCTCTTCTTCCGTTAACTTTTCTAAAAACGAAAGATTGTTATTATCGTCTATGTTAGATAATAATTCTAAACCTTTTTCATTAATTTTCACAAATACAACCCTTCTATCATGCTCACAACGCTCTCTTTCAATTAAGTGTTTTTCACATAACTTATCCATTAAGCGGGTTGCATTAGGTGCTCTTTCAATCATTCTATCTTTTACAATTTGCACCTTAATTTGATCTTTAGCTCCTCGTAAAATTCTTAAAATATTATACTGTTGTGGCGAAATTCCGTAAGGTTTAAAAAACTCATTTTCTTTACTACTTAACCAATTTGCAGTGTATTTTATATTGATTAAAGCCTTTAATTTATTGCTAACAAAATTCGATTTTATGTCTTTAGAAATGTCTCCCATGTATTCAGTATTCAGTATTCAGTATTCAGTATTCAGTATTCAGTATTCAGTATTCAGTATTCAGTATTCAGTATTCAGTATTCAGTATTCAGTATTCGAAAATTAAAAATTTCAGTTGATAGACTTACTTTAAAACTTATAACTTTTGAAAAGATTAAATATTTCTGTTAATTCATTAATTGGACTTCGACTAGCTCAGTCAGACATTGTTAAGCTTCATTGAATTATTGAAATCAATAATATGTTCCTAAAACATAAAAAAACGACCACAAAACAACATAGAAAATATAGATTTTGTTACCCCTAAATAACCTTCTATCTCTTTGTTTCTTGATTCTTGTTTCTTGGTTCTTGGTTCTTGGTTCTTGGTTCTTGGTTCTTGGTTCTTGGTTCTAAAACTTTGAAAAAATCAACCAATACCAACATAGATTTAGTCTTATGTCCTAAGTCATTTTTTAGTCCTCAGCCTTGTCTCTTGTCTCTTGTCTCTTGTCTCTAAAATAAAAAACTACGCTCTTAAATTTAAATCTTGCATTATCTTATTAAATTCTTCAGTAGTCGGAGTTAAATACACTTTATCATCTACAAACAATGTTGGATATTTTGCTACACCATCATACAATTCTTTACTATGTTCTCTTGCTTCTACATCTTTAGAAATATCCTTATAGACATAAGGAACATCAGTTGAATTTAGAAAGTTTTTAAACGCTACTGTATATGCGTGTCCTGCTCTTCCGTATAAAACTATTTTCATTTTTTATTGATTTATTAAAGCTTCAAATTTATTTACTTGTACTTTTAATAGTGTCCCAAATTTTGCTTCAACAATTTTATTTTCTTTAAAATTATCATAGAAATTTGGTAGAGAAAATGTTAATAATTCTTTTGCTCCTTGTATAGGAAAACGTTGTTCTCCTGCCGCTAAAACAAACTGACCTCCCATTTTACCTGGAGAAGTAGCCATTAACAATAAGGGTTTATCTCTAAAAACTTTTACCTCTAATCTAGACGCCCAATCAAAAATATTTTTAAAAGCAGCTGTATAAGATCCATTATGTTCTGCTAAAGACAATATAAAGCCATCGTAATTATCTAATAATGCAGAAAACTTTTTTGCGTCTTCTGGAAAACCATTTTTTTCTTCATCTTCACTAAAAACAGGTAATTTAAAATCTCTTAAATCTACAACGTCAAAAGAAGTGTTTTCTAAATTTTCGGCTGCAAATGTTGCTAATTGTTTGTTGATAGAGGTAGAACTTGTACTACCTGCAAATGCTAATATTTTTTTCATCTTTTAAAAATGTTTATTTGTGTAATTTCCTAACTGTCTATCTAATCCTTACAGTAAACTGTTATACTACTAACTGCAAACGGAACTAAAGAATACTACTAAATATTCTTGTTTCTCCTTTTATCATTTTAGCTACCGGACATTTACCTGCAAATACTAACAATTTCTTTCTTTGCTCTTCCGTTATCTCTTTTTCAAAGGATATTTTTTCTGTTAAATAACTTCCTTTTTCATCTTTAAGTTGAGTAACATTTACTGTTATTTCTCCAAGATCCCAACCTCTTCTTTCTGCATACGTTCTTAACGTCATAGAAACACAACCTCCAATTGCGGTTAATAAAAATTCTACCGGAGTTGCTCCGCTATCATCACCTCCAGAAGCAACCGATTGATCCATTGTTAAAAAATGGTTTCTTGTTTTAGCTTCTGCTAAATAGTTTCTGTTTGTTAAAACGACTTCTGCTTTCTTATGCTCTTCCATTTGTAATTTTCTTGCTAGATATATAAGAGATTATTAAAACAATAAAAGCAATTAACGCTGTCATATGCCCACCATCTTTAACCATTACGTGTGCCGTAAAAGCTAACACAAAATCGAAGAAAAAACCTGCATAAGCCCACTCTTTTAAAGATTTACTTTTGATAAACCAAAGTGAAATTAAACCTAAAATTTTTAAAATTGCTAAAGGATAAATTATATATGTTGGATAGCCTAAATGTGTAAAAAAACCTGCTATTGCTTCATGATTAAAAATATACATTCCTGCAGAAAAAAGCATGATTACAGTTAATAATGCAGTAGAAATATAATAGATAATTTTAGTTGTTTTCATCATGAATGGTTTTTAAATTCTTGACAAAATTACAAAATAAATTTTTACTTACCAAGGAAAATAAATCCAAGGAAGTATTTTACATAAAACAATATAACATACAGCTCAGATAATTTAAAAAAATTAATCATTACCGTAGACAAGATCAATAAACTCTGAATTTTCTAATTTCCCAAAATAATCGGCAATAGTTATATGATGTAACTTCTTAGTGATTTCATTTTTATCATAAGGAACACCAATTAATAGCTCTTCAAGATCTGCAACGGGTTGTCTACCAAAGAAATCTCCAAAAATTTTAAAGTCAGAAATATGTCCTTTTTCTACAAAAATACGCAGATCTATCTCTCCTATTGGAAATCGTTTATTGCGTTGTATGTTAAACTTTGGCGAGTTTCCAAAATTCCAATCCCACAAATCATATTTTGCTGCTTTTAATTCTTTAACAGCTTTCCACTCTACTTCGGTTAATTTATGAATTTCAAATGCTTCCTTGGCTTCAAACAAACCAGTAAGTAATTGTTTTTTAAACAGATCCATTGTAATTGGTTCTTTTAAAAACTCACTAATATTTGCAACACGGCTCCTAACCGATTTATGTCCTTTAGATTGAATTTTACTCATTTTTACTTGAAGTGCTTTCCCAACCTCACTCATATCTGTATCGAATAATAAAGTACCATGACTGATCATTCGTTTTCCTGTAGAAAATTGAGCTGTTCCAGAGATTTTCTTTTCATCAACTAGGATATCATTTCTCCCCTTTAACTCGGCGTTTACCCCCAATTCATTTAAAACACGAATTACAGGTTCTGTAAACTTTTTAAAATTACTAATACTTTTTCCGTCGTGATTGGTTATAAAACTGAAGTTTAAATTTCCTAAATCATGATAAACCGCTCCTCCACCAGAAATACGTCTAACTACTTTTATATCATTTTTGTCGATATATTCTTGGTTAATTTCTTCTAAAGTATTTTGATTACGGCCAATAATTATAGATGGCGCATTAATATAAAATAATAAATAATCTGTTGAAGCGTCAAAGTTTCTTAACGCATATTCTTCTAATGCTAAATTAAGCTTAGGATCTGTACATCCTTCATTATCAATAAAAATCATAGGTTTTATCTATTAATTGTAGCTAACAAATATAACGATTTTCTAAAGTTTTTTTTAAGTATAATAAGACTAAAATAACACAGATGCAAGGGAATTTCAAAACAAAAAAAAAAGCCAACTTTAAAAAACAGCATTTTCTGTTTTTTATATAAGTTGGCAAATATGTTTAGCCCTGATTGAATGGTCTGTTTGAGCTCTTTTTTGTTTTTTCAACAAAAAAAGCGAGTAATGAAAGCGGGAAATAGCTACAAAAACTACTGATTCTCTTTAATAGAATCTATTTTTCTCTGAAGCTTTTCTATTTCTGTAAGTTTTTTATCTTGTGCAGAAAGTAGCTTAATAGAATCTAATATTTGCTGATTTTTATCTAGGTTAGAAATTAATTTTATAGAATCTAAAACTTGTTTGTTCTGTTCTAAAATTGTTTTTTGCTTTTCGAAATACAAATTACTTCCTTCACTAGTTTTCCAAGCTTCATTTAATTGGTTGTAAACCTCCTCGTTCCAAGTACTTGGTTTTTTAGCATTTATCCAAACTACATCTCTATATTCACTATCTATTAAGGCTAAATCTGGCGTTGCAGAGCCATCAAATTGTTCTGGATTATCTGAACTAATTGTAGAAACTGTTCCTAGAAAAAACATTCTTTTTCTACCTGCAATATTCTTAATATAAGGTCTAAATTCTACGGGGGTATTTGAGTTCCAATCATACTCTTTTTTAGATTCTTTTACTTTTAAAGGCATCGCAGAAACTCCTGCATATCCTTGTTTTTTTGATGCATGATCGTAAAAATAAAACTTATCTGTACCGTCTGCTGGGATAAATACACTGTAACTTAAACTGGTTCTTTCATTACCTACTGGCTCTAAACCAAACCAATGATATAAGCCGCTAAAAGCATCTGTTTTACTGTCTGAAAAATCGAAATCGGTTACATAAGGTTGTGCATTTTGATCTTTTGGTACCGTAGGAATTTTTACTGCACTTTCCATGTTCCAAGGTAATGGATCTGAAAATCCTGCTAAAAACTTTAAACTTTCTGCTTGCAAACGAGATACGAGCTCTGATAATGTGTTCTGTTTGGTTAAATAAGCATGATTTTTCATTTCATC
The DNA here is from genome assembly GCF_019278525.1 of Polaribacter sp. HaHaR_3_91. Taxonomy (NCBI): domain Bacteria; kingdom Pseudomonadati; phylum Bacteroidota; class Flavobacteriia; order Flavobacteriales; family Flavobacteriaceae; genus Polaribacter; species Polaribacter sp. HaHaR_3_91. The sequence goes on from NZ_CP058986.1 coordinate 2,914,827, forward strand.
TGGAGCAATATAAGTTCCTTTACCAATGGTAATTCTTTCTAAATAATCTATAATATCATGTTCTCCGTTTTCAATGACCATGACACCTCCAAAACTTGGATATGGAAAAAAGAAGCCTTTCCACTTTATTAAACTCACAACCTCTACCCAAGCTCCTTTATCATTTTTCATGTAATACGTGTCGCTTGGTTCGTAATTAAAAAGCATCCAAGGATTTAAACGTTGTACTACCGCATTGTAGGTATTTCTACTAAATTTTAAAGATTCTCCAATAGAAAATGTCACCGAGATTCTATTTTCTGATGAAAAACGAGGAAAAGGAGTTGTACTTGACACAGAAAACACCTCTTCTGTATTGTCTTTTAATCCTTGCCAATAGTATTTTTCTGTAGGCTGGATTGCCATAGTCCATTGATTGTTTCCATCCACTCTTACCAAATGTGGCAACGAAACATCTTTGGTTTCTCCTACAGATTCGTTTGCCATAGAAAAAATGTTTCTTAATGGCTGAATTCTTTCATTTTGAGTTAATGGCAACTCATGAATTTCTATCTTATTTAAATCGTTAAATACGTTATAGGTTTTCATATAATCGTAGAATTGTAAATTCCAACCTACATAATATAAGATTCCAAAAAATGCTGATAAGAAAAACAAAATTCCGATTCTTTTCCCAACACCTACCGCTTTTCTAAAACCTCGTAAACCTAGAAACAGCAGTGAAAAGCACAATAAAATTATGAAAATAAATTTTCTAAAAAATATTAATGCTGGCTGATAATCATCTCTAAAAAAGAATAATAATGCCAATAATATTATTAAAAATAGTATGACTCTTTTCTTTTGCTTTGCTCCTTTACTCCAATAATTCTTAATCATAACTACAAGTTTGAAGTATGAAGTTTGAAACTAGAAGTTTCTTACCCATACTTACTATTTTATTCTAATTAATTTTATACTATTTTTTTGATTAGTGCCACCAAATACTTATAAAAGTCCTTTATCTTTTAATCGTTCTCTTGCACTTTTGTCTGCTACTTTAGGTACTTCTTTTGTTACGTCAACTTCCTTATTATCTTTTTCTTTAAAATCTTCTACAAAATCTTTTCCTTTTTCTATAATTTCTTCTAATTTATCCTCGAAAGCCTCAGTCTGTTCTTCAATAATTTCTGAAGATTTAAAAATAGCTCCTGCAATATAAGTCCCAATCAAAGTTCCGAAAATCATGGATGCAAACAATGAAATTGTTGCATAATTTATGGGAATTAAAAATTGCACAATTAAAATTCCGATTAGAAATACAACAGCGATATAGACAAACCTTAAAACAAAATTCTGCTGAAACACAAAACCTTTTGTATCGGTATCTTTCATCTGTAATTCTTCTGAATTCATTACTTTATTGAAGAATAGATACATTTTATTACCTCTTGATTCTCTCCAATAAATAACAATTCCGAATAAAATTGCTGCGATAAATATGATGATTTCTATGGTCATGGTTATAAAAAGATTGAAGTTATATATAAAATTAGTCTATTTTTTCTAAAAATTGTTACAAATTGTTTCTATTACCCAATCTTGTGTTGAATCTTCTAAAGTTTTAAAAACTTCGTAAAATTGTTCTTTGTCATACCAATACAAAAATAACACATCTTTTGGTGCAATGTTTACTAATAAACTCCAAATTAAATCTTGATGATTTGGTAATAATGAAGAGTGTGGTTTGTGCAGAGCCACATACATTTCTTCATCAATAAAATCTTTCGGATTTATGTTTTTAGAAATTTGCTGTTTTTCTAAAAACAACTCTAAACCCATTATTTTTTTTCTTGATGAAATATCTATTTTGTTTAAATAACTCTTAAATAAAATCCCCTCTTCTAAAATATCTTTAACAGAGTGTGTCGATTTTTTTAAATACGATGAAAACATATATTTCTGAATTCTCTTGTATCTTTTTTTAGTAGTTTCTTCTTCTAAATCTAACTCTAGAACATTATAACTGATTAATTTCTCAATCATTTCTTTATGTGAAATATGATACATTAAAACATCATACGTTGTATCTTGTATTGCCTCTTTGTAGGTTGCTTCATTTTGAAAAACAAGAACTGGTACTACTAAATCTCTTAATAAGAAAACACCACCAAAAGCCTTTGTATAAAAAGAATCTGTTGTAAAAATAATTTCTTCTATACTTAAATTTCTCTCTCTTAAATCTCCATATTTCTTTGCAGATGTTATCAATTTATTGTGAATCTCTTCGTTTATAAAATTGTTATCAGCATTAAATAATTCAATTAATTGTAATTGCTCTTCTTTGGCTTTGTGTAATTTATCAATTAAATGAAACTTAATCGTAATGTCTTTGTACCTTAAAATATCTAAAGGTTCATAAAAAACATCTATTTTTTGATCAAACTCAATGCAAACAGCAGAATCTCTTGTAATATCGTTAATCGTTTTTTCATGTTTTTTAAACACCATTTTCATCAACTCTCTATCAAAAGAATTAAACGGATTGTATACAGGTAATCCTTTTTGTCTTGGAGTAATAATTATAGCGTAGGTATTTGCTTCACCATTATTTAAATAAAAGGGTTCCCCTTTTTCTTCTGCTATTTCCGGACTCCAACCTACTCCGTCTATTGAAAATGACGTCAATTTGGTTTTTGTAAACCCGAGTTTTACAAGACATTTATTATAACGTTCTACCAATTTTCCACTAACGTTAATGGACTCGCTTCTGTATAAATTGGCTTTTATTAGTTTTTGCATTTTTTAATTGTTACACAGAGTTTCACTGAAATAATACAGAGAAACACGGAGTATTTTTTTTTACTCTTAATATTACTTTTTATTACTCTAATAATTTATGAATGATAGCATATTGCAAAAGTACAATAGTTCTTGTATCTACAATTTCTCCTTCATTTAACATTCTTACAGCTTCTGTAAACGGAATTTCTAAAACTTCTATATCTTCTGTTTCACTTTCTAAACCTCCACCTTCACTCACTTTCATATCGTCTGTATATTCACCCACAAAAAAGTGCATTTTCTCTGTTAAAACTCCGGGTGATGAATAACCTTCATATACTTTTTTAACAGACTTTAAACGAATCCCTACTTCTTCTTCGGTTTCTCTAATGATACATTGTTCTGGATTGTCTAAATCCAATAATCCGGCAGGAATTTCAATTAAAAATCCGTCTTTGTTATCATGTAAAAAAGTAGGTAATCTAAATTGTTTGATTAAAACCACTGTTTTTTTGGTGGTATTGTACAACAAAATCCCAGCTCCATGACCACGTTCATAGACTTCTCTCATTTGTTGTACCCAACTTCCGTCGGACATTTGATAATCGAAATTGAATTTATTTAACGTGTAATAATTATCTGATAATAATGTCTTTTTACTATTTTTTATTCTGATGTTACTCATTCTCAAAAGTTTTTCTTGCTTGTAAATCAATATTCATTTGGTTGACTCTCGCGTCTACTTTTCTCTTAAAATCTGTATCTGCAATCGTGGCAACATTATCTAAATAACGTACCACTTCTTGTCTTCTAATTTCAGAAAAATTAAGTCCTTTCATATTGCTTTTCATTAACTCTTGCAACATGTTAAATTTGGTTTCATATTTCTGTTTGAAATAAATTTCAGGATTTTCAAACCAATCTTGTTCTAAATCGAAATCTGTTAATCGCAATGAAATTGCAGACTGAATATTACGCACATCTCTCGATGAAAAGAATGGAAATATTTTCTGAATTTCTTTGTATAAAATGGCAAAGAACAAATGCTCATTTGATCTATGGTTTTTCTCTGCTCTGTCATACGCTTCTAAAACTCTTTGTTCGGATGGTTTTTCTACAGAGCCCAAAATTTCTCCCATACTTTTTGTCAATCCTTGATCTTTTAAAAACTGATAATTAGACGGATTTTGCATGTTTACAAAATCGGGCATTGTTTTTTCAAACTTTTTCCACCAAATATAATCCTGATCTAAAAAATCGTGTTCTGTTCTTGCTCCATCAATTTTAAATCTACCTTGTACACGAGAAATTACCGCTTTATCTAACATTTCTGGCAAATTGGTAAATAATCCGATAGAAGAATTTCCATAATTAACCGCATAAGCGCCTTCTGTATATCGTAAGAAAACTCCAATAACTTCTTTTACACCCGCCGAAACGCCTTGTGTAGTTCTTTCTTGTAAATTGTTTTCTGCATCATCAATAGGCGCAAAAATTAATTTTGTTGGGTCTTGCATGGGCTTCATCCATTCTACCATTTTTTCTGCAGATCCTCCTTGAAAAGTAGAGATTAACGTGTCTGGCATTGGATGAAATAAAAACGGAATCTCTAAATTGTCTGAATATTCTTTTAGTCGTGTTGCAATGGCTGCAATTAACATCGATTTTCCTGTTCCCGGAATTCCATATCCCATAAAAACAGGCATAAAACCACCCAATTCTTGAAACGGATTCTTCTTTGCATCAAAATCGTAACTCAGCATTCTTTCTGTTAATCTACGTGCAAAATGTTTAGCATCTTTATTCCCTACAATTTGCTCGAACTGAATTTTATTAAATTCGATACTTTTTGCGGTTCCAGAAAAAACATTGTCCCAACCAGAAATAGCAAAATCAGAATTTTCTAATTTATAGGTCCTATCAACTATGGTTTCGGTGTATTCTAAACTGCTTTTACGCAATTGAATTTCATCAATTAGAGCTTCAAAATACACCACTGTAAAATCAATGACATCTTTGTCTGACTTTACAATATCTGGATGTCCTAAATATTTATCAAAATAAAATAAAGAACACGCAATTCCTTTTAAAGGTGATAAAAGCGAAACTTCTGGAATACCAGCAAACTTTTGCTTCATCACCGATAAATCATCTGAAGCATGTGGTTTTAAATCGTGTAAAATTTTATAAGAAGTCGCAAATAATTGAAAAGCTGTTGCTGTTTGCATCTTACTTTCAAATTCTCTTTTTCCTTGAGAATCTAAAGCCGATTTTCGTTCGTGCAAACTTGATAAACCAGATGAATCATAATAATTATCTTTAATCCAAATACCTAAAGTGAGTCCTTCTTGCACTGCATACAACGTCTGATTCAAATACACAGGTATTGCTATAGAATCTGGCAATAATCTCTTTTTTAAAGCTAAAATAGTTTTAGAAATTGATGTAACTTCTACATTGCTTCCTGAATTAGCTCTTGACAAATACAGCAAAATCGATTCGTCTTTTGCGTCTTTTTCTTTATTCTTTGCTCTATTACTTTGCTCCCACTGAATACTTTTTAAATAACCAGAAGCTTCATCGCGAAGCATGTTTAATTCATTTTGTTTGATGGGAAAAGTAGAATTATGATTCATAGTTTTTCAGTATGCAGTTGGCAGTAGTAGTTGGCAATTTTACACTGCTTTTCTTATACCTGGTTATTTTTTATATTTTTAATTTTCATTCTTCAAACCTCACAAGTTTTAAAAACCTTTGAGGTCTTGTCTTTATTCTCAAACTCTATTTCACATCAATTTTTAAACTCGCCAATTCAATCGGCGGTTTTGCCAATTTATCTAAAGTTCTTGGTGTTTGGTTATATAATAATTGAATTATCCTGTGAGGCGCTAAAACATATTTTTGTTGAATAACTTCACTCCATTTTTGCATGGTTTGTTTAGAGAAAAAACTTCCTTCTGTAAATGTATCACCAGAAAAAACCTCATCTATTTTTAATGACAAAGCATAAGACTCTAAAGGAATTTCTTTTTTAGCAATTCCACCTAAAATAGTATGTGTTATTTCATTTTCGTCTTTTGCGAAGACATTATGAAAAGGTCCTAAATCTATTCTTTTCAGATGTTTTGGCCTGATATCTGGTAATTTTCGATCAATATTATACGCCATTGTATCTAAAGACATTTCTCTATCTGCTGTTTCTTTTAAGACTTCATAAATTTTTTCTTTGTCTATTTTTCCGTCATAATTAAAATACATATAACAAATAAAAGGTCGGTTATGACTTACGTCATAGAAACTCCAACTTGTCATATATTGATAATTCTGACCTTCCTTAGCGGTTAATATTTTACCTTGTACAAATCTGTTAAAAATGTATTTTTTTTCTACAGAAGTATAATAAATAAAAGAAGAAGCTTTAAATAAATCTAACCTTTTAATAGGTTGTTTTTTAACTAAAAGTGTGTTTAAAAATTCTGCTTTTAGAATTTCTACATCTTTTAATTTATCTAAATGCTGATTTCTTAACTCTAAATCGTTGTACAAAAATCGAAACTCTAAATAATTAGGAAACCCAGAGTCTGTTAAATCGACTTTCATGTTATCTTCTTCGTCATACATATATTTAATACGCATGGCTTCTATAGAATATAAAAGTAAATCTGAATATTGCTTAAAAAGTAACAATTCTTGATGTGTGCATAATTTTTCTTGTTGCACACTTACAATGAGTTCTTTTAATACAAAATCTACCATTTTATGATAAAAAACATATTGTTCTTTTGAATCTAAAAGTGCAGAATCTAAAGGTGTTGTAATCATTTTTTAGTTGATAATCTTTTACAATGAATTTATTTAGCAAGTATGCCAGCTGCGTTAAGGATTGAAATGGCATCCTTTTTTGAGGCACGAAAAAAAGATATAAAGAAAAGCCTGACCTTCTTTTTGATTTTCAAAAAAGAAGGTAACGCCCAAAATATTTTTCTTAACAACAATTTTCAGGCACAAGCTAACTGCTAACTACAACTGAAAACTGAATACTTTTTACCCTAACAAATCGTCGTTAGAAGTATCTGTTTTTGGTTTTGCTGCAGGAGCATCCGTTCCTTTTGGAGCAGTTGCATCTGCTTTGTAATAGTCTTCAAAAATCTCTTTCATGTCTATTCCGTAACGGTCTGCAAAGTTCTTTTGAATGTCGATATCTTTCTCTCTAATTTCATGTAAAGCCTCTGCGTAAGAGCTATAAACACCGGTCATCACTTTTTCGTGAAGCGGAATATTATCCATCATTTCTTGACGTGCTCTAGCACTTGCAGAATGCATAGACGCTAAAGTTTCTCCGATATGCTCATCTGTTTTTACACCTAAATGCTCTAAAATTGCCGCAAATTCTTGGTCTGTTCTTGCTTTTAATGCAACCACATAACCATCATAATACTTTAACCTTTCTTCAGTATCCGACTTTAATTTTGCTCTATGTGTTTGTAAATTAGAACGCAAAGAAGTTAATACTTTAATGGTTAAATTGTGTTTGTGCACAAAACTATCTTTACTGGCAGCCAAGGTTGTGTAAGCATTTTTAAGACCTTCTAACTCTTCTACTTTTTGCTCAATAGCAGTCATTTTACCAATCGCTTCTGAATAGGCAGTAGATTGTTTGTCTACAATTTCTTCTAATTCTTGTCGAGATTGTTTTAATAAAGCATACTGCTCTTCTAATTGCTCTTCTACTTCTTTCTTTTTAGCTAACGCTTTTGTATGATTTTTAGAAGCCTCTACAATAGCATCTTTTAACTTTTCTTCTACTTCTTTTATTTCTACTTCTCTATTTTTTAAACGCGTAACTGCTGCTTGAGATTTGTAAGAAAGCTCACTTAATAGCGTTTGAATATCGGCACTTTCTATACGTTGCTGAAATAATGCTTTTGCTTTATTATCTGCACCTGCACGTAGTTTTTCTGCTGCTGCAAATTCTATTTCTTCTTTTTTAATCTTCGATTTTCTACCCCATAAATTGTTCCACCAAGTATCTGCTTTGTTTTGTGCATCTTCTAACTCTATTCTTGCTCGTTCTAATCCTTTTTGAGCATCGTCTATTACTTTTTGTTCTGATGGGTTTAAGGCTGAAAATTTCTCGAACATAATACCAACTTCATCTTGGTAATCTGTTAAGTCTTTTATAGCATCTAAAAGCGTACTTCTGTCTTTTTCTGCCATGTGCACAACATCATCTAAGGTTGCGTTTAGAATTTTTTGGCGAGACTCTGGATCATCTTCTTGTGCCAATTTAGATTTCATGGTGTCAATCGCTTTCCCCCAATTTACATCTACTTTTTCAGTTTTTTTGTTTGCACTAGTTTCTAGTAAATCAAAATCATCAGACATAGTTATTTTTTGTTTTTTTAAAGTTGAACAATTTTTAGAGAAGCAATTTCGTTAAAAATTTTGAAATAAAAACAATATCGCCTCTAAATATATGTAGCTCAGATTCTTTATTTGTTACAACTAATTTAATATTTTTAAAGTTTTAATGCATATAAAGCTACTTTTTGACAAGATTTCAAATAATAATACTTCCCAAAAAACATTTAATTCTATTTTTTACATGTTTCAACTATTTTTTAACACAATAAAATGATAGGACTCTATAAATAGTTTTATTTTTATTTTTTAAAACCCTCAATTTGAAAATAAAACTACTTTTATTACTTATTCTTATTAGTATCAATACTTTCTCGCAAAGAGAAACAGATCATTGGTATTTTGGAGATAAAGCAGGCATTCATTTTAATAAAGAAAATGTAGATGTTTTAGAAGACAGCCAAATGACAGTTCTTAAAGGCTCTTCAAGTATTTCGGATAACCAAGGAAACTTATTATTTTATACAGACGGACAAACCATCTGGAATAAAAATAATGAGATAATGATAAATGGTGAGGGCTTAAATGGCGAGTTAAACAACACGCAATCTTCGATAATTATACCTAAGCCAAATAGTGATTCTACTTTTTATGTTTTTACAACTAGAAAAACAGAATTAAGTTCTCCCTTAGTTTATCCTATGATTTATCATTCAGAAATAGAATTTTCAACTTCAAGACCTTTAGGCTGGGTTAAATACAAGAACATGCCACTTATACATTCCACAGCAAATAAAATTACCGCTGTACACCATAAAAACGGTAAAGATGTTTGGGTTATAACTTACGGAAGTAATGCATATGAAGCTGAAAATGATATTTTTTACGCTATTAAAGTTACAGAAGATGGTGTAGAAAGACCATTTACAACAACACAACTTGAGTATGTAAAATATGAAAATAGTTATGATGGAGAAATGACAATTTCTCCTGATGGAAGTACCATCGCTTTATATAATGATGGTCTTATCAGGTTTTTTAATTTTGATAGCAATACCGGTATTTTATCAAAATTAAAATATGTAACCATAGCAGAATTTGGTGGAGCTGGTTATGCCGCTTATGGACTTACTTTTTCTCCTGATTCTAAATTTTTATATTATTCTGCAAGTTATAGTGGTCAAACCTATAACATAATGCAATTAGAAGTAGCCAATACAAATGAAAGTTATAGAGGAACCCCCGTATACTCTGGTCCACTAGACATACTGCAATCTTCTATAAGCCTAGGTACAGACGGAAAAATATATATTGCACAATCAACCTATGAAAATCTATATGATATAAATGGTTATAAAATTGGTTATAACCTATTTCCTGTCCAAACTCTTAGTATTGTACATGAGCCTAATAAAATAGGTGCTTTGGCAAACTACGAACATGAAGCTCTAAATTTAAAAAGTGGTGCTTCTTATAGAGGCTTGCCTAATTTTATTCAATCTTATTTTAGAAATAGAATTGTTACTAAAAATGAATGTATTACAGATACTTTTAACTTTAGTCTAGACTCTTATAATACAATATCTAATGCCGAATGGGATTTTGGCGATGGAAATTCTGCTTCAGGTTTATCTTCAGATCATCAATACGCATCCGAAGGTAATTACCTAGTAACCTGCACCGTAACAATTAACGGAACCGATATTCCTTTTTATAAAGAAGTAACAGTTTATCCATTACCTGTTTTAACTCCAGACCAAAAATTAATACAATGTGATGTTGATAATAATGGAATCGATTTTTTTGATTTAACTGATATTGGAGATAAAATAGTTAAAGATGCCTTTAATAAAGCGTATCTTTTCTACAAAAACAGCATAGATGCAGAAAATGATGAAAACCGCATACCAAATCCAAAAAACTTCGAAAATGAAAGCAATCCTCAAGAACTTTTTGTAAAAGTTATTTCGGAAAAAGGCTGTGGAAACATTACTAACTTTTTTATTGAATCTAAGTTTGTTTCTCTTGGTACCATTGACACGTATTATACCTGTGATAGCTCAGACAATTTAAATGGAGACAGTATTGGATATTTCGATTTAAAAACAAAAAGCACTGAAATTTTAGACCAATTTAGTTTAGATTCTAAAAATACAATTCGTTTTTACCCAACATTATTAGACGCACAAACCACAGAAAATCAACTTCCTTATAAACTTAATACGCCATCTACAACTATTTATGTTCGAGTAGATAATGAGTTAGGTTGTGGCGGAATGGAGCCTATAAATTTAGTAGTAAATCCTACTCCCAAAATAGAGCTACAAGACAGTTACACTATTTGTTTTAATCCAAATGTAAACCCAATTACCCTAACAGCAGATGCTAGCAATGATTTATATGAATGGAGAGATAGTTCAGACAATATTATAAGCACAAACAAAGACTTTAAATTAAATGCTATCGGAGATTTTTCTTTAACGGTTTACAAAACCGAAAACGGAATAACCTGTACTAGTTTTAAAGAATTCACAGTAAATAATCCGCCAGCGGCAACGATTTACTACATCAATGTAAACACAGAAGACGAAGCCAATAATATTGTTGATATTAGTCTTGATGGTAACAGTACCTATGAATTCTCATTAGATAATAACACCTTTTTTGGTAATGGAACTTCACATACTTTTACGCATGTCACTCCAGGATCAAGAACTATTTATATAAGAGATCTTAATAATTGTGAACCTCCAGTGCAAACCGATGTTTCAGTAATTGGGTATAGAAAGTTTTTTACACCAAACAATGATAATAAAAACGACTATTGGAATGTAAAAGGAATAAACAGCACTTTCTTTAAATCTGTTAAAATATTTATCTTTGATAGATACGGTAAAGCAGTCTACCAAATTACAGATTTCAATAATCTAGGTTGGGACGGAACCTATAATGGTAAACCGCTGCCTTCTAACGATTATTGGTTTCAATCTGAAATTATTGACAACAACGACCAATTAATTAAAGCTTCTGGAAATTTTAGTTTAATAAGAAAGTAATAATCTTTTTTCTATCCGTATTTTTACATCATGGAATTTAAATTGGTATCAGAATTTTCTCCTACGGGAGATCAACCACAAGCAATAAAAGAACTTACACAAAGTGTTAATGATGGCGAAAAATATCAAACGCTTTTAGGAGTAACAGGTTCCGGTAAAACATTTACCGTTGCTAACGTGGTAAAAAACGTAGACAAACCTACCTTAGTTTTAGCGCACAATAAAACATTGGCTGCACAATTGTATTCTGAGTTTAAACAATTCTTTCCTGATAATGCCGTAGAATATTTTGTTTCGTACTATGATTATTATCAACCAGAAGCATATATTCCCGTTACCGGAACCTTTATTGAAAAAGATTTATCTATCAATGATGATATAGAACGTTTGCGTTTAAGCACTACTTCTTCTCTACTTTCTGGTAGACGAGATGTTATTGTAATTGCATCGGTTTCTTGTTTGTATGGTATTGGAAATCCGGTTGAATTTAAGAAAAACGTCATTCCCATTCATGTTGATCAACAAATTGCAAGAACAAAATTTTTACATCAACTAGTACAAAGTTTATATTCTAGAACAGAACACGAAATAAAAAGCGGAACCTTTAAAGTAAAAGGAGATGTGGTTACCATTTATCCGTCTTACGGAGACAATGGCTATAGAGTCCATTTTTTTGGTGATGAAATTGAAGAAATAGAATCATTCGATTTAGAAAGTAATACCGTTTTAGAAAGCTTTAGTGAACTGACCATTTACCCAGCAAACTTATTTGTAACGTCTCCAGACATTTTACAAAATGCCATTCATCAAATTCAGGAAGATATGATGAAACAGGTAGATTATTTTAAAGAAATAGGCAAGCATTTAGAAGCAAAACGTTTAAAAGAGCGAACAGAATTCGACTTAGAAATGATTCGTGAATTGGGTTATTGTTCTGGTATTGAGAACTACTCTCGTTATTTAGACGGACGAGAACCTGGTACAAGACCGTTCTGTTTGTTAGATTATTTTCCGGGTGATTATTTAATGGTTATTGATGAAAGCCACGTAACCGTTCCGCAAACACACGCTATGTATGGTGGCGATAGAAGTAGAAAAGAAAATTTGGTGGAATACGGTTTTAGATTACCTGCTGCAATGGACAATCGTCCGTTAAAATTTGAAGAGTTTGAAGAAATTCAGAATCAGGTAATTTACGTCTCTGCAACGCCTGCAGATTACGAGTTAGAAAAAACAGAAGGTGTTTTTGTAGAGCAAGTAATTAGACCTACGGGTTTGTTAGATCCGGTAATTGAAATTAGACCAAGCTTAAATCAGATTGATGATTTAATTGAAGAAATACAACAAAGAGTAGAAAAAGACGAACGTACTTTGGTTACTACACTTACCAAAAGAATGGCAGAAGAATTGACTAAATATTTAACAAGAGTAGATATTCGTTGTCGTTATATTCATTCTGATGTTGATACATTAGAGCGTGTAGAAATTATGCAAGATTTGCGTAAAGGTTTGTTTGATGTTTTAATTGGCGTCAACCTTTTGCGTGAAGGTTTAGATTTACCAGAAGTTTCTTTAGTAGCAATTTTAGATGCTGATAAAGAAGGTTTTTTACGTTCGCACCGATCTATTACACAAACCGTTGGTAGAGCTGCAAGAAATGTAAATGGTTTGGCAATTTTATATGCTGATAAAATGACCAACAGCATGCAAAAAACCATTGACGAAACCGAACGCAGGCGAGAAAAGCAAATTGCCTACAATACCAAACACGGCATCACTCCGACTCAGATTAACAAAAAAATTGATGATACTTTGTCAAAATCTGCTGTTTCTAGTTATCATTACGATAATGCAAAACAGGTTGCCGCGGAACAAGATTTACAGTATTTACCAAAAGAGGAAATAGAAAAACGTATTAGAGAAAAACGCAAGCACATGGAAGCTGCCGCAAAAGAATTAGACTTTATTGTTGCTGCAAAATTACGTGATGAAATTGCGGTTTTGAGAGAAAAATTGTAATAAATAATTCCATATTTTTTTTACAAAATTATTTTTTAAAACTTCTTTTGAATAAAATTTAAGTAAAATAAACATTAAGTTAAGTCGAATAAAAAAGCAAAAAAAAAGCAATTCTATTAATAAGTTTTAATGTAGATAATTATCAATAGTTAAGTAAGGTCTTATTTATATTTTCACAACAATAATTAAAACAATGAAAAAGATAATTACTCTTATTATCTTATTTATAGGATTAAATTCAATTGCCCAAAATAAATTTGAAAAAGGTTATTTTACAACTATAGATGGAAACAAAACTGAATGCTTAATTAAAAATGAAGATTGGAGGCAAATTCCATCTCAATTTCAATTTAAATTAACTGATAAATCTGAAGTTAAAAAAATACAATCTAATCAGTTAAACGTATTAGAAATCTATAATAAATTCTTATTTGAAAAACATAAAGTAGACATTAACAAATATTCTAATAATTTAAATAACCTGAGTAATAAAAGGGTCTCAATATTTAAAAATAAAAACTTGTTCTTAAAAGTAATAATAAAAGGAAAAGCAAGTCTATTTAAATATTCAGATAACGGAGTTGATTACTTTTTTTATAGTATAAATTCAAAAATTAAACCTTTAGAGTATAAAAAATATAAGAATAATAAAGGTGGTATTTCTGAAAACTTAAATTACCAAAAAACGTTGAGGGATGAATTAAATTGTAAAAACATTAATACTAACATTAAATATAGAGAAGATAGTTTTATCAACTTTTTCTCAAAATTCAACTCATGCTCTAATAGTTCAAATAAATTATATATAAAAAAAAACAGAAAAGGTAAATTTAATATTTATGGTAAAATAGGTTTTGGACTATCATTATTAGATTTTACTTCTACCCCAGCAATTAATTTAGGTTTAGAATTAGAATATATTTTCCCTTTCAATAATAATAAATGGTCTCTATTTACTGAGCCTACTTATCAGTCTGCTTTCAAAACAATTAATATAGATGTAGTTACAGGATATACACTTTATGCACCACCATCAAACCCAAATGCAATGGTTAACTTACCGATTTATAGTAATGAAAAAGTAAAATACAGCTCTTTAGAAATCCCCATTGCAATAAGACATTATCTATTCCTTAATAATAAAAAAGTTTTATTTATTAATTCGGGTATTAACTTAGACTTTCCTATAAAATTTAATGAAAAGGAAACTAAAATGAATAAAAACATAAGTTTTCTTTTAGGAATTGGATACCACTTTAATAATAAACTCAGTATAGAAGCACGTTATAATGCACCTAAAAAAATAACTTCAGAAAGTAATACTGAATATCCAAACATTCAAAGTTTCATGATTAAATTAGGATATTCTTTTAATTAAAAAATTACAAACTATACATTAAAAGAACTATGAAAAAAATAATATCAATTCTATTAATACTAATATTGCTTTCATGCTCAAACGATGAGTCTCTTCCTCATCAAAATTCAAATCCTGAAGAAATAAAACTAGAAAAAATTTCTTTTGAAGGAAAAACAGTTACTATAGATTGGAATACTGTTTTAGATGCAGATGATGATCTTATATATTATAGCTTATATATAAATTCTATTTTAGTAGAAAAAACAACTAAATCTATAAGCACATCACTCTTAGAGTATAACAATGAATATAGAGGTAGAATCATTGCCACAGATAAAAACGGAGGAGTTTCTGAATTAGAATTCACTTTTGAAAGCCCTAAAAGTAAAATCCTACTTTTTTCAGATTCTTCTCAAAACTTAATAGCATATGATTTAATTACAAATAAGACTTTGTGGGAATCTAGCACTTCGTTTATTGAAGCTCATACAACTTATAAAGACATGATTTTTTCAGGTGTAAAAGGATTAAACGGTATTAACATCCTTACAGGTGAAATTGAATGGACAAGCAGTCCGGGTACTAATTATAATGAATATAGAAACATTATTACAGATAATACCAATGTATATGCTTTTGATGCAAGTAGTAAACTTTATTGTGTAAATATTGAATCAAAAGAAAAATTATGGGATCGTAGTTTTCTTAATTATTACGCAACACTATCTATCGATGAAACTAGAGTCTTTGTAAGCAGTAGAAATAATGATCATTTATACGCCATAAATAAAGTATCAGGACAAACAGATTGGAGTCTAAGGTTAAACGCAAGCTATAAATTTTTAACCAATCCTTTAATTAATAACGACCAAATATATATTGGGGATTACTATGGTATATTTTATGCATTGAATAAAAATAACGGAAGTAAAATATGGACTGTCGATATGGGAAGATATAATTCCTTTTTTGCAGCACCCACAATATTCGAAAACACTATAATAACAGGAACCTATAGCACTCTTTATGCTTTGTATGAAAACAACGGCAATATTAAATGGACTTACAAACCTGAAGGAACAATAGAAACTTCTCCTTTTATACACAACAACAATATTTATATTGGTTTATCTAAAAATGGAACAGCAGAATTAGTCTGTTTAAATGCAGAAGACGGCAGTTTTAAATGGAAATATGATTTAAGTTCTAAAACAACTACTTCTCCTATTGTTTACGAAGGCATTGTCTATATCGGTGATTGGGATAATAACTTCTATGCAATTAACGCGACTAATGGTAGCTTAGAATGGAAACTACAAACAGATAATCCTATTATAAAGTCTCCAATAATTATTATTGGAAACAGTGATACTGTAATTTATCCTAGTTCTCACGGCTTAAAAAACTAACAAAAATCCCCTATAAAATGATTAAAAAAATCACAATATTAGTATACATAATATTTGCTCTTATAGCATGTTCTAAAGACGATGAACCCGATTTACCAATTGTTTTAAGCAATCAGAACACCATTAACTCATTTGACCTTACTATTAACGGAGAAATTATAAACGGAACTATAAACCAAATAGACAAAACAATACTATTTAGTTTAGCTGGAGCTGACATTTCTGCCTTAAAGCCTTCAATTGATTATTCTGAAAACGCAAATATATCACCTAACATAAACGAATCTCAAAATTTTAATAATGAAGTAGCATACACTGTATATGCAGAGAATGGAGACCCTAATATTTATAGAGTTATTGTTAACAATAGACCACTTAATTCAGAAAGTGAAATACTATCCTTTTCGGTCCTTGTTGAAAATAAAACTATTGAAGCCTATATTAATAAAGACAACAAAATTATTAATTTTAATATGGGAACATTAGATAAAAGTTCGCTTTTACCTACAATATCAATTTCTGAAAACGCTACAATTTCTCCTGATATTACAATTCCTCAAAACTTTGAAGAACCAGTTAATTATACCGTTACCGCAGAAAACGGAGATAAAACGGAATATACAATCATTGCTAATATGCCCCAAATTAGCGACAATAGTAACTCTTCATCGGCCCACCTTTACTATATTAGAGCAGATTTACGTATTTCAGGTCAATTTTTAGACATGGATAAACCTGGTGCAGAAATCTACTTATACGATGGTAGTAATAAATATGAACTAAATATTTTAAGCCAAAACAGCTATTCTTCTCAAGAAAACATTATTGAATATAGTCTAAATACTAAAATTACAGAAAATATACCAACTTACGGTAATTACAAAATAGTATATCAAACAAATTCAATACGTATAGAATCAAGTCAATTTATAGATATACTTGCAGAAAGTGCTCCTAAATTCATTTCATTAAATCAAGATTCTTTTTCTTACAATGATATTTTAAAGATTACTGGTGAGAATATTACACAAACAATTGCAATTCCTTCAAATGGCTCTATATTTCAAATACAAAATTCTTCCAACTACGATTACACTGTAAATAGTGATAAAACTCAGGCAACATTAACACTTGATTACTATTATTTGTTTCCGGCATACTTTGGAAATCCTGCAGCTCCAAAAACCATTACTTTTTGGGGACCAGGAAGAAGGATAGGTGAATCATTTACAACTATATTCAATTAAATTTATCTAATAATACTATTAAAGAAGATTAAAAGTTACTATAAAACAATGAAAAATTAAGTTTTCAAAACTGTAATTCTTCCAATACACTTTTTGCTAAATAAAAAAATGCCTCAATTACTTGAGGCATTTTTAATATAGCGTAATACTAAAATAAAGTATTCTACTTTACTACTACTCATACTTTTTTCAAATAACAAACCACCTTTATAGATTCCTTTCAAAACAGGACGTATATATATTCCTAACAAGCAACTTTCTTATATAATGCCAAGTAATGCTAAAATAATGGGAGTAAATATGGCCGTAAACAATCCGTTTAAAATAAGTCCCATACTTGAATATGCTCCAAATCGTTGACTTATAGCCATCGCCTGAGCCGTTCCAAGCCCGTGACTTGCGGTCCCCATTGAAAGACTTTTAGACATTGGATTACTCACTTTAAATAGTTGTAAAATTTTAAAACCTGCTACTGATCCAAAAATTCCTACCATAACAACCATTGATGCAGTAAGAGATGGAATCCCCCCTATTGACTGTGAAATATCAATAGCAAGCGGAGTCGTAACAGACTTAGGTGCTATCGAAATTATTACATCATTTGAAGCTCCTAACCACTTAGCAATAAGAACCCCCGAAATTATACCTACTATAGAACCTACTAATTGTGAAATAAAAATAGGGATTACTTGTTTTTTAATTTTACTTAACTGAAGATATAACGGTACTCCTAATGCTACAATTGAAGGTTTTAGAAAAAACTCAATAAACTTACCTGCCTCATGATAAGTCTCATAAGAAATACCTGCTAATTTTAAAATGCCTATTACAGCAATTATTGTTATTAATATAGGATTTAGTAGAACTGAGTTGGTTTTATTTTGAAGATATTTTGTCAACCAATAAATACCTACAGTTATGGTTAACAACATATAAGGTTCTGAAATCAGTTTCATTTTTTATCTTTTGTTAGTTTCTTCAATCTTATTTTCCTCAACACTTGATGTGTAAAACTAGTGCTTAGTAAAACTAAAACAGTACTCCCCAGAATTGCTGCTAGTATTGGTACTAGTTCTTTTGAAATTAAATCAAGATAACACATAATAGCTACGCCCGGTGGTATAAAAAAAAAGACCATGTTATCTAAAAGAAAATCAGCAACTTCCTGTATCCATTTAAGTTTAATTACTTTAAATTGAAGTCCTGCTGTTAATAACAACATACCTATGATACTTGAAGGGATTTTAATCCCAGTGAAATAAACTATAATCTCACCTAGAGCAAGACACATGAGTATTATGAATAATTGTCTAATCATACTATTATTTTTCTACTACAAAAGTAGTGTTCTATAAAAAGATAGAGCTGATAATTCTCATGAAACAATAATATTATTTTCTATAATATTTACATAAAAAAAGAAAGATTCATTAATAGAAATTAAGGATAAAAAAAATGATTTTAAAAGACAAAAAACGAACCTTATAAAAAACCCAAATAATACACTTTGCAACTATTCAATACCTTTTTTCAAAAAGGTAAATCAACTTTATAGATTTCTTTTAGAATTAAATTGATAACTATTCCTAATAGTTACAAGAAATAAGACTACTAGCAAAAATTTATTATAGTCACTAAATTATTACTTTTTTTAAAACAAAACTTATAGGATTTTGATTGAAAAAAGAATGTTTCAACTCTTGATTTCTTAACTTAAAAAAGTAACTTAGCTAACATTAAATCTAAAAACGCGGCATATTCATCTTAACGTTACCAGCAATTAAAAACAATAAAAAAGATTAATTAACAGAACAAACAATATAATGGAAACGATATATATTGCAGGGGGCTGCCTTTGGGGCGTTCAAGAGTTTTTCAAACACATACCAGGTGTACTTGAAACCCAAGCCGGAAGAGCTAATGGAACTACCAAATCTACTAAAACAACCTATGATGGTTTTGCCGAATGTGTCAAAATAACCTTTAACCCTAAGGTTATTTCAGTTGAAGATTTAATACATCACTTATTAGAAATTATTGATCCTTATAGTATCAACCAACAAGGAAACGATATCGGAGAGAAATATCGCACAGGCTTTTACAGCGATCATCAAAAACATCTGTTAAAAGCAAAAAATTGTATTCAAAAAATAGAACAGACATTAAACCTTAAAAATAAAACCATAAAAAAAATAGCGATTGAAGTGCTTCCTTTAACTAATTTTATCCCGAGTGATGAAGAACATCAACATAGATTAACCTTGCACCCGAATGATCATTCTTATTGCCACATTCCTTTAGACATACTGTATAAGTATAAAAAAAAGGTAAGTAATAATTAACTAGGTAGCTAGAATTCTCCCAAGTCTGTTATTAAAACGAAGTATATAAAAGAGAATCTTAATCAGCCTTTATACTTTTAATTAATAAGGATTTAGAGCTATTTCTTTTATTGAGATATTCATTAAGTGCAAGAGAAGCAAAAATAAGACTTCCACCAATTAAAATCTTTTGAATATCTGCCTCTTTATTCCAAATAACAAGATTGACAATTAATCCTATTGGAACTAATGCATTATTCATAATTGCTAACGAGCCTGTATTTACCATAACAACACCTTTGTTCCAAAAAAAATAACCTAGTCCAGAAGCCACAGCGCCCAAATATATTAATACTCCCCACTGAACAGATGTGGTTGGCAACTTTTCTGTTGCCCCAAAAATGAAAAAAGCAATAAGTGCTACTAGAAATGCTCCAATAAAGAACAACCCAAAAATAGTATGCTTTGGAGTACTTTTTAATTCAGGCGTAGATTTTAATAAATATTTATAAGCGATTTGACCTACAGCAAAGCAAAGGTTGGCACCTTGGGTAATCATAAAACCTAAAAATACATTTTCACTAATACTTGAGTATTGAATATAAGCAGCTCCTAAAACAGCTATTAAAGCAGTAAGCAGATGTCTTTTATGAAATTTTTTACTTAAAAAATCATTTAATAAAGTAATGTAAATTGGTGTAAGCACACTAAAAAGTAACACTTCTGGCACCGTAAGAAAACGAAACGATTGAAAGTAAAAACAATACATTAAACCCAATTGAACTGAACCAATTGCAATAAGTTTGTAAATTGTTGCTACTTTAATTTTCTTCAGCTTTAAAAAAGGTAAAAAAAGCATTGTAGCAACACCTATACGCATCAATACTGAAAACCAAGCATCAACAAACCCAGAAAGATATACACCAATTAAGCTAAACGAAAAAGCCCAAATCATAGTAACTCCAAATAAATACTTCATAAAAAAACTAGATAAACAATAATTAATTAGACACCACTTAAAAAAACAAAAAATTAACTAAAAAAAGACAATGATTTTTAATGAATCTTCTAGTTACAATTAACAAAGCACTAAACAAAACCACTGTTTAATGTGATGATAGGACAAAGAAAAATAAAAAAAGTGAAAAAAAAATTATAAATTAAAATATCTCACTTTTTATGAGTAATGATAATAATAAAATGTGGTAAACTTATTTTACTAAAAAAATAAGTTTGACAGAACAAATATTAATCGTAATATTGCAATGAATAAATAAAGAAACAAAATGGGATTAGCAAAAACTGAAATGTTTACGGATCAACAAAATGAAATTGCCTTGTTTGCTAAAGTTTTTGGTCATCCAGCAAGAGTAACTATTTTACAACATTTGTTTAAGATTGATTCTTGTGTTTGTGGTGATTTAGTAAGTGAAATCGGATTGGCACAACCTACCATTTCTCAACACTTAAAAGAATTAAAACATTTAGGGTTGATAAAAGGAAGTGTAGAAGGGACAAGTGTTTGTTACTGCATTCATAAAGAAAACTGGACCGCAATGAAAACAGTAATGTCAGAGTTTTTAGATCAAGATTTATCTCAAAAAACAGATTGCTGTTAAAAAAATTTACAAACATTAATCGCAAAATTGCAATAAACAAATATATCATTATGAAATTATCAGAAGTAAAAGTAGCTCTAAAAGCTTTAAAAAAAATTGGTTTTCAATTACCAAACGGAGAATTAGTACCAAATCATTTTCATGTTACCGAAGTTGGGAAAATCACCAAAAATTTTATTGATTGCGGCGGAACCGTTAGAAACGAAGAAGTAGTAAACTTTCAACTTTGGAATGCCGATGATTATGACCACAGATTGTACCCAGAAAAATTATTAAACATTATAGAGCTTTCTGAAAAGGTTTTAGGCATCGGAAATTTAGAAATTGAAGTAGAATACCAAGCAGATACAATTGGTAAATTCGGACTTGATTTTGATGGAACAAACTTCTTACTAACTTCTAAGCAAACAGATTGTTTAGCCAAAGACAATTGCGGAATTCCGGAAGAAAAAACAAAATTACAATTTTCAGAAATAGCTACAGGAAATTCTTGTGCTCCAGGAAGTGGATGTTGTTAAACTAAAAAAAAAATCAACTTAAATAAAAATGATCACAACACAAACAACACTATTTTCAGAAATAGAAAACGTAATTAAAGGTTTAAACTTTGCAGCCATAACAGAAGAACGTAAAACCGTTTTACAACCTTTGGCAGATTATATTAAAACCAAAGTTTCTAATCAACAAGAAATTAGAATCAACTTTATTTGTACGCATAATTCTAGAAGAAGCCATTTATCTCAGGTTTGGGCACAAGCAATGGCTAGCTATTTTAACGTTAAAAATGTATTTTGTTATTCTGGAGGAACAGAAGCTACTGCTCTTTTCCCGATGGCTGCAGAAACGTTGAAAAATCAAGGTTTCCATATTAAAACAATTTCAGATGGTAAAAACCCTGTTTATAGTATAAAATACGGAGAGAATGCACATCCTATTATTGGGTTTTCTAAAAAGTTAGATGACGATTTTAATCCGAAATCTGAATTTGCTGCTATTATGACTTGCTCGCAAGCGGATGGTGGTTGTCCGTTTATTGCTGGTGCAGAAAAACGTATTCCAATAACTTTTGAAGATCCAAAGGCATTTGACAATACACCTCAACAAGCAGAAAAATACCAAGAAAGAAGCTTGCAAATTGCAGCGGAATTATTTTACATTTTCTCACAAGTAAATTTATAAAAATGGCTTCAAAAAAATTAAGTTTTCTAGACAGTTATTTAACTTTATGGATATTTGTTGCCATGGCAATTGGAGTAAGTTTGGGGTATTTAATTCCTACTTTTCCAAACATTATAAATTCCTTTAGCAGCGGAACTACAAATATTCCTATTGCAATTGGCTTAATATTAATGATGTATCCGCCTTTGGCGAAAGTAAACTACGCACTATTACCTAAGGTTTTTAAGAACACAAAAATCTTATCCATTTCACTAATTTTAAACTGGATTATTGGTCCTGTTTTAATGTTTATTTTGGCAATTACATTTTTACGTGACTATCCAGAATACATGGTCGGACTTATTTTAATTGGTTTGGCTCGTTGTATTGCAATGGTTTTGGTGTGGAATGATTTAGCAGAAGGAAGCGCTGAATACGGAGCTGGACTAGTGGCTTTAAACAGTATATTTCAAGTTTTTGCATATAGTTTTTATGCATGGCTATTTATAACTGTACTTCCTCCCTATTTTGGGTTTGAAGGTGCAATTGTAGATATTTCCGTAGCTACTATTGCAGAGAGTGTTGCTATTTACTTAGGAGTTCCGTTTCTATTAGGTATTTTAAGTAGATTAATTTTAGTGAAATTAAAAGGAGAAGATTGGTACACAAACAAATTTATCCCTACAATTTCTCCATTAACCTTAATTGCATTGTTATTTACCATTGTAGTGATGTTTTCTTTAAAAGGAGAATTAATAGTAGAAATACCTATGGATGTATTAATCATCGCTGTTCCTTTATTAATTTACTTTACATTGATGTTTATTATTGGATTTTTCTTTACCAAAGCATCAGGGGCAGAATATGATAAAACTGCAGCCGTGGCATTTACAGCTGCAGGTAATAATTTTGAATTAGCAATAGCAGTTGCCATTGCTGTTTTCGGTTTAAACTCCGGACAGGCTTTTGCAGGTGTAATAGGTCCTTTAGTAGAAGTGCCTGCTTTAATTTTATTAGTACGTGTTTCTTTTTGGTTGAAGAAAAAATATTACAATAAAGCCTAGTTTTATAAACATTTTACTATATAATAAGTTAAATTTGTGTAAACCATCTTAAGTAATTGCACAAATGAATTTAACCATTGAAAACATACTATTAGTAGGATCTATACTCCTTTTTATAAGTATTATTGTTGGTAAAACCTCCTATAAATTTGGAGTACCAACTTTAATACTTTTTTTAGCTATCGGAATGATGGCAGGATCAGAAGGGATTGGTGGTATTAATTTCGATGATCCAAAAATGGCACAATTTATAGGGATTGTTTCACTTAACTTTATCTTGTTTTCTGGTGGTTTAGACACCAATTTTAAAGCAATAAAACCAATTTTAAAAGAAGGTCTAGTTTTATCTACTGTAGGTGTTTTACTTACGGCACTTTCCTTAGGTACTTTTGTTTGGTTTGTTACGGACTTTACGATATACGAAAGTTTACTTCTAGGCTCTATTGTTTCTTCTACAGATGCAGCTGCCGTTTTTTCCATTTTAAGATCAAAAAATTTAGCTTTAAAAAATAACTTAAGACAAACTTTAGAGTTAGAAAGTGGTAGTAACGACCCAATGGCATATGTATTAACATTGGCTTTTTTAACTTTAGTAATCAACCAAGATTTAAGTATTGCTTCTATAATTCCAACATTTTTTCAACAAATGATTTTTGGTGGAATCGCAGGTTTTGGTTTTGGTAAATTAAGCGTATTTATCATCAATAAAATCAAACTTGACTTCGAGGGTTTGTATCCTGTTTTAGTCATTGCCCTTATGTTTATTACTTTTTCGGCTACAGATGCAGTTGGCGGAAATGGTTTTTTAGCAATTTACATTTGTGCTGTTTATTTAGGAAATCATGATTTAATACATAAATCTACCATTCTAAAAATGTTTGATGGTATGGCGTGGCTTATGCAAATTGTATTGTTTCTTACTTTAGGTTTGCTTGTTTTTCCTTCAGAAATAATCCCTTATATGGGCGTTGGAATCTTAATTTCTATATTTTTAATTTTAATTGCGAGACCAATAAGTGTTTTTATTAGTTTACTATTTTTTAAAATGAAACTTCGTAGACGTCTCTACATTTCTTGGGTTGGTTTACGTGGCGCTGTGCCTATTGTGTTTGCCACCTATCCGCTTTTAGCGGGAATAGACAAAGCAAATGTTATTTTTAATATTGTCTTTTTTATCTCGGTAACCTCTGTATTAATACAAGGTACCACATTATCTCTTTTTTCTAAATGGTTAAATGTTGCGCTACCAGAAAAATTAAGTCCGGTTGCAGAGAATGATCGTTATATTTTGAATTTACCAAAATCTGCTATGAAAGAATTAAAAATTCCAGCAGACAGTACAGCTGTTAATAAACGAATTGTAGATTTACACTTTCCAACTTGTGCCTTTATAAGTATGATAAAAAGAGACGGTAAATTTGTGCGCCCAGGGGGAGCAACTGTTATTGAAGCAAACGACACGCTTGTAATATTGCTAGACAATGATCACAGTATAAAAGAAGTTTGTGACGCATTTAATAAATACGGAATGAGTTATATTGAAAATGTAACCGAGTAATAAAAACGAACCTTTTTTAGTCTTATAAAATTGAAAAATACTGATATCTTATAGCAATTTAAAGCATATTGAATTCAATCATCAGTTTGCAATACCATTGCAAGAATAAGTTTCTATATTTGCATCAATGAAATTTTTAATATTTTTATTAGCTATTTATATTTTTGCACTCAACCTAACACCTTGTGCAGATTTTATTGTACCTAATGATCATGTACAAACCAAAATTTCACAAATTACCGACAACCACAAACATCAAGACTCAGATTTATGTTCGCCTTTTTGTATTTGTCAATGTTGCCACGTAAACGCAACAGATCTTCAATTAACTTTTATAAAAATTGAAGTTTCTGAAATTTCGACACAAGGTTTTTTCTTTTTAAATGGCTCAGAAAAAGAGTATACTTCTTCAATTTTACAGCCTCCAATAGCATAATTTAATTCTTTTACAGGATACTTATATCCCATTTTGAATCTTTTAGGTTCTTTTTATTTCGAATGATTCTATTAATATAATTGAATTATATCGAGATGTTTCACTGAATTAAATCTTTTTTTATGATTAATAAAATCATTGATTTCTCAATCAATAACAAGTTTATTATTGGTTTGCTTACGCTTACCATAATTGCAGCAGGTATTTGGAGCATGACCAAAGTACCTATAGATGCTGTGCCAGATATTACAAACAACCAAGTACAAGTAATTACCCAAGCGCCAAACTTGGGCACAGAAGATATTGAACAGATAGTAACCTACCCTGTAGAAATTGCCATGAGTAATCTGCCTAATGTTCAAGAAATTCGTTCTATTTCTCGCTTTGGTCTGTCTGTTGTTACCGTTGTTTTTGATGACGATATGGGCACGTATTTGCCACGTCAATTAGTAGCAGAAAAACTAAACGATATTAAAGCTCACATTCCCGAAGGATTTGGAGAACCATCCATGGGACCAATATCTTCTGGATTAGGAGAAATTTATCAATACACCTTAAAAGTAAAGCCAGCATTTAAAGACAAATACTCAATTACCGATTTGCGAACCATGCAAGATTGGATTGTACAACGTCAAATGGCCATGGTAAAAGGTGTTGTTGAGGTAAACTCCATAGGCGGAAAAATTAAGCAATATGAAGTTGCCTTAGATCCGAATGAATTAAGAGCAATTGGCTTAACTATTACCGATGTTTTCGAAGCGTTGGAAGCCAATAATCAAAATACAGGAGGTGCTTATATCGAAAAAAATCATCAAGCCAACTTTATTCGTGGAGAAGGATTGGCAAGAAATTTAGATGATATTAGACAAATTGTTATTAAAAACACTAATAACATTCCAATTACAATTGGAGATATTGCAACCGTTCAATATGGTGCTGCCGTTCGTTATGGTGCTATGACTCAAGATGGAAATGGTGAGGTTGTTGGCGGAACAGTAATGATGCTTAAAGGAGCAAACTCCAATGATGTTATAAAAAATGTAAAGGAAAGAATGGCTGAGATTGAAAAATCTTTACCAGAAGGTGTTAGTATAGAACCTTTATTAGACAGAAGTAAACTGATTAAAGAAACAACATCTACAGTTTCGAAAAACCTAACTGAAGGCGCTCTAATCGTCATTTTTGTCCTCATTTTTTTATTAGGTAATTGGCGTGGTGGCTTAATTGTGGCTTCAACAATTCCATTATCATTATTAGTTGCTTTTATTTTAATGAATGCATTTGGTGTTTGGGCAAACCTAATGAGTTTAGGAGCTATAGATTTCGGAATTATTGTTGACGGAGCCGTAATTATTGTAGAAAGCACTGTTTTTATTATAGCTACACAAGTCTTAAAAAAGAAGAAATTATCACAAAAAGAAAGGGATGGTGTAGCAGCAAATGCTTCTAAAAAAATGATGAATGCAGCCTTTTTTGGTCAACTTATCATCTTAATTGTGTTTTTACCCATTTTAGCATTAGAAGGTATCGAAGGAAAAATGTTTAAGCCAATGGCTTTAACATTCATATTTGCCATGATTGGCGCCATGATTCTTTGCTTAACATATGTACCAATGATGTCTGCCTTAATTTTAAGAACACCTAAATCTGACAAAAAATCGTATGGTGATAAATTTGTGATTTGGACAGAACGAAAATACCAACCAATATTAGAGAAAGCTTTAAAAAACGGAAAACTAATTGTTGGTATCTCGGTCGTTTTATTTGGTGTAACTGTATTTATGTTCTCTAAAATGGGAGGAGAATTTATACCACAACTAGATGAAGGAGATATTGCATTTCACGCTATTCTAAAACCCGGTAGTTCTCTTACAGAAACACTTGAAACGACAACTCGAGTTGAGCAAATTGTAATGTCTAAGTTTCCAGAAGTTAAAAAAGTTGTTAGTAAAATAGGAGTTGCAGAAATCCCTACAGACCCCATGCCTATGGATCTAGCTGATGTTTTTGTTATTCTGAAACCTAAAAATGAATGGACAACTGTAACTTCTAAAGACGAGTTAATTGAAAAAATAAAAGAAGCCGTAGAAATTATTCCAGGCGTAAATTATGAATTCACGCAACCTATGGAAATGCGTTTTAATGAATTGCTTGAAGGTGTTCGTGAAGATATTGCTATAAAAATTTATGGTGAAGACATTGATATTCTTTCTAAAAAAGCCGAAGAAATTTCTAAAATTATTGCAGGAACAAAAGGTATTGGTGATATGAAAACGGAAGCTACCACAGGTTTACCACAAATAACCATCACATATAATAGAAGTAAACTAGCGCAATATGGCTTGCAAATAAACATGCTGAATCAGATTGTTCAATCTGCATTTTCAGGAGGAACCGCTGGTATTATCTTTGAAGGTGAAAAACGTTTTGATTTAGTAGTTCGTTTAAATTCTGAAAATAGAAAAGACATTTCAGACGTTCAAAACTTATTTATCAACTTGCCTTCTGGAATACAAGTTCCGCTTCGCGAAGTTGCAGATGTGAGTTATAAATCGGGGCCTATGCAAATAAGTAGAGACAATACCAATAGAAGAACTTATGTTGGTATTAATGTTAGAGGGCGTGATGTAAAATCTTTAGTAGAAGAAATTAAAGTAAAATTAGATGCGAAATTGGAATTACCTTCTGGGTATTTTATCCGCTATGGGGGCGCTTTTGAAAACTTAGAACGTGCTAGTAATCGCTTGCAAACCGTTGTTCCGATTGCCTTGTTACTTATTTTTGTATTGATTTATTTTGCATTAAAATCGCTACCACAAACCTTAATGATTTACATAGCAATCCCCATGGCAACCATTGGCGGTGTTGTTGCATTATGGCTTAGAGACATGCCTTTTAGTATTTCTGCAGGTGTTGGTTTTATTGTACTCTTTGGAGTTGCTGTTCTTAACGGACTAGTAATGATTAGTGGTTTAAATGAATTAAAAGAAGAAGGTGTTACTAATTTAAAAGATAGAATTATAGAAGGTACCAAAAGACGTATTAGACCTATAATGTTAACGGCTTTTACCGATGTTTTAGGTTTTTTACCAATGGCAATTTCATCATCTGCAGGCGCAGAAGTGCAAAGACCTTTAGCAACCGTTGTTATTGGAGGTTTATTGTCGGCTACCCTATTAACACTATTCGTTTTACCTATTTTATATCATTGGGTAGAAAACAAAACTTTCAATTTTAAGATGAATAAAAAACTCGTTACCAATACCGCTATTTTAGTATTTATACTCTTACTACCTATCGTAGGATATGCCCAAGAGTCTGTAAATAAGCTACCGATACTTTCAATGCAAGATGCTCTAAAATTATCAAAAGAAAATTATCCTAGTTTAAAACAAGGACAACTACAAATTGAAAAACAGCAACTATTAAAAAGTACTGCTTTTGATTTTGGTACTACTCAAATTTATACAAGCGGAGAAGAACTAAACAATGGTGCTGGTGTTTACACAACTATTGGTTTAGGGCAATCTAACATTGATGTTTTTGGAATTTCATCTAAACGAAAATTAAATAAACAACGTATTCAATTGGCTGAAAAAGCCTATCAACTTTCTGAGTTAGATTTAGAGCTAGAAGTAAAAAAAGCTTGGTCAAAAGTATTTCAGACAAAGAGCAACTACTATTTATATAAAGAATTAGACTCAATTTATACCAATTTCGAAAAATCTGTAAAGTTAAATTATGAAGTAGAAGCGATCTCTAAATTAGAATATTTAGCGGCTAGAAATCAAAAGTTACAGATTCAGAATAAAACAAAACAAGCCTATAGTGCATATATTATTGCAATACAACAATTCAATTTATGGTTTGTTTCTGATGAGTTGTTTACCGTATCAGATAAATTTGAAGACCTAAATACTATTGATATCAGTGCGATTAACCCAGAATTGCATCCATTATACAGTCTTTCTCAGTTGCAAGTAACAGAAGCAGAAGCAAACTATAAAGTAGCAAAAGCAGAAAACCTACCTAAATTGAATCTTAAAGGAGGTTTACAGGAAGTACAAGGAGTTTCCGGATTTTATAGTTATCAAATAGGTATTTCTATTCCCTTTTTATCTGGGAGAACAAAAGCACAAATTAAGACTGCTAAAATAGATACAGAAATAGCCAAAGCAAATGTACAATTCAAACAGAAAGAAATTAAATCTAAATTATTTCAGGCAAAAGAAAATTATCAAAAATGGAAAACTTCTTGGTTGTTTTATAAAGAAGAAGTTTTAGCACTTGTAAAAAGTCAAAAAACAGGTGCTTTATTTGCTTACAAAGAAGGAGAGATTGATTATACCGCATTTACACAACTTATAAAGGAAGCCATACAGTCTGAATTAGACGCACAAGATGCATTTATAAATTATTTAGAAAGTACTTTTGAATTACAATATTTTAAAAATTAAGACAATGAAAAACACAATATATAACATTCTAACAGTATTAATTCTCTCAGTTTTATTAACTTCATGCGGTGATAAAAAAGCAGGTACACATGCACACAATATAGAAGTTAAAACAGAAGTAAAGCAAGAAGAACATCTTGAAGAAGCGATGCTTTCTGCACAACAATTTGATGCTTTAAAAATGAAAGTAGCAACTATAACTACAAGACAAATGAATGGTTTTGTAGAAGCAAATGGAACCTTAGAGGTTCCGCCACAAAATGAAGCAGCAATAACTACAGTTATAGGTGCAAATGTGGTTTCTATTAAAGTGATTGAAGGAGACAAAATAAATAAAGGGCAGGTTGTGGCCTACCTATCACATCCAAATATTATAAAAATGCAAACGGAATATTTAAATGCTTATAGCAATCGTAATTTTCTACAAAAGGGTTTTGAGCGTCAAGATAAACTATACAAAGCTGGCGTTGGTTCTGGTGCTAATTTTCAAAAAGCAGCAGCTGAGTATGAAGCTTCAAAAGCATTAGTTAATGGAATGGCTGCACAATTAAAACTGTTAAACATAAATACTTCTTCTGTTAGAAATGGCACTATTTTTCAACGTATTGCATTGCGAACTCCAATTGAAGGTTTTGTGCAAAAAGTTCAAGTAAAAATGGGTCAATATGTAGATCCACAAACAGAATTATTCGAAATTGTAGACACACATCACGTGCATGCTGATTTAATGGTTTTCGAAAAAGATGTTTACAAAGTAAAGAAAGGTCAGAAAATAACGTTTGATGTTCAATCGATTCCTAACCAAGAATTAACTGCAGAAATTTATTCGGTAGGTAAAACTTTTGAAGAAAATCCAAAAGCAATTCACATACACGCAGAAATAGAAAATAAAGAAGGAAATTTAATTCCGGGAATGTATATTAAAGGAAGAATTCAGGTAGAAAGCACAGAAACAATGGCATTGCCAGAAAGTGCTATTACAAAAGAAGGAGATCATTTTTATGTTTTTTCTGTTGAAAAAGAAAATGATGCTTGGAGTTTTAAACCCGTAGAGGTTATTCCAGGCCAAAAAGATGGTGACTGGATCGCTTTAACTTTTCCGAATGAAATAAATCCTAATACAAAATTTGCTTATAACAATGCGTATTACCTTATTGCAGAAATGAAAAAAGGAGACGCAGAACATTCACATTAATGACGCAAACAATAGAACATTTTTTAGAATCTAACAATATTCGGGTCACAGCAATGCGACTGCTTATTTACAAGTTTCTGGCAAAAAAACAAGTTGCTGTTACCTTAACGGATATTGAAAATGCTTTTGAAAAAGCAGACAGAACAACTTTATACAGAACCATTAAAACTTTTGAAGAAAAGACAATTGTACATCAAATTGATGACGGAACGGGTATTACTAAATACGCCCTTTGTGCACAAGGATGTAATTGTGAAATTGAAACCGATTTGCACCTACATTTTCATTGCAATCATTGTAATGAAACAGTTTGCTTAACAGATCATAAAATCCCACAAATAAAAGTACCCGATGGTTTTATTTCAGAAAACATCAACCTCGTTGTAAAAGGAATATGTGATAAATGTAGTGAACAATAAATGCACTTCCGTTGCATTGAATTTTATAGGATCTTTGAGCTATAATTAAAAGCATTATGAAAAAAAAGCAACTCAATTTAAGAGATATAAAACCAAGTTCAGAAAAAGAGCATCATCATGATGATGGACATAATCACGATGGAGAACCAGGTGGTTTTAAAGCCTATATTCCGGCAATTGTAAGTTTTACAATGTTGATGACTGGTATTACCTTCGATTATTTTGATATTTCTTTTTTTAAAGATTGGGTCAGAATTATTTGGTACGGAATCGCATATATACCTGTTGGACTTCCCGTAGTTAAAGAAGGTTGGAAAAGTATTAAAAAAGGAGCTGTTTTTACCGAGTTTTTCTTAATGTCTATCGCAACTGTTGGTGCCTTTGTTATTGGCGAATATCCAGAAGGTGTTGCTGTAATGCTATTTTATGCCGTTGGCGAATTGTTTCAAAATGCCGCAGTAAATAGCGCAAAAGGAAACATCAAGGCATTGTTAGATGTCCGCCCAAAAGAAGCCAATGTTTTTAGAAACGGAAAAACAGAAAGCGTAACACCAGAAGAAGTTGTTATTGGCGAGAAAATTCAGGTTCGAGTAGGAGAAAAAATTCCGTTAGATGGAATTTTAACTTCAACAAAAGCGGCATTAAATACTGCCGCATTAACTGGAGAAAGCAAACCGAATACGATTAAAAAAGGTGATACTGTATTTGCAGGTAGTATTAACCTAGAAAGCGTCATTGAAGTTAAAGTTACCAAAGAATTTAAAGACAGTTCTATTGCTAGAATTTTAGATTTGGTACAAAATGCGACAGCCCGTAAATCTAAAACGGAATTGTTTATCAGAAAATTTGCACAAATTTACACACCAATTGTGGTATATCTTGCAATCGCTGTAACATTCTTACCGTACTTTTTTGTAGTTAATTATGTGTTTGCAGATTGGTTATATAAAGCCTTAATCTTCCTAGTAATTTCTTGTCCTTGTGCTTTGGTTATTTCTATTCCGTTAGGTTATTTTGGCGGATTAGGAGCAGCTTCTAAAAACGGAATCCTATTTAAAGGTGCTTCTTTTTTAGATACCATGACTAAAATAAACACATTGGTTCTAGACAAAACAGGAACTGTAACGAAAGGTGTTTTTAAAATTAAAAACATTAAAACGATTGGTTGGGAAGAAAAGGAGTTTATGAAATACCTTTTTGCTATAGAAGAACAATCTACGCACCCAATTGCAAAAGCGATCTTAGAATACAAAGCAGAAGAAGTATATTTTAAAGCTACAGAAGTATCTGAGATTGCAGGAAAAGGTTTAAAAGGAATCGTGAATAGAAGAACTGCTTTAGTTGGTAACAAAGCTTTAATGATCGCTAACAAAATTGAAGTTCCTCAAGAAGTTGAAAACATTGTAGAATCGATTGTTTTAGTTGCCATTGACGGAGTCTTTGTTGGTTATGTAGTAATTGCAGATGAATTAAAAGACGATACAAAACAAACCATTATCAACCTACATAAAATCGGTATTGAAAACATTATAATGCTTTCTGGTGATAAAGATTCTATTACTCAAAAAGTAGCATCAGAATTAGGTATTAAAATCGCCAAAGGCGGATTATTACCAGAAGACAAATTACATGAAGTAGAACTTTTAAAGCAAAATCCTGCAAATAAAATTGCATTTATTGGTGATGGTATTAATGACGCACCCGTTTTAGCTACAAGTGATGTTGGTATTGCCATGGGAGGTTTAGGTAGTGATGTTGCCATTGAAACTGCAGATGTTATTATTCAGACAGATCAACCTTCTAAAGTAATAAAAGCGATAAAAATAAGTCGTTCTACACGTAAAATTATATGGCAAAATATAGCACTCGCTTTTGGTGTAAAATTAGTTGTAATGATTTTAGGAACTCTGGGCTTAGCAACCATGTGGGAAGCCGTTTTTGCTGATGTAGGCGTTGCTTTATTAGCCATTTTAAATGCAGTTAGACTACAAAAAATGCAGTACGATTAAGCATCATAATTACTTATTAAAACAAAATAAAGTCTCACTTAAACTGAAATCAGTTCAATTTAAGTGAGGCTTTTTAACTTATTTACTCTTTAAGCAAGACTACTCTTCACTTCCCCAAGGAGCAGAAGGTGTTTCAATTTCTTTTGTGACATCAAACTTTACAGAAAAGTATCTTTCAGAACCAATTCTTCTTAGATTATATGTAAAACTTGTTTCATCAATAGTTACCCACCAAACATTGGTTGCTGCTGACGGAATTAAATCTGCAGTTTGTTTATCCGCAGGAAAAACTTGAAGATTAGCTAACCCAACATTCGAACTCATGCCTCCATATTGTGTAATTTTATATTCTGATCCATCTTTGTGCCTATGATCGTGTTTTAATTGAATCAAATTATCTTTATCCATTGTAAAAACCCACGTTCTAGATTTGTCATCACCCACAAAAAAAGGAATTCTAATGGTATTTTCTTCACAAGAACGCACATGCATTACTAATTTCTCACCTGTAAAACCATCGCCTTCTTTTCCTCCTGCAACAATTTCTCCTTCATAAGATTTGCCACAATGTGTTGCTAAAGCATCCCAAAACACTACAGAATTTGGTACACCTTGTGCTAATAATTGAATTGGTAACAATAATAGAAATACTAATTTTTTCATATTTTAATTTTAAATAATCGGATGAAGATACACTTTTTAAGCATAAAAAAACACCTCATTTACATGAGGCGTTTTAAGTATTTATAAAACTTTAAGTATTAAGCTCCTAAAACTTCAGCAACTTTATCTGCAGCTTCTTGAAATTCTGTAGCAGAAATAATTTCCATTCCAGAATTGTCAATTAATTCTTTTGCTTCAACAGCGTTTGTACCTTGTAATCTACAAATAATTGGCACAGTAATTTTGTCTCCCATACTTCTGTAAGCATCTACAACACCTTGTGCAACTCTATCACAACGTACAATACCTCCAAAAATGTTTACTAAAATTGCTTTTACATTCGGGTCTTTTAAGATAATACCGAAAGCAGTTTCAACTCTAGCTGCATCTGCAGTACCACCAACGTCTAAAAAGTTAGCAGGCTCTCCTCCAGATTCTTTAATTAAATCCATAGTTCCCATTGCTAAACCAGCTCCGTTTACCATACAACCGACGTTTCCATCTAAATCTACATAGTTTAAACCAGCAGCTTTTGCTTCAACCTCAATTGGGTTTTCTTCACGTAAATCACGCATTGCTGCATAATCTTTATGTCTGTATAATGCATTTTCATCTAAAGAAACTTTAGCATCAACTGCCATAATTTTAGAATCAGATGTTTTTAATACTGGATTAATTTCAAACATAGCAGAATCTGAACCAATATACGCTTTGTATAAATTGGTAACAAATTTTGTCATTTCTTTAAAAGCAACTCCAGATAAACCTAAGTTAAAAGCAACTTTACGTGCTTGAAAAGGCATGATTCCTAATAAAGGATCAATTTCTTCAGTAAAAATTAAGTGCGGAGTTTCTTCTGCAACAGTTTCAATATCCATTCCACCTTCTGTAGAATACATAATCATGTTTTTACCAGTTGCTCTGTTTAATAAGACAGACATATAGTATTCATCTGGCTCAGAATCTCCAGGATAATATACATCCTCACAGATTAAAACTTGATTCACTAATTTTCCTTCTGCAGAAGTTTGAGGAGTAACTAACATCATTCCTAAAATATCATCAGAAATACTTTTTACTTCGTCTAAGTTTTTAGCCAACTTAACTCCACCACCTTTACCACGACCACCTGCGTGAACTTGTGCTTTAATTACATGCCAACCAGTTCCTGTTTCTTCTGTAAGCTTTTTCGCAACTTCTACTGCCTCTGCAGGAGTACTTGCAACAATTCCACGTTGTATTCTAACGCCAAAACTGTTTAATATTTCTTTTCCTTGATATTCGTGTAAGTTCATCTGTAAATGTTTAAAACGGAATCAAAAATACAAATTCATATATAAAAAGGTGCAAAGTTTCTATTAAAAATTTATTAATGCTATTTATCTTAAATTTTATAGAGATATTTTATTACAAAAAAGTGTAACATTTTAACAAGATACTCGTCTTTATAATAACGAACAAAATAGACTTATGTATCTAAAACAGAAAAGAGATATTGGTTTTGTACGTACAGATAATCAACCAAAAATTATATGTTTAAAAGAATAATTCTACTGCTTATTGCAGTGTTATCAATAGCTCCGCTATCTGCTCAAAATAAAAAAAACAGAAAAACTATTAAAACTACAAGGGTTAAAAAAACTCTTAAAATAGATGGTCTTTTAAATGATGTAGTATGGGAAAAGGCAGAAGTTTGTACAGACTTTGTTGACTTAAGACCAAATAATGGTAAATTAGTTTTAGAAGAATATCAAACAACTGTTAAGGTTATTTATGATGATGATGCCATCTATATTTCTGCTCAAATGAACGATCCAGACCCAGAAGGTATTCCGCAGGAGTTTGCAACAAGAGATAATTTTAGTATTGCAGACTTCTTTATGGTTACCATAAACCCTAACGACGATGGTCAAAATCCTTTTGAATTTTTAGTTCAAACTACCGGAAACCAAGCTGATGCTAAAGTTTCTAACGGAGATGAAGACTTTAATTGGAGTGCTGTTTGGGAAAGTGTTGCAAAAATTAATGATAAAGGTTGGGCTGTAGAAATGAAAATTCCCTACAGAGCACTTCGTTTTGCAAACAGACCAATACAATCTTGGGGGTTTAATTTTCACCGAAGGTTAGAGAAATTAAACGCTCATCATACCTGGACGCACATTGACAATGCTGTTGGAAGATGGACGCAATACGATGGTTTAATTGAAGATTTTATAGATCTTAAACCACCAACAAGATTAAATCTTTACCCATATGCTTCTGCAACTGCTAATACTTTTGAAGGACATACAAAATATGATTGGAGTGTTGGAATGGATATTAAATATGGTTTAACTGAAAATTTTACTTTAGATGCTACTCTAATTCCAGATTTTAGTCAGGTTGGTTTTGATGATGTTGAATTAAATTTAGGCCCTTTTGAACAACAATTTACTGAACAAAGGCAATTTTTTACAGAAGGAACCGAATTATTTAACAAAGCAAACCTTTTTTACTCTAGAAGAATAGGTAGTGACCCAATAGATCAATTTAACGTAGAAAGCACTTTAACTTCGGATGAAGAAACTACAGATTACCCAAGTAAAGTAACCATGTTAAATGCTATAAAAGTTTCTGGAAGAACAAAAAGCGGACTGGGAATTGGATTTTTTAATGCCATTACAGAAAAAACAGAAGCAACCATAAAAAATAATTCTACTGGAGACACTAGAAAAGAAGTGATAGCCCCTTTTACAAACTACAATATTTTAGTTTTAGACCAACAGTTTAATCAGAATTCTACAGTAACATTAATCAACACAAATGTTACAAGAGACGGCAGGTTTAGAGATGCAAATGTAACTGCTTTAGATTGGCACATAGAAACAAAAGACAGTAAATACAATGCAGATGGCTCTGTTAAGATGAGTAATATTTCTGATGACATTAACAACCCAAACACCGGGTATACATTTGATAATAGCTTTGGATATAATTCTGATCACTGGAACTGGGAATTGGGTTATAATTTTGAAAACAAAGATTTTAACCCGAATGATTTAGGAATTCTTTTTAGCAACAACGAACAATCTATTTATGGTAGCGCAGGGTGGCGAACTTTACAGCCAACCAAAAATTATAATTGGTATAATATTTACTACTACAACAATGCTAATTTTCAACATTATTCTGGCATTTATACTGGTTTTACTGTTAGTGCAGGAATTGAAGCCCAGACAAGAAATAGATTTACTTTTGGAGGAAACTTAAACTACAATACAGAAGAAAAAGATTTCTTTGAACCAAGACAAGGATCTACAAGTGGCATTTATTTTCTACAACCAGAAAGAAAAAATATAAATATTTGGATCTCTACCAACTCACAAAAAAAATTAGAAGTGAATGCAGATATTTATTATTCTGCCTACAACAATTACAACAAGGCAGCTTACGGCTTTAGCATTGCACCTCGTTATAGATTTACAAATCAGTTTTCTTTACAATATCAATTAGATTATAATAAAACGGATAATGATTTAGGTTTTGTAGATAAAGTAAACACCAACATTATCTTCGGTAAAAGAGATCGAAAAAACTACACCAACACCATTGCTAGTAAATATAGTTTTAGCACCAATTCTTCTTTATCTCTTAGTTTTAGACATTATTGGGGCGCTGTGAACTATAACGATTACTACAATCTTAACACAAACGGTGGATTAGACTCAAACACAACCTATAATAGCGATAATGTAAACTTTAATAGTTGGAATTTAGACCTGAGTTACATTTGGCAATTTGCCCCAGGGAGTCAGTTAATTGCTTTTTACAGAAATGCAATTTTTAATGAAGACACAAACGCAGACTTAAATTTCAGTAAAAACTTAGACAACTTATTTAAGGAATCACAAAGACATACGTTTTCTGTTAGGCTTGTTTATTTTATCGATTATAACAAATTGAAAAATATTTTTTAAAACTTCTTACTTTATAAACACAACGGATATTCTTAATAACAAAGGATATCCGTTTTTTTATGAGTAAAATTAAAGTCTTTTTTATACATTCGTTACAAAGTTATAGGTATGATAATAGGTAAAAACATTCACAAATATTATGGGGATGTAGAAGTTTTAAAAGGAGTAGATTTACATATTAAAAAAGGAGAAATCGTTGCTATTGTTGGTCCATCCGGAGCAGGAAAAACAACTTTACTTCAAATTTTAGGCACCTTAGACAAACCTCAAAAAGATCAAAACTACGAGTTAAAACTAAATAACGTTTCACTAAAAAACCTCGCAGACAAAAAACTTTCTTCTTTTAGAAACCAGCATATTGGCTTTATATTTCAATTTCATCAATTATTACCAGAATTTACGGCTTTAGAAAATGTTTGTATTCCTGCTTTTATTGCTAAAAAATCGAAATTAGAAACAGAAACAAGAGCTAAAGAAATACTTACATTTTTAGGATTATCGCACAGAATAAGTCACAAACCAAACGAACTTTCTGGAGGAGAACAACAAAGAGTTGCCGTTGCCAGAGCATTAATTAACAATCCTTCCGTTATATTAGCGGATGAACCTAGTGGTAATCTAGATAGTGAATCTGCTAAAAACTTACACGAATTGTTCTTTAAATTGCGTGATGAATTTGGACAAACCTTTGTAATTATTACGCATAATGAAGAATTAGCAAACATGGCAGATAGAAAATTAACCATGATTGACGGTAAAATTATAGAATAGTGTAACATTTCTAAGTTTAATACTACTTATAAATAAACCTAGATAATGAAAGAAACCTTTAACAATGTAATTAGCTATTTAAAAAATCCAGTACCAGGCATAGATCCCAATAAGAATGCTGGTTATCGCATTAAAGTATTCTTTCACCTATTTGTTATAAGCATAGCAACCAGCATTATAATCACTCCTTTATTCAGTTTAATTCAAGAGTTACAACTTGTAGATTTTGAAACTCATAAACTAGAAGAAATGTTTAAAGACTTGTCTTTTATTCAAGTTTTATTATTAGGTTCTATCCTTACTCCTATTTTAGAAGAAACCTTATTTAGAGCCCCAATTACTATTTTTGTAAAACCTAAATCGTTTAAATATGCCTTTTATATTTTTACACTAATTTTTGGTTTTATACATATTAGCAATTTTGAAATCACCACAAACGTCCTATTACTCTCTCCCATATTAATCTTACCACAATTATTAGTTGGTGGTTATTTTGGATATATAAGAGTAAAATTTGGCTTATTATGGGCGATGTTACTTCATGGAAGTTATAATGGTTTTTTATTTTTAATGAGTTTTTTATTTGAGTAGATAAATATGAAGAAATCTGAATTAAAAGAATTTTTAGACGAGAAGGTAGTTCTATATAACACCCCTAATTTTATTGAATCTGACCCAATTCAGATTCCGCATTTGTTCACAAAAAAGGAAGATATTGAAATTTCAGGCTTTTTAACAGCAACTATTTCTTGGGGAAATCGAACCATGATTATTAAAAACGCCACTAAAATGATGGATTATTTTGATCATTCTCCTTTTGATTTTGTTATAAATCATGAAGAAAATGATTTAAAAATTCTTGAAAACTTCGTGCACAGAACTTTTAATTCAATCGATTTACAACAATTTATAACGTCTTTAAAACACATTTACACGCATCACCAAGGACTAGAAAAGGTGTTGTTGGTTGATGAAAAACAGACCGATTATAAGCATGCAATTCATCATCTAAAACAAGTTTTTTTTGAAACTCCTCATCAACAAAGAACTCAAAAACACATCTCAGATCCACTAAAAAACTCGGCCGCAAAAAGGATAAATATGTTCTTAAGATGGATGGTTAGAAACGATAATTCTGGGGTAGATTTTGGCATTTGGAAAACCCACAAACCAGCAAATTTATCATGCCCATTAGACGTACATTCTGGTAATGTTGCGCGTAAATTAAAACTCCTTTTAAGGAAACAAAACGACTGGAAAGCACTTTCTGAATTAGATACAAACTTGCGAAAACTAGATCCAAATGACCCAGTAAAATATGATTTCGCTTTGTTTGGTTTAGGTGTTTTTGAAAAATTTTAACGACTCTCAAAACTCTAAAAAAGACAAATAAAGCAGTTTATTACAACTAATCTAAAGTTCCTTTTTATCCCTTGTTCTGCTATTTCTATTTTCAAATTAAAGGTTATTATTTCGTTTTAATTTCAAAAGATTATCTTTCACATTTCTAAATCTATTTTTTAAATTTAACTTTTTTCGAATCACATCTAAACATGATAAATGCAATTTAAAAACCCAGAAATATTATACTTTTTAGCACTGTTAATCATACCGATTATAGTGCATCTTTTTCAACTACAAAAGTTCGTAAAAGTACCTTTTACAAATGTTGCTTTTTTACAAAAATTAGCACAACAAACACGTAAAAGTTCACGTATAAAAAAGTGGTTAATATTAGGTACAAGAACACTTTTATTTACCGCTATTATTTTTGCATTTTCACAACCTTATTTCAGCAACAAAACAGCAAACAAAAAACAACATAACTTCATCTATTTAGACAACTCTTTAAGTACAAATACAAAAGGAAAAAGAGGGAATTTATTACAAATAGCAGCCCAAGAAATTATAGAAAACGCATCAGAAAAAGATGTATATTCGCTGCAGACAAATTCCAGTTTCTACGACAGAATTACAAAGTCAGAACTAAAAAACGTTCTATTAAAGGTTAAAGAAACTTCAAAAAAATTAGATTTACCTACTGTTTTACTAAAATTCGACTCAAAAACAAAAAGTAAAACCAACACTCTAAATAGAACAATATTAATATCTGATTTTCATAACACTTACAAAAACGAGTTTACAAATGTAACACCTGATTTATCAGCCATAAAACTAGAATCTTCCATAAAAAACAACATTTCTATAGACAGTGTTTTCGTTACTGATTATAGCGGCAATAATTTCACACTCAATGTTCTTGTAAAAAACCAAGGGGAAACAAAAAACAACATTCCTGTTGCTGTTTACAACAATAACAAACTAATTAGTAAACTCTCCTCCTCTTTTAAAAAAGACACTTTAAAAAACGTTCAATTTAAAATTCAAAACCAGGCAGAATTTAACGGTAAAATAACCATTAATTTTAGCGACACTTTCGCCTTTGATAATGTATTTTATTTCACCATAAAAAATGATCAAAAAATCAATATTTTATCAATCGGAAACAAAGCTAATTTCCTTCCAAAAATTTACACTAAAAATGAATTTAACCTCACACAATCTACAGTCCAAAACACCAACTATAATTCCATTTTAAAACAGCAATTAATTATCCTAAATGAGGTAGAAGATATAACTGAAATACTATCTAAAAAAATCATTGAATTTTTTAAAAACGGAGGAAGTCTTGTAATTATTCCACATAAAAACTTGAATATTAATTCTTACAATTCTTTGTTTCAAAATTTGAGTTTAGGTAAAATTCAACCTAAAAAAACAGACAGTTTAAAAATTACAAACATCAACTATAAGCATCCACTTTTTCAAAATGTATTTTCAAAAAAAGTGACAAATTTTCAATATCCAACAGTGCAACATTACTACCCTTTCTCTTCAAATAATAAAAGTACAATTGTAGCTTTTGAAAACGGAAGTTCTTTTATTTCTCAAA
Source organism: Polaribacter sp. HaHaR_3_91 (assembly GCF_019278525.1). Taxonomy (NCBI): domain Bacteria; kingdom Pseudomonadati; phylum Bacteroidota; class Flavobacteriia; order Flavobacteriales; family Flavobacteriaceae; genus Polaribacter; species Polaribacter sp. HaHaR_3_91. Next base: position 2,956,621 of record NZ_CP058986.1, read on the forward strand.
TTAAAAATGGAGAAAATAACACCTTTTGGATATCGAGTTCTCTAGACACAAAAAACAGTAATTTTATAAATTCTCCTTTAATAGTTCCTGTGTTTTACAACTTCGGAAAAATGAGTTTTAAACACCCTAAATTATTCTATAGAATTGCATCAGAAAACACCATTGATATTGAAACAAATATTAAAAAAGACAAGGTGTTAAAAATTGCAAATTCTGAAAATTCTTTTATTCCGTTGCAAAAGAAATTTCAAAATAAAATAAGTATCACCACAAAAGAACAACCATTAAAATCTGGCATATATAGCATCCTACAAAATACAGATACCATTCAAAAAATTGCATACAATTATGCTAAGGAAGAAAGTTTGTTAAATTTTCTGGACTTAAATGAACTAAAAGAAACCAATCAAAATATTACTGTTTCTAATTCAGTTGCAGACGTTTTTAAAAAAATCAACAAAAAAAATGAAGTTCATTGGCTTTGGAAATGGTTTTTATCGTTGGCAATTGTATCTTTGCTTTTAGAAATTTTGATTTTAAAATTCTATAAACCATGACTACGCTTTTAAAATCGGCAACGATTATAGATACTTCAAGCCCATATCATCACCAACAAAAAGACATTTTAATTACCAACGGAATCATTACTAAAATTGAGGATTCTATAGAAGACAACAATTATCAAGTGGTAACGCTAGATAACTTGCATGTTTCTTGTGGTTGGTTTGATTCGAGTGTTTCTTTTGGGGAACCTGGCTATGAAGAACGAGAAAACATTAAAAACGGATTAAATGTTGCTGCAAAAAGTGGCTTTACAGCCGTAGCAGTAAACGCAAACTCAAACCCAGTAATAGACAATAAGGCAGCGGTTGAGTATTTAATACACAAAGCAAACGGATTTGCTACAAGCCTCTACCCTATTGCTGCACTAACACAAAACAGCAAAGGTGTTGATATTGCCGAATTGTATGACATGCAACAATCTGGTGCCATTGCTTTTGCAGATTACAACAAGCCAATTGCAAAAGATAATTTGATGAAAATTGCACTTTTGTATGCTCAGAATTTTGATGGCTTGATTTTTAGCTTTCCTAAAAACAACTCTATTGCAGGAGAAGGAATTGCAAATGAAGGCATTAATAGCACGAGATTAGGATTGAAAGGAAGCCCTGCTTTAGCAGAGCACATACAAATTGCAAGAGATCTATATTTATTAGAATATACAGGAGGAAAATTACATATTCCAACTATTTCTACCACAAAATCTGTTGAGCTAATTAAAGAAGCTAAAAAGAAAGGCTTGCAAGTTACCTGCAGTGTCTCTGTACATCATTTAACTTTATCTGACGATGAATTACATGGTTTCGACAGTAACTTTAAGGTAAACCCTCCTTTAAGAACTAAAACCGATTTAAAAAGCCTGATAAAAGGAATTAAATCTGGAGTTATTGATATTATCACTTCAGACCACAACCCTATTGACATAGAGCATAAAAAATTAGAATTTAGTGAAGCAAAAGACGGAACTATTGGTTTAGAAAGTGCTTTTGGAGCAATTAATTCAGTTTTAGGTTTAGAAGATTTTATAGAAAATATTACAAGTAAACCAAAAGCTATTTTTGGTATAGAAAATCTTTCTATTCAAGAAAACAATAAAGCTGAAATTACTTTATTCAATCCTGAACAGAATTACACTTTTACAAAAGAGGATATTTTATCAACCTCTAAAAACAGCGCTTTTTTAGATAAAAAATTAAAAGGGAAAGCCTACGGAATTTACGCTAACAATCAATTAATATTAAAATAAACAGCATGCAAAATCAGACAGCAAACGAAGGAAAAACAATGGCAATTATAAGTCATTTTTGGATTATAGGCTTAATCATTGCTTTTTTCATGAACAACAGCACAAAGAATTCTTTTGCTAATTTTTACATCAGACAAATGATAGGCTTAAATTTAATTCAATTTTTAAACGGATGGATTATTTATAACTACCTAGGAAATACAGCAGGAATAATTGTAAGTACTATTTTATTGGTTTTATGGGTTATTTCATTAATGGGAGCTGTTAAAGGTGAAGAAAAAATTATTCCTGTAGTTGGAGATCAGTTTCAAGAATGGTTTAAGAACATATAATTAGATTAAAAAAGAATATAAATGAGCGATTTACAATACATAGTTAGGCAACCAAAAACAATAGCTGAAAACCCGCCATTATTAATTTTATTACATGGTTACGGAAGTAATGAACAAGATTTATTCTCTTTTGCTGAAGAATTACCAGATGAATTTTTAATTATCAGCGCACAAGCACCTAATGCATTGGGTGCCGGTAGCTACGCTTGGTACGCTATTAATTTTGATGATGTAAATGGTAAGTTCTCAGATCTAAAACAAGCAAAAGAATCTATAGATAAAATTGCCATTTTTATTGATGAAATAAAAGCAAAATACAATACAGCCTCAGACAAAACTTTTTTATTAGGTTTTAGTCAAGGTGCTATATTAAGTTATTCTTTAAGTTTTTTCTACCCAAATAAAGTACAGCATGTAATTGCATTAAGTGGTTACATTAATACAGAACTACTACCTGCATCTATTTCTAAAGAGATTAAAACAGACTACTATTGCTCTCATGGTTCTGTAGACCAAGTTTTACCTATAGAATGGGCTCGAAAAAGCAAACCTTTCTTAGATAGTTTAGATTTTAAAAACGTGTACTCAGAATATCCGGTAGGTCACGGAGTTGCTCCACAGAATTTTTATAGTTTTAAAACCTGGATTGAAGAACGTTTATAAGCTTGTTTATTTTAAACTTTTAAAAGTGTATACAGAATCAATAAAAGCTTTAAAAGACATATAAAGAACCTCAAACACTCGTTTGAGGCTTTTTATTTACAAATAAATAAAACTCAGCAATAGACAGAAATCTATCTTATTTATAAATTTGAACCACAAATAAAACCCAACAATACATTTACCATTAAATTATAACGCATGAATACGCTAATAAAAGTAATTGAAGCAGAAGAAATTTTGACAATAATTCCGCTTTTAACAAAATTAAATTCAAAAACTCCTTTAGATATATTAAAAGAACGCGTGATAGAAATATCAAAAAACACCAATTACGAATGCGTAGGTCTATATGTTGATGAAAAATTAGTAGGAATATCTGGACTTTGGTACTCTACAAGACACTATATTGGTAAATCCGTAGAGCCAGATCACGTAATTATTGACGACTCTGTTCGTGGACAAGGACTTGGAAAACAATTCTTTAATTGGATAGATAGTCACGTTAAAAATAAAGGCTGCGAAGCGATTGAGCTAAATGCTTATTCTAGCAATCCTAAATCTCATAAGTTCTATTATAATGAAGGATACAACATCTATGGCTTCCATTTTTTAAAGGTTTTACGAGACGATAAAAAATTTTATTAATTTTTTCAAAAAAAAGCTTGCGGAACTCAAAAAACATATTATATTTGCAACCGCTTACCAATAATGCGAAAGTAGCTCAGTTGGTAGAGCGTCAGCCTTCCAAGCTGAATGTCGCCGGTTCGAACCCGGTCTTTCGCTCAAAAGACTTCATATTTAATATGAAGTCTTTTTTTTGTTTAAAATATTAAAAAAGATTTAGAAGTTTTTAAACCTCTAAATCTTTATCATAAGGAATACGGTTTAAAATGTGATTAATTACATTTACACGCGCTTCTGTTTTTCTATTTGCTCTTATTATCTTCCAAGGAGAAATATCTGTATTTGTTTTCTCAAACATTGCTTTTTTATACTCTGTATAATCATCCCACAGCAATTGAGCCTTTTCATCTAACTTTGTCATTTTCCATTGCTTTAATGGATCACTTTTTATGTCTGCAAAACGTTTTGCTTGCTCTTTTTTAGAAATAGACATATATATTTTAACTAAATGAATTCCCGATTCTAAAATCATTCTTTCGAAATCATTAACCTGGTTCATAAATATTTTATATTCCTCTTGTGTACAAAAGTCATTAACAGGTTCTATAACCGCTCTGTTGTACCAACTTCTATCGAAAAACACTATTTCTCCTGCTTTTGGGAACTGCTCTACATATCTCTGAAAATACCATTGAGACTGCTCATCTTCCGATGGTTTCGGCAGCGCAACAATACGCATATGACGCGGATTGATACGTTCTGTTAATCTTCTAATCGCTCCTCCCTTACCTGCAGCATCTCTACCCTGAAAAACAATAATTATCCTTTCATTATTATTAATAGCCCATTTTTGTAAACGAATCAATTCTACTTGCAAGCCCTCAAGCTTCTTTTGATAATCTACGTATCTAATGGCTCTTTCTATATTTAAAGGTTCTTTAGACAAAAGCGCTAACAAACCTTTCTTAGAATTTAGTTTTTTTAAATTTTTAGGTGATATTTCCATATTAAATTTAATCTATATTAGTATTAGATCTATAATAACGCATTACAACATTAGGATCTGGGGTTAATACTGTTTTTGCTTCTTTATCCTCATAATCAAACTGAGATAATACGTGCCTAATAGCTTCTAACCTTGCTACTTTTTTATCATTCGTTTTTATCATCATCCAAGGACTGTAAGAGGTATGTGTCTTAGAGAACATCTCGCCCTTATAATGCGTGTATCTATCCCAAAGAATTTGCCCTTGCTTATCAACAGGACTAAATTTCCATCTTTTTAATGGATTTTCTTTTCTGCCTTCAAAACGCTTTAGTTGCTCTTCTTTACTAATTGATAACCAAAACTTAATAATAATAACCCCGTCTTCGTACATCATATGCTCAAACTCGGGCACTTGCACTAAAAACTCTTTATATTGTTGATCTGAACAAAACCCCATAACAGGCTCTACTACCGCTCTATTATACCAGCTTCTATCAAAAAAAACAATTTCACCAGGGTTTGGCAATTCTTTTATATAACGTTGAAAATACCATTGTCCTTTTTCTATTTCTGTAGGTTTATTTAAAGCAACCAACCTACTAGAACGTGGGTTTAGGTGCTCCATAAACCTACGAATATTACCACCTTTACCGGCAGCATCTCTTCCTTCAAAAATAATTGCAACACGCTTGTTGTTATTAGAAATCCATCTTTGTAATTTAACAAGCTCTATCTGAAGCAACCTTAGCTCTTCATTATAAATAATTGTTTTCTTTACTTTCTTACAAGCAGCATTCTTTTCTCCTATAAGTGCTAATAACTCTTGATTGTTTTTAACATTCTTAAAGTCTTCTGAACTTAATCCTTCTTTAATTTCCATAAATTCTATTTACTCGGACTAAAATAACTACTTTTTTTTAGAAATGCATTAAAAAAAAATCATTTTAAATAAGTTATTTTATATTTGTTACTTATGAAATACTTTATACTTATTCTAGTTGTCTTTATATCGTCATACACAATTGCTCAAGAAAAATTCTCAAAAGAAATTAGCTTAATCACAGATAACGATTTATATGTTTCTACAGTTAGAGATAGATATTATACAAGTGGAATTTTCTTAAGTTATAGCTACCTTTCTAAAAATAAAAAAGAGTCTTTGGATAAACGAATTTTAGAATGGAAAATAAATCAGGAAATGTATACTCCTTTTAAAGCTACAGTTCAAAACGCTAGCAATCACGACAGACCTTTTGCAGGGTATTTATATGGGAGCTTCGGCATAAAAAGAATCTATAAGAACAACCAAATTTTTAACACTACTGCTCAAATTGGGGTAATAGGCAGTAATTCTTACGCAGAAGAATTACAAGAGTTGATACATAATGTTTATGGCTTTAAAGAAGCAGTAGGCTGGGAACATCAAATAGAAAATGCTTTTGCTTTAAATTTTAATGTGGAATATTTAAAAACAATTGTAAACAACCAAAACCAGCTTTTTGACATCACTTGGACCAACAACGTAAATTTAGGTTCTGTCTATACAAATATTTCTACAGGAGTTTATAGTAGAATTGGATTAAAACCTCTTCAGAACTTAGCTAATTCAATTGCCTTTGATACAAACCTAAATAACGAACATACTAATTACTTTAGAGAAGTTGAATCTTTTTTTTACATAAAACCAATGTTGCGTTACGCAGTTTATGACGCAACTTTACAGGGAAGTTTCCTCAACAAAACGAGCCCAATTACAAAGGATTTAAAGCCAATTGTCTTTCACCTAGAATTAGGATTAAAATTTACTGCAAACCGTTTTAACTTTGGATACTCATTTCACTACAATACAAGCAAATCTAAAGATTTACGATTTACGAATGGACATAGATACGGTAGCATCGCAATTAACTATCTATTGAAATAACCTAATTTTAATTAACAAAAATAGCTCGTAACTATTCCTCAAAAAACTCATCTTTAAAACCGATTAAATATAATTTTTCTTGCGCCCTAGTTAATGCGGTATACAACCATCTATAATATTCTTTAGATACTCCTTCGGGTAAATAAGGCTGCTCTATAAACACAGTTTTCCATTGCCCTCCTTGAGATTTATGGCAGGTCATAGCATAAGAAAACTTAACTTGTAATGCATTAAAAAACAAATTCTTTTTAATTTCCAGAAACTGTTTAGACTTCGATTTTAAATGTGCATAATCTTCTTTTACTGCCTGATATAATTTATTAGATTCCTCATAAGTTAAAGAAGGAGTTTCACTCGTTAAAGTATCTAACAACAAAACGGTTTCAAAAGGCTGCATTTCTGGATAATCAATCATACTTACTTCTACTTCTGCAAATTTGAAACCATACAATTCTTTAATAGAAAATATTTTTAAGACCTCACAAATATCTCCATTGGCAATAAAACCTGCGGTTGAATTTTCTTTTAACCAGAAATAGTTGTTTTTTACAACCATTATATAGTCTCCAGCAGAAATTTCATTTTCTTGCCCACGAATTTTCATTCTAATTTGCTGATTATAGTCATTTGCTCTTTTATTAGAACGCACAATAAATGCAGTATCCTCTACACCATCACTTTCATAAGCAGTAACTAAAGCGTCTTCTATATCATAACCATCATCTAAACGAACAATATCAGGGAAATCAACATCAAACTTAAAATTAATAGTATCATTTTGAATCATTAACCTCAATAAGGTAGCATTTGCAAGAATTCCAGAATCTTCATGCTGACGCATAACTTCATCTAATTCAATTTCAGTGACATTCTTATGATAGTCATACACCAAGGTATCTTCTTCTAAAGCAGGACTAATATTTAACTTTACAGGAGGTAATTGAGCAGTATCACCTATAAATATCAATTTACACTGATGACCAGAGTACACATATCTAATTAAATCGTCTAATAATGATCCCGAATCGAATAATTGTTGATTCTGCCTACTATCAGGAATCATAGAAGCCTCATCCACAATAAAAATAGTATTTCTATGCTTATTAGGTTGCAAAACAAAACCTACACCACCATTTGACTGTTTTTTAGGAAAATATATTTTTTTATGAATTGTAAATGCAGGTCTTTTAGAATATATAGAAATTACTTTTGCTGCTCGCCCTGTTGGCGCTAGTAAAACTGCTTTTTTACCAATAGCTCCCAAACTATTAACATAAGCACTAATACTTGTTGTTTTCCCGGTACCAGCGTACCCCTTTAATAAAAACAATGCATCTGTATCTTCTGTAAAGCTAAAATCGCTTAAAAGATTTAATAATTTATTCTGCTTCGTTGTTGGTGAAAATTGAAATTTTTTCAATAATTCTACGTAAAAATCGGCTCTTTTATTTATCATATAAAAATTAATACAACAAAGATACATTGATTTGTAAATAAAAGTTTTTATCATAAAAAAAAAATTGTAGATTTGCCTTAGGACTATTAAAAAAAATACTTAACAATGGGATTACTTGGAATGATTTTGGCAGCTGTTTTAGTTGCAATATTACTAGCTTTTATTATAGTTAAATTTTTACCATTAAAACTAAGGTGGATTGCCTCTATATTACTTTTGGCATTAACCGCTTTTTTAGTTTCTAAAATATACTACGGTATTATGGAGCCAATTATTTTTAACAAAACAAAAGTTGTTAAGTACAGCAAAGTTGTTGATAAATTAAAAATAATTAGAGATGCAGAAGTTAAACATTTTGAAGTAACAGGAACATACACTAAAGACAAAAATGCTTTATTGCAATTTATTGACACTGCTAGATTAGCTTTAACAGAAACAAAAACTGTTGTTGAAAAAGAAGATAGAGGTGGTGGAATTATTATTGATGTAGAAAAAAAGAAAGTAGATACTATAGGTTACGAGCCAGTTTCTAAATACTTTAAAGGTAAAAACTACAAAGAGATGTTTAAAGTACCTGGTGTAGAAGGAAAAGAGTTTGATATTGAAGTAGGAACAGTAGAAAAAGTACCAGGAATGGTAGTACCAACATTCTATGTAAAAACAGATAAGAAAGACATTTTAAAAGGAATGAATGAATCTCTTTTAAAACAAGAATTAGAGCAAGTTGCAACAGACCAAATTAAAGGAGAATTTGTTTCTGTAGGTTCTTTAGATGAAGTTTCAACTGGTGGTAACTGGCCTCCTGCTTATGATAAAAAAGACCGTGATCAAGAAGAATAGTAGAAATACTGTAACACACTCAAAAGATACAAAGTTATCCATTCAATTTAATTTGGATGGATTTTCTTTTTGTATCATAAACAACACTACAAAAGAAACTAATTATTTTTCTGAATATGTTTTTAAAGAGAAACAATTAACTCCAGAGAATCTATTAAAAAAAATAGAAGAAATATTTAAAACAGATATACATTTACAAAAAGATTTTTCTTCTGTTTTAGTTATTCATCAAAACAATTTATTTTCACTAGTACCTAATCAATATTTTTCTGAAGACGTACTTTCTGAATATCTTAACTTTAATATTAAAACATTGGCCACAGATTTTATTGCATATGATGATATAGAAACCATCAATGCAAAAAATGTATATGTGCCTTATGTAAATATTAATAATTACTTATTTCAAAATTTTGGAGAGTTTGAATACCAACATCATTTAACTATTTTAATTGAAAAATTAATTTCAACTAATAATTCTGACGATAAAAAGGTATTTGTAAATGTTTCTAAAGAAAATTACGACATTGTTGTACTAGAAAATAAACAATTGCAATTTTCCAATTCATTTAATTTTCAAACAAAAGAAGATTTTATCTATTATATCTTATTTACATTCGAACAATTAAAGTTAGATGTAGAGAAAATAGGTTTATTTTTTACGGGAGATATTGAGCCAGAATCTGAAATTTACAAAATAACGTATCAATACATTAGAAATGTTTCCTTTTTAGAAAGCAACAACAAAATTTTTAATGAATTAGATGCTTCTAAACATTCTAATTATATACTTTTAAATTCATGAGAATAATTTCTGGAAAACACAAAAGTAGACGTTTATCAGCGCCTAAGAACTTACCTGTTCGCCCTACAACAGATATGGCAAAGGAATCGTTGTTTAACATTTTAAATAACACGTATTTCTTTGATAGTATTGCTGTAATAGACCTTTTTTCTGGTACAGGAAACATTAGTTACGAATTTGGTTCTAGAGGAACAAAAGATATTTACGCTATAGATGCTCACTTTGGATGTATAAAATATATCAACGAAACAGCTAAAGTTTTAGACTTACCAATAAATACTTTTAAAAGTGATGTTTACAAGTTTTTAGAAAAGACTTCTTTACAAGCAGATATTATTTTTGCTGACCCACCTTACGATTTTGAAGAAGAACAATTTTTAAAAATAGTAGATTTAGTTTTTACTAGAAAACTACTAAAGGAAGAAGGTGTTTTAATTGTTGAACACTCTAAACATACAGAACTTTCTAAACATGAAAACCACAGTTACGACAAGCGCTACGGAGGAAATGTATTTAGTTTCTTTGAAAACGAATAATTTTTATCAATTAAAAGTTTACTCATAAAAAAAACACGGCAAATGCCGTGTTTTTTTTATGTATGAAAAATATAATATATCTATAATAGAGACTTTATAATATCTGCGACTGTAATTCCTTCTGCCTCTGCTTTGTAATTTTTTACAATTCTGTGCGATAAAATAGGGATTGCTACTGCTTTCACATTCTCGATATCCGGAGAAAACTTTCCGTTTACAACTGCATGTGCTTTTGCTGCTAAGATTAAGTTTTGAGATGCTCTTGGTCCTGCACCCCAATCTAAGTAAGATTTTACTAAGTCTGTCGCTTCTTTAGATTTTGGTCTTGTTTTACCAACTAAACCAACTGCATATTCTATTACATTATCTGCAACAGGAATTTTACGTATTAGTTTTTGAATTTCAACAATTTCTTCCGCCGAAAACAATGGATTTATAGTGGTGTTTTTATTACCTGTTGTACTTTTTACAACTGCTACCTCTTCTTCAAATGAAGGATATTCTAAATAAATAGAAAACATAAATCGATCTAATTGAGCTTCAGGTAAAGGATATGTCCCTTCTTGCTCAATTGGGTTTTGTGTTGCTAATACAAAGAATGGTAAGTCTAATTTATAATGATTCCCAGAAACCGTTACAGAACGCTCTTGCATTGCCTCTAATAAAGCTGCCTGCGTTTTTGGTGGAGTTCTGTTAATTTCATCAGCAAGAATAATATTAGAGAAAATAGGTCCTTTTATAAATTTAAAATGTCTGTTTTCATCTAAAATTTCACTCCCTAAAATGTCGGAAGGCATTAAATCTGGCGTAAACTGAATTCTTTTAAAACCTAATCCTAAAGCATCTGACACTGTATTTACTAACAAAGTTTTAGCCAAACCAGGTACACCAACTAATAATGAATGTCCCCCGCAAAAAATAGACAATAAAGTAAAATTAACAGCCTCATGCTGACCTATAATTACTTTACCTATTTCTGTTTTTAGCGCGTTGTATTTATCTACTAAATCCTTTACAGCTTTAACGTCAGACATTATTTATTTACTGCTTTTTTCCAATTCTTATCAAACGTACATTTACTATGTGTAAGTCCGATGTTAATGTAAGTGTCTTTTATTTTTTCTTTAGACCATTTTGTAATAGTTTCTTCTTTCTTTTTTTGAAGTGCTAGTTGCTGTACTTTAACGTAATCATCAATAATATTTGCAACATGCGTATCTGTTCTACCTTTCATTAAAATGAATTTAAACATTTTATCTCCAGATCTTTCTTCATCATAAAAAGGGTCTGTCATTTCACCTTTTTTAAGATCACTTACTCTTGCATAAAAAGCAGGATCCATTCTTGTTAAATCGAATTTAGATTCTCCTGTGGATGGGTTAATAATAAGCCCGCCACTATTCCTTGTATCCTCGTCATCAGAATATTTTTTAACAGCTTCCTCAAAAGTTAAAGCTCCTTCTCTAATTTTTTGAACAATACTATCTGCTTTCACTTTAAGCTCATTCATTTTAGAATCTGGAACTTCTGGTTGCATTAATATATGAGAAGCAACTCTTGTATTTCCTTTAACTGCATGCAATTGCATAATATGATAACCAAATTCAGATTTAAATGGTTTAGAAACCTGACCAATATCTAAAGTAAAAGCCATTTCTTTAAATTCTTTAATAAAAGCAGATTCTTTTGTCACTGTATACTCTCCTCCATTATTTGTAACTCCAGGATCATCTGAATTAATAATCGCTTTCATTCTAAAGTTAGATCCGTCTTCTATATCCTTTTTAATTTCTAATAACTTAGCAATAACTCTTTCTGTTTCTTCTTTTGTAGGGACTGCTGTTAAAACTATTTGAGCCAATTCTATCTCTGCAGGAAACTGAGGTAATTCTCCTTTTTCTTTTAATCCATTAAAATACAAACGAACTTCTTCTGGAGTAACATCTATTTTTTCTGTAATTTTTAATTGTTCTTTTTCAATTAAAAGATTTTCTGTTTGAACCGTAGTCAGTTCCTTTTTTAAATCTTCTAAATCATTAAAACCATAAGCTTTAATTACTTTGTCTATATTTCCGTATTGTTGTGTAAAGTACTGAATACTTCTATCTACTTTATCAGAAATTTCAGCATCAGAAACTGTAACACTATCTACAACTGCGTGATGTGCCATTAATTTCTGCTGCATTAATTCTTCTAGCATTTCGCAGTCTGAAATTTGCACTTTCCCTTCGCTTCTTACCTCTACCTCTTGCTTAAATTTAGCAATATCAGAATCTAAAACTATGTTTTTACCAATAACAACGGCTACACCATCTATTTTCACCTTTTGTGCGGAAGTTTGCAGTCCTAAAAAGCATAAGAATAATGCAAAAATTGATGATTTAATATATTTTAAAATTGTTGTTCTGTGTTGCATCTTTTACTATTATTTTTTCTATCTCTCTTAATAATTCAATTTTACGTTTATGTAAAATCATTTGTTCTATGGTTGGTGTAATATAACTTAATGGCGCAATAGAATTACGCTCTAAAACATCGTTTATAGCCACCAAATATAAACCTATTGAGTCTTGTTTTTCGATGAATTTTGTTTTTTTTAACAGTTTTTCCTTGGAAAAAGGAAGTTTTAACAAAATGTTATCTAATTGCGTCCAAACAGAGTCGTTAAATTGATGTGATTTAAAACTCAACTCTTGTTTTTCTAATTTTTCTAAATCAGTAATATCATCCGATTTAAAAAGCTTTAAAATATTCTTTTTATCTTTAATATTATTATCTACATGAAGATATCTTATTTTAACTAGCTCTTCATTTAATTTAAAATTCTCCATATTCAACATATAATATTCCGCTAATTCCTCTTCAGAAATAACAGTATCTAATTGTTGTTTTACAAGTTGTTCTTTAAAATTATTAATTAATAGACTTTCTTTATAATCTTTAACTAAATTGTCTATTTGATTTACCGTTTCTAGAGAAATATTATTCTTTGCTTTTTCTAGCAAAAGTCTTTTAATTGCCCAATTTTGAATATAGCTTTTTACCAACACTAAGCTATCTACATTACTTATATTTTTAGGTAACACATTTGCTAAGTCTTCTTTAAAAAGCTTTTCCGCATTAACAGAAGCCACAATTTCTGAGGTGTTAATTTCTTTTTCTTTCATTGTAAAAAATTCACAAGAAGAAAATAGCACTACACAAAATAGGAAAACAATGTATTTCATTATTTATTTTCGTAAAATTTAATTAACTTTTTTAATTCCTTTTTACTCACTTTAACTTTACTTTTCTTTCTTAAATCTGCAATCCAATTTTCGTCTAAAAAGTTTTGATAATCATTAATCACCTGTCCTTTTATACTATCTAAATCGCTTGTTGCATAAGTATCCTTTTGGTTCTCAAAGAACTTTTGCAATCCAATTGAATCGTTAGAAGACTTTGTCCAGATTTTTTCTTGCATCAATTCAAAAAGCAACAAACCATCTTCATATTCTTTTAAAGTATATGCATATTCTGGTTCTGTATAAATTAAATTCTCTTTATAATAGGTAAGAATTTGATCATCTTTAAACATTTCAAAAAGTTTAAAAACAGCTAAATGCCTTCTATTTCTAATATATTTTATAAAAGTTTCTTGTGTAATATTTTTATCATTTATACTAATAATTGTATTCTGTAATGAGTCTTTTGGAATTGCTCTTAGGTTTTTACGATCTAAAATCTTTTTAGCTTCATCATATTCTGTTATTGTGTACTCTTTTTTCAATTTATTTACAACTGCATCTTCAGACAACTGCATTCTAGAACTCTTTTTTATCTTTTCTTTTAATTCAACTTTCATTTCATCAAAAGATTTAATAGGATGTTTTTTTAACAATTGTACAATATGCCAACCAAACTGACTTCTAAATGGTTTAGAGAAATCTGATACGTTTTCTAAAGCGAAGGCTGCATCATCAAATGATTTCACCATTCTTCCTGCTCCAAATTTACCTAGCTTACCTCCATTATTTTTAGAACCCGGATCTTCTGAGTATTTTTTTGCTAAATCGTCAAAACGCTCTTTATTATTTAATTTAGCATAAATACTATCTATCTTCACTTTACCAACAGCAGTGGTGTCTCTTATTAAAATATGTGCTGCTTCAATTTCTCCTTTAGATTCCTTTACATCATCAACTTGCATAATATGATATCCAAATTGTGTTTTAAATGGCATAGAAATTTCACCAACCTTAGTAGCATACGCAGCAACCTCAAAAGGATACACCATATTAAAAGCAGAGAAATAGCCTAAATTACCACCATTTCCTTTTCTTCCTGTTTTAGGATCGTCTTGTGCAGATCTATCTTCTGAATATTGTGCCGCTATTGCTTCAAACTGTTCACCTTTTATAATTCTTTCTCTTAGTTCTAAGATTTTATTATAAACCATTAAGGTATCTTTTGGTGATGCTTCTCTTGGCAATCTTATTAAAATATGCTTTGCCTTTACCTGATTTTTAGTTCTAAAATAAGCGTCTTTCACTAATTGATCTATAAAAGTAGTATCTTGTAAATAAGGTGCAGAAAGCTGATTTTTATAAGACTCCATTTCTCTTTTATAAGAAGGCAATGTATCTAAATTAATAGCATAAGCTTCATTTACTTTTAGCTTATAATTAATATATAAATCTAAATTTTTAGTAACACTTTTAGCCTCTTCATTATCTATAGCATCTAAATTTTTTTCATAGACTCTTTTAAATTCAGAAACAGTTGTTGTTTCACCATCAATTGTAATTAATGTTTTATCTTTCTTTTGTGAGAAGACAGACATTGATACACTTAAAACAAATAATAAAACTATTTTTTTCATAAACTACTTAATTATAATGATATGATTCCTTTAATTTTTTCAGCTTTTAAATAATAATAAATTACTTTATCTGAACTTTCTATCTTTAATACGATAGAAACGCTCACATATTTCCCCGTCTTAGATTTTTTTGTATTAATTACTGCCCCAGAATCGTTAAATAAATCTTCTACTTCTTGTACCTGATTACCATCTGTAGGTACAATAAATTTATACATATAATCTGCAGGAAACTTTGTAGTATCGTCTAATTGGCTCTTTAACTTTTTATAAAATTCTTTTTTATCACTCATAAAAATACTTTCTTAAATCTAAATTAATTATAAACAACAAGACACAAAATTACGTTAAAAATTAGTTTTATAAAGAGATTCATTTATTTTTGTGAAATGCAGCAAAAAATAGTCTTAATAGGTGGACCTGGAACAGGAAAAACTTCCGTTATAAATGAATTAACAAATAGAGGGTATTTTTGTATGCCTGAAATTTCTAGAGAAGTAACCTTAGAAGCTCAAAAAAAAGGAATCGATCAACTGTTTTTAACAGAACCTTTATTATTTAGCAAAATGCTTTTAGAAGGCAGAGAAAAACAATTTTTAGAAGCGAATAAAAGCGAGCAAAAACTAGTCTTTTTTGATAGAGGAATTCCGGATGTTCATGCATATATGGATTATTTTAAAACCGACTATCCAGCAACATTTTTCGAAAAATGCAATCTTTATAAATACACTAAAATTTTTCATTTCTCTCCTTGGAAAGACATTCATATAACTGATAACGAGCGCTATGAATCTTTTGAAGAAACCACTGAAATAGACCGATTTTTAATGAAATCTTATACTGATTTAGGGTACGCAATAATTAATGTTCCTTTTGGCTCTTTAAAAGAAAGAACAGATTTTGTTATAAATTCGCTTGCTTGCGAATTATGATTTCGCCAAAAGAAATATTAAAAAAATATTGGTGCTTTTCTGAATTTAGACCCCAACAAGAAGAAATAATTACGGCATCTTTAGCACAAAAAGATGTAATTGCATTACTGCCAACAGGTGGAGGAAAATCTATCTGTTTTCAAATTCCGGCTTTAGCACAAGAAGGTGTCTGTTTAGTTATTTCTCCTTTAATTGCTTTAATGCAAGATCAGGTAGAAAACTTAACTCAAAAAGGAATAAAAGCAACAACCATTAAATCTGGTTCTACACAAGATGAAATGATAACATTGTTTGACAATGTTAAATTCGGAGGCATCAAATTCTTATATCTTTCTCCAGAAAGGTTGCAATCTTACTTTATTCAACAGAAAATAAAAGAATTAAACGTTAATTTAATTGCTATTGATGAAGCACATTGTATTTCTGAATGGGGACATGATTTTAGACCCTCTTATAGAAACATCAATATATTAAGAGAATTAAAACCAGAAACTCCTTTTATCGCTTTAACAGCAACGGCAAACCAAAAAGTTCTTGGTGATATTGAAAAAAACCTTGAATTAAAAGAACCACAACTTTTTAAAAAATCTTTTTACCGAGAAAATTTAGCGTATCAGATATTTACGATTGAAGATAAATTACAACGCTTACTTCAAATATTTACAAAAACGAAAACACCTGCAATTGTTTATGTCAATTCTAGAAAAAAAACAGCTCAGATAGCCTCATTTTTAAATGCAAATAATTTTAAAAGTTCCTTTTACCACGCTGGATTATCATCCGTAGAAAAAAATATTTCTTTTGAAAATTGGATGACAGAAAAAACACCCATTATAGTGGCTACAAATGCCTTCGGAATGGGAATTGACAAAGCAAACGTTGGTTTGGTTATTCATTTAGACTTGCCAACAAGCATCGAAAATTACGTACAAGAAACTGGTAGAGCAGGTAGAAGTGGTAAAAAATCGTTTGCCGTTTTATTGTATAACAAAAGTGATGTTTTATTATTTAAAGAACGCTTAGAAAAAAAATTATTAAGCATCTCTGAAATTAAAGAAATCCACAGAAAATTATATCAATATTTTAGAATTTCTTTAGGCGAATTAAGCGAAGAATCTTATTCTTTTAATCTTTTAGAGTTTTCTAAAAAGTATAATTATTCCGTATTAAAAGTAGATACTGCTCTTAAAATATTAGCTAATAACGGAATTATAGAAATTAGCAATCAGTATAACAAAAAATCTACATTGCAGTTTATTGTGAACAGTAAAACGGTTTTAAATTATTTGGATAAAAATCCTATAATTAAAAATTTTACCAACGCTATATTAAGAACCTATGCTGGTTTATTTGAGGAGGAAGTAAAAATTGATGAATTTTTTATCGCTAAAAAATCTGGTTTAACCACCAATCTTGTTTTAGCAAATTTTGAACGTTTAGAAAAGGATAATATAATTGCTTACAAACCCATAAAAAATGATGCAGAACTCTTATTTTTAGTACCAAGGGAAGATGATTATACTATAAATAGGTCTTCTAGAGAAATGAAGCAATTCATCCATCAGAAAAAACAAAAATCTGAAGATTTAATTGCTTTTGTAAATAACAATTCCGTTTGTAGAAGTAATCAAGTTTTAAGTTATTTTGATGAAATAAAAACCGAAAAATGTGGCATTTGTGATGTTTGTATTGCAGAAAACAGAAAGCCTACCAAAAATTTAGCATCAGAAATACTACTACTATTAAAAGAGCAACAAGTTTTATCATCCCAAGAAATTAGTGCTTCTTTAGTAGCAGATGAAAAAGACATTTTAATACATTTGCGACAACTATTAACAGATGATAAAATAAAAATCAATCATCAGAATAAATACCAATTAATCCACTAATTATGAAAGACATGCGTATTGTTTTTATGGGAACTCCAGATTTTGCTGTTACTATTTTAAAGCATTTGGTAGAAAATGATTATAATGTAGTTGGTGTTATTACAGCAGCAGACAAACCAGCAGGAAGAGGAAGAAAGTTAAATGAATCTGCAGTAAAAAAATATGCAACTTCGGTAAATTTGCCAATTTTGCAACCTACCAACTTAAAAAACGAAGATTTTAATATAGAATTAAAAAATTTAAATGCTGATGTACAAATTGTAGTCGCTTTTAGAATGTTGCCTAAAGTAGTTTGGCAAATGCCCAAATATGGTACTTTTAATTTACACGCTTCTTTATTACCAGAATATAGAGGTGCAGCACCAATACATTGGGCAATTATAAATGGAGAAACTAAAACGGGTGTAACCACTTTTTTTATTGATGATAAAATTGATACTGGAGAAATTATCTTACAAGAAGAAATAGCAGTTTCAGAGACAGAAACAGTTGGTACATTACATGACAAGTTAATGTTTTTAGGAGCCGATTTAGTTGGTAAAACTATAGACTTAATTGCTACAGAAAAAGTAACCACGACAAAACAACCAGATTTAGAAGAAAAATCTGCTTCTAAATTAAATCCTGAAAATTGCAGAATAGATTGGACAGATTCTTTAGACAACATCTATAATAAAATTAGAGGTTTAAACCCTTTTCCAGCAGCTTGGACAATCATCAAAAATGGAGAAGATGAAATAACAGCAAAAATCTATGCCATTAGAAAAGAAATAGAAAAAGAAGCTCATGATTTTGAAATTGGTAAAATAATTGCTACTAAAAAAGAATTAAAAGTAGCTGTTGATGGCGGTTTCATTATTATTGATGAAATAAAACTATCTGGAAAGAAAAAAATGGATGCAAAAAGTTTATTAAATGGCTATAATTTTTCTTCTGAGGCGAATGTCTTCTAAAGCCTTTATCCGTAAGGTTTTTACAGATTTTCGTTATTTCCAACTACCTTTATTAACAATTTACACATATTTATTAACAAAAAGGTGCTTTTTTTGCACTCAAATTTGCGTAAACCCTTAATCCATCTATATTTGTTAAGCTATTAAGCAAAAAATATACAATTAATTTTAAAAAATTTATTTATTATGAACAAGTCAGATTTAATCGATGCAATGGCTGCTGATGCAGGAATTTCTAAAGTAGCAGCTAAAGCGGCATTAGAATCTTTTACAGACAATGTAACTTCTGCTTTAAAAGGTGGTGATAAAGTTGCATTAGTTGGTTTCGGTACATTCTCTGTTTCTAACAGAGCTGCTAGAACTGGTAGAAATCCTCAAACAGGAAAAACTATAGAAATTGCTGCTAAAAACGTAGCTAAATTTAAAGCTGGAGCTGGTTTAAGCGACGCTGTAAACTAAAACATATAGTTTTAAAGTATATAAAAGCTCTCTTTTTTAAGAGGGCTTTTTTTTATGAAAATTTTTATTATATTTAACATAACTATTTTAAATCAAAAATTTGAAACTAAATAAAGGTAAATTATTAATTGCAGAACCAGCTATTTTAAACGATAGCGCCTTTAATAGAACTATAGTCTTATTAACAGAACACACCTCTAGTAATTCTGTTGGCTTTATCTTAAATAGACCTTTAGATTATACTATTAATGATTTGCTACCAGAAATTGACTGTAATTTTCCAGTATATCAAGGTGGTCCTGTAGAGCAAGATAACTTGTACTTTGTACATAAAGTACCACAACTACTTCCGGATAGTATAGAGGTTGCTAACGGAATATTTTGGGGAGGAAGTTTTGAGTGTTTAAAGGATTTGTTAAACACTGACACCTTAAAAGCATCTGATATTCGTTTTTTCTTAGGATATTCTGGCTGGGAAAAAGAACAACTAGACCAAGAAATGAATCAAAATTCATGGTTTGTAGGTGACAATGATTTCGAAAATATTTTTTCCATGGACGATGAAAGCCTATGGAAAAATAAATTACTACAAAAAGGAGGCAATTATAAGCTTTGGGCAAATGCCCCCAGTGATTTTAATTTAAATTAAACACCCGTAATTTGTAATACTTTTAAATTACCTGCTATTTTCTTTCCAATCTCTGTAGTAAATACTTTTTTCTTATACCCAGTTACTGGTTGTACACCAATTATTGCATTTGTGATAAACACTTCGTCTGCTTTTTGTATTTCAAAAGGAGATATTGAAGTTTCCTCTAACGTAAAATCTTTGTTTTTAGATAAAATTTCAATTACCTTATTACGTACAATCCCTTTTATACAACCTTCTGAAAGTGCTGGCGTTTTAATAACATTTCCTTTAATTACAAATATATTTCCATTTGTAACTTCTACTACTCCCTTTTTTTCATTTAATAAAATACAATTGTCTAAATCATTTTCGTCAGCAAAAATACTTGCCAAAGTATTCAGCATTCTGTTATTGGTTTTTATGGTTGATAAAAGCCCAGAATAATTATAAAAATCTTTATAAACATCTAAAGAATAAGATTCTTTTGTCTGATAAGAACTTTCCGAAGCTTCTATAGTGTAATCTATTTTATTAGTTTTAGGAGTGTACAAACCACCGTCTTTTCTAAAAACATTTAAACGAACTCTATATGTATTTGCAGATCCTTGGGATGCGACAGTTTTTAAAATTTCTTGTTCTAAAAACTCTAAAGTAAACTCCATAGGAATTCTCATACGCAACATTCTCATAGAGGCCATTAATCTAAAATAATGATCTTCCCAAAAAACCACTTTTTTATGCATCACTTTTACAGATTCAAAAATGGCGTCACCATATTTAAAAGCTCTATTTTCTGATGATAATTTTATATTTTCAGGGTCTATTAACGCTCCATTAAAGTTAATCATAAATACATTTTTTTTAGCCTTGCGAAATTAATGCTTTTTAAAATATTTTAGCATAAAAAAACTCAACAATAATGTTGAGTTTTATATTTTAATTATATGTGTTAAACCACAAAGAATACAAAGTTTTAATTGAATAATACTATTACCCAATAAAAGCTAAAACTTAAGCACCAATAGTGTGTCTTAATTCATCAATTTGATTTTCCCAAAGTTGTTTAGACTCCTCTACTTCATCTTCATCATCAGCAAAATCTGTAATAACTAAAGAAACATCTTTAGTTAATGCATCAACTTGAATCTTAATTTCAAAATAACTATCATCTCCTTCACTCTCTACCCACTTAAAACGGATTCTATCATCTGTTTTTTTTGTGATCAATTCAGCAATTTCTTCTTCTCCTTCCCAAGTAAAGCTATATTCTTTACCTCTAGAGTTTACTTTATCTGCAAACCATTCTTGCAAATTAGAAGGTGATGAGATGTACTGATACAACATGTGAGGCGATGCGTGAATAGCTATTTCTAGTTCGAATTTTATTTTATCCATTATTATTTTCTTAGGTTGACAATATAGTTATTAATTCTTTTTAAAAAAAATTTAAAACAGTTCTTGCCAGTTTGTAAAATTCTACTATATTTGCAGCCTCAAAACAATGGCGAGGTAGCTCAGTTGGTTAGAGCGCAGGATTCATAACCCTGAGGTCACGGGTTCAAATCCCGTTCTCGCTACTATTTTAAATCAATAAAAAACAACAGTTTAGGTCTCTAAACTGTTTTTTTATGCAATCAATTTACCATTACCTTACCCTAACAACAGAAATTGAACACGATTTTGAACACGATTCTAAAGTTTTAAACCTTTTTTCTTCCCCAAAAATCTATACAGCAAAAGGAGATTTATCTAAGCGATGGTACATCTATTTTTCCTTCAGAAATCCAAAAACAGGGAAATTGGAACGAATGGCAAATGTATATGGTAAAGTAAACCAATACAAAACCAAAGAGAATAGAATGAGCATCTTGTCTTCTTATAGAAAAAACTTGTTGTTTTTACTAAAACAAGGCTTCAATCCTTTCATAGATAACTCCGAGTTGTATGAGCAGTTGAAAAATCACACTGTTGATATAGAACTAGAAGAAACTCTTAAAGAAGAAGCAATATCTCCATCAAAAATAAACGAATCTGTAAAAAATGCTGTAAAGGAAGCCCTAGATGAAAATATGATTACTTCACTTTTAGAAAATGTAATTCTAAAGGGAGACTTATCTAAAACAACCAAAAAACCTATAAAAAACAACCAAAAAGAAATTCACATAAAAGAACAAAATACTGGGAATAAGAATCAAGAAGAAATGTCTATTGTAAAAGCTTTTGACTTTGCGCTAAGCTTAAAAGAAAAGGCAGTAAGTAGTGGAACGATAAAAGATTATAAAAGAAAAGCAAAACTTTTTATTATTTGGATGGAAGAAACGCATCCAACCAAAAAGAATATAAGAGAAATTTCTAGAAAAGATTTATTAGATTATTTTAATGGAATTGTTTTAAAAACAAGCGCAAGAAATCGTAATAATTACAGAACAGAATTAGGAAGTATCTTCCAAGTATTAAAAAATAATGAATTGGTTGCTGAAAACTATATTCAATCAATTCCTGTATTAAAATCCAAAACAGAAAGAAATAAGGTTTACACATTAAAAGAGCAACAAAATATATTTGAATATTTAGAAAAACAAGATCAACTATTATTACTATTCATAAAATTCGTTTCTTATAGTTTCATTAGACCTATTGAGGTTTGTAGAATAAGAATTAAGGACATTAATTTAGAAACTAAAACCGTTCAATTTAAGGCTAAGAATAGCCCTTTAAAAACAAAAATTATTCCTAGTATTTTATTTGATGAATTACCAGATTTATCAAAGTTAGATAAGGAATCCTTTTTATTTACTCCAGAAACAATTGGAGCTTTCTGGGATGCAAATGAAACTAATAGAAGAGATCATTTTTCTAAAAGATTTAGAAAAGTTGTAAAAGACCATTTTAAATTGAATGAAGATTATGGAATTTATAGTTTTAGACATACCTTTATCTCAAAATTATATAGAAAACTGAGAGAAAATGCTTCTCCTTTTGAAGCTAAGAGTAATTTAATGCTGATTACAGGACATAAATCAATGAGTGCATTGGAAAAATATTTAAGAGAAATTGATGCAGAGTTGCCAGAAGATTACTCAAAATTATTTAAGTAAAAAATGAGCAAAGAAACTAGAAAAGTAAATGTAATTTATCAGGAGCTTAGAAAGAGGGTATTTTACCCTCTTTTACTTAATTCCCCAAAATTCTATTTCGAACACTTAATTGAACAAGTACAAATCTAACAAATAGAATGGGTGTTTGATGTTTTGATATTAGCAAGAAAGAAAATGGATATTGTTTTTATTGATGATAAAGATGAATCACAAGAAATTTTAAATAAACGGAGTCTTTTAAACGAAAACTTGTTTGATTTAGTAGACTGTCAAATAGAACTCAAAACTAATTAATTTTTCTTTTTCACCTAAAAAACTGCTATAACAATACCCAATATGTTTCCTAATAATACTATTGCTTAGCTCGAACTCACTCTATTTAACAACTTTTTTATAACTCCATAATAGTATAAAAATCAAGTGCAATTATTTTACATTGCCTATATTATGCGTTAATTATACGTAAAATTAACGCATAATTCAACTATAAATATACTTAAATTCATAATTATTTTTAATGAAAATAAAGAGTATTATATAGAACAAAAATTTAAACTAATGACTTTTCAAAGCATCTAACCCCACTCCTATCCCAAATAACATTAATGTAATACAAGTTTGTAATACAAAACTTGATTTGTGTTACAAGTATTTTATCAATCCATTTAAAGTATCTCCTCCATATTTTGATAATGATTTTTCTTGGAAAAATCGAGATAATGTAACTAACTATAGTTTTACTCCCAATAAATACAAATCATTGCTTACAACTTACCATACATTTAAATACAGAAGTATAATTTGATAATTAAGAAAAATATTTGAATTATCTAAAAAAGACATTGTATATATCTTTACATTACACTCGAATCAAAAATCGACGAATTAAATCTATTAAAGCACAAAGCTACACACTTCTTATTTAGTTTATTTTCAATACATTAGATAATTATTTAGCTATGAAATCTATTATTTTACTTCCTAACATTCATAAGGGTTCAAATATTGTTATGATTAATTTTCCTTTTGATCAGGAAATAAAAAATCATTTAAAATTATTACCCGAGGTACAATGGAGCCAAAATTTGAAATCTTTCTACATTAAAGATTCTTCAAGTAATAGGAGTTTATTATATAACCATATTCGACTAAAAAAATGGTTTGTTAATTATGAAAAACTTAAAAAAAAAGTTATACCTCCGTCAAAAGAAATCTACAAATTGGTCTTACCTGCTTTATCTATCTACTTAACTTCAGAATTAAAAAAGTTTAAAAGATGGTTGCAACAAAAAAGATTAAGTGAGAATACTGTTAATACTTATGTGGAAGTAACTGCATACTTTCTTCGTTATGGATTACTAAAAAAAAATGAAGATTATTCAATAAAATTAATTGAACAGTTTAACTATGACTTTATATTTAGAGCAAACAGATCCGTATCCTATCAAAATCAATGCATTAATGGAATCAAAAAATTTCTTTTTTTTAAAGGTATAGAAATTAATTTATTAAATATTGAAAGACCTAAGAAAGAAAAGAAATTACCAGCAGTTTTAAGTGTTGCAGAAATTAAAGCCATATTTAATAATCTTACAAATCTAAAGCATAAAACATTATTAAGTCTTCTTTATTCTGGTGGACTCAGAATTGGGGAAGCATTAAATTTAAAAGTTGATGATATTGATAGCAAAAGAATGTTAATTCATATTAAGCAAGCTAAGGGAAAAAAAGACAGGTATACTTTGCTCTCGTATTCTTTTTTAATACTTCTTAGAGAGTACTATTTAGCTTATAAACCTAAAGTTTTTCTTTTTGAAGGGCAAAATGGACATAAATACAGTGGTGCCAGTGCTCAAGCTGTGTTAAAAAAAGCATTGAAAAATACTAAAATTACAAAAAAGGTTACATTACACACTTTAAGACACTCTTTTGCAACACATTTATTAGAAAATGGAACAGATATTAGGTATATACAAGAATTATTAGGTCATAGTAGCCCAAAAACGACAATGATATATACTCATGTTACAAAAACTAGTCTTAAAAATATTAAAAATCCTTTTGATGAATTGTAGGAATAAATTACTTTTAAAGAATCATATTCAATGTATAAATATAATCATAAAACTTCAGCATATAAACCCAATTAAGAGATATATACTGATATAACATAAGCATATAAACAAGTTGCCAAAAATTGCCCAAAACCAAGCAAAACGTTGGAAAAAAAACAATAAAACTTCTGAATTTCAAAATATTAGATACTGTCTCAATATTGAGGAATTCTAAGAAATTTAGTTTGTTATAAAGATTACAATAGTTTGAAAATATTTAGATTCTTAAAATAAAGTTTGTGGAATATTCTATCAAACTCAAAATTTGAAAAAGGCGGAGAAATCTCATTTTTTTTTAAAATAAAAGAAACCACTCAAACGCTGAATTTCCAATTATTGCGGAATGAAAATCTTTGTGGAATTTTAACTCAAACGAAAATTTAAAATATGGAAAAATCTCGTAAATCAAAACGTGAAAAACCACTCAAATGTTGAATTCCAAATATTGGCGGAATTATCACTCCAACGCTAAATCTCGAAAATAATTACCTAACTCGGAAAAACAAAAAACAACTTTAGGCAACACCGTGTAAAAAAAATTACTTATTTTTAGCTTTATCAAAGTTAGTTACATTTTTGTAAACTCCTATTTTCCTACGGAAAATAGCCGTTCACTTTAAACGTAACTTTCCTTAACACAAACACGTTGGCAATAATTTAAAAAAAATCTCGAATTGAATAGAATAATAGGAATTTTATTGACAATTTCACTTCTGTTTTCTTGTAATAAAGAAAATAAAACATCAAATCCTTTAGTAATAAAATATCAAGAAAAAGGAGTTTCCTATCAAATGGAAAATAAGACTGATAGTGCTATTTTTTATTACAAAAAAGCTATAAAATTAGAACCAAATGAAATAGCAAGTATAGAAAGTTTGGTGAAAATATATTGGCTAAATGAACAGCCTCAGTTAGCTTTAAAAGCTATAAATGAATTACCAAATAAAACTCAGAAAAGAAGTCCTATTCTTATTTTAGAAGGAATGACTCTTGAAAAAATGAATAGATTGAATGATGCTATGGAATTATATAAACAAGCGTATAATCTAATTACTGAAATTAAATATGAAAACGAAAAAAACATTATTGAATTTATTGGTTATTTAACTTTGCAAACTGTTATTGGGAAAAAGGAAAAATCCCTAAAAGAGTTTAAAAAGCTGAAAGAAAAAAAATTGACTGAAACTGAAAGACAATATGTTAATTTCATAGAACCAATTATTAGAAATTATAAAGGTGGTGGATATAATGGAATTTTAGGAAATGAATAAAAAACTATTGCCAACACCTTGTATAAAAAATTGCTATATTTAGCATAAACTAAAACTTGTTGCTTTTTTGCAAACTTCTGAATTTCCGCTGGAAATTCCTCGTTCACAAAATCGCAACTTTCCATACAAAACAACGTTGTAAACAATGCCCAAACTGACCGTTGAAAATGAATTTAGACGAACTGACAAAAAATATTCGAAAAGTTTCCAAAGAAGAAATAGTTAAAAAATTAGCCGACAATATTCAAGAATGGAAAAAAGATGAAAGAAATGTTGTTGAATTAAGAAATAATGTTGAACGATTTATTGGAAATACGTGGATTGAAAAACAAACAGATTTTGACAAAATTTACGGAATGTGGACTGAATTTAGAAACTCTGCAATTGACGGAATTGGAGGAATGACAATTAATGAAAGACTTTACTGGTTTGGACTTTTTGATTTATTTGAAAACGCAAAAGATAACGTTGAACAAGATAAATACTACCAAAAATTAATGGCGAAAAAATGAAAATTAAAAAAGTAATTTTTGCTATTTTGACTTTACAAATAGGACTATATTTTCTTATTGGAGATTTTATGTTGGAAAAGGAATTATTTAATGAATTTGAAGAATTTAGCAAAAGGAGATTAGCGAATGAATATAATGTTGAAAATGATACGATTTCAGAACGTTTTTATTTCACTTCTTGCGGAGATGAATTTTTTAGAAATAATGAAAAATTAGAAAATAAAGTTAGAAGCACAAATACAAAACGATATTACAATGCTGAAAAATATTTATTTATTGAAAAATCGGAATATTATCAAAATACTCTTGAATTTTACTATGAGAAAGTAGATGAAGAAAATGAGACAAATTTAGTTAGATTTGGAGCTTGTAGAATTAGTGATATTCCTTTTATATCAACAAAAATTGAATTGATTGAAAGTTTTTCAACTCATAAAGATTTTCACGCAATGCATTATAACGAACAAATGTTGGAATACAAAGTGAACTATATTTTGGTTATTTTTAAATGGGTGAGAATTAGTAAAAAAATTAAAAAGAATTGAAATTAAAAGCACAGTTTACAACACCGTGTATAATTAATTGCTTGGTTTTAGCCAATTTACGAAAGTCCTCGCGGACTTTCTATCTGTGATTTATTTACTAACTTTAGTGCTTAAAACACGCAACTAATCATACACAACAACGTTATGCAAAATGTAACAGAACGAAAACTCAATGGAAGAACAAAAACCAAAATCAATTAAAACAATCGGACTTTTAGTCGCAATCTTTTCTGGATTTATAATTTTCAGTAATGGAATGGGAGCTGTAGCTTGGTCTGTAATCGGAATGGGAGATGACTTAAATAATAATGAGACTGAAACTGACCCTATCTCTTTTCTTTTTTCTCACTATTTAGAAATGTGCCTCATAATGCTCTTAATCGGAATTGCTTATTTAATTGGCGGAATATTTATAAGAAAATATAAGTTATGGGCAAATAGAATGGTTAGTGGTTTATCAATCCTAATTTTTTTAATTATTTGGGGACTGATGATTGCTATGTCAATATCTGTTGGAAAACAAGATGGAATGGAAGCTTTTAGTTATGGTGCAATTTTGAATGCGTTTTTTTGGTCAACACCAATTGCTCTTTTAATTTGGTTCCTGAATAAGAAAAAAATAAAAAAACACTTTGCATAACACCGTATAAAAATAATTGCGGTTTAGTGCTTAATCAAAGGTCGTTGCGTGTTTGTAACGTCTGATTTTCCTTCGGAAAATCCTCGCATACAAACCCGCAACTATTCTTATACATCAACGTTACCACCAATTACCAAAATGTACTTTCCTGAAATAGGTTGACTAAAAATTAAACACTTAATTATAGTCACTTATGAAAACACAAAAACAACCTTGGCGAAAAAAAACGTACGAAAAAGCAACTTTAGAACTCAAATTATTCGTCGTTGACCAAATTCAGAATGGACAGATTTCCACAAACTTTGCTTCCAAAAAATATGATGTTCCTAGAACTACAATTGGGTATTGGATCAAAAAATATAGTACTTTAGTCCAACAAAATACAGGTATGAGTAAATTAGATGAGATTAAAAAACTAAAGGAACGTATTGAAGAATTGGAGTTTGTAAAGGAATTTCAACAAGATATTATTGCTGACATGGAAATCATTACTGGAGTCGATTTGTCAAAAAAGTCGTTGCCCAAAACATTAGCGAAAGAGATAGAACTAAAAAAGAAAAACCGTTTAAAAGAAAATGGTTCTATGAGTGTTTTGGGATTAGTAAACAAGCTTTCTACAAAAGACTCAAAACCCAAGAAAACAAACGACTAAACGATGAAAAAGTCATCGAAATGATACAGGAATATCGAAAATTAGTTGGTATGAGAACTGGCGGAATTAAGTTATATGATGAACTTAAACAAGACTTTATAAAACAAGGTATTAAAATAGGTAGAGACAAGTTGTACGATGTGTTAAGGCTTCACAATTTACTTGTTCCTAGGCTTAAAAACTATGTAACAACAACAAACTCTAATCATCAATTTAGAAAATATAAAAACCTAATTAAAGACCAAGTTCCTACTCGACCAGAACAACTATGGGTAAGCGATATAACATACATTAAAACAGACAATGGACACAATTACCTAGCAATCGTTACAGATGCATATTCTAAGCAAATTATGGGCTATAAATTAGATAACAACATGAAGACATCACTTTGTTCAGAAGCGCTAGAAATGGCTATTAAAAATAGAAAATACCCTGATAAAAAATTAATACATCATTCTGACAGAGGTTTTCAATACTGTAACCCCAAATACACAGCATTTGCAGAAGAAAATGGCATAATGATGAGCATGACAGAACAATATGATCCTTATGAAAACGCAATTGCAGAGCGAATTAATAGAACTTTAAAATATGAATATGGACTTAGAAATTGCATTAAAAACACTGCCATTGCTCAAGAAGTAACAAAACAAGCAGTATATATTTACAACAATTTAAGAACCCATTTTAGCTTAGAATTAAGAAAACCAGCTGAAGTACATTTAAATCCAAACATCAAATACAAATCATATCGAAGAAATAATGTAAATTTGACTGAACTAACAATTTGAAAACAAAACTAGTTCAAAATATTTTTTGCCTTCTAAACGGCTAAAAAAATCTTTTGAACGGTATAAATTAACCTAAAAAAAGGTCAACCTATATCAGTATAATACAAAAATGACTGAAAAACAAAATGAAATATGGAATAAAATTCAAAATTTTGAAATTGACGACATAGATTCTTCATTCAGTTTTACAGATAGATTAGCAAGAGAAAATGATTGGTCAATAGAATATTCACTGAGAACAGTATTGGAATACAAAAAATTTATTTTTCTGATTACTATTTCAGATTTCCCCCAAACACCTTCAGACCAAATTGACCAAGTCTGGCATCTTCATTTACTTTACACAGAATCATATTGGATTGAACTTTGTAAAAACACAATAAATAAAAATATTCATCACGGACCAACAAAAGGCTCTGAGGAAAGAACTTTATTTAAAGAACAGTATTCAAAAACACTTGATTTTTACGAGTTAATATTTAATGAAAAACCACCAAGTGACATTTGGGTTGATATTGACACTAGATTTAATGAGATTCACTTTACAAGAGTTAATAGAAATAGAAATTGGATAATACCTAAACTACGATTTAAAAAGTAATGAAAATACTATCTCAAATAACACCTGCAGAAACAATGCTAATTAAAGATTGTACCTCTGTACAATTGAAAGATTTAATGAAGTTTACTTTTATGGATTTACTTCTAAAAAAAGTAATTGAAATTAAAGAAATAAATAAAAAGTCTCATCCTAGAGACAACTACATTAGAACTTACACGTATGTTATTTCAGGTAAAAACTTTAATAAATACCAGCCAAAAAATCACGAATTAATTTATTTGAGTCCATTTATAAAAAGTCCTTCAATTCAAATACTTTTTAAGAATTTTATAAAAATGGCTTACGACTCCTCAAACGGAGGCTGGAATTTTAAAAAATCGACAAGAAGTAATCGAGAAATCAACCCTTATTTTAAGCAATCATTCTTGTTGAATTTATTTAGGTTAAATAAACTAACTGACAACGGAAACAAACTAAGGAGAGAAATATCTAACTATTTAAATGAGGTTGATAAAAGTATAGACCATTTGCTTCATAATGATAAGAAGAAAGGATTAGAGTTATTATTGAGAATTGGAGGAAACATTTTCCTATTAAAGAACTTAGATTTTCAACTTTTAAAAACAATTGATAAAGAATTACTAAATCAACAGAAAGTTTTATATAGTGATACTTATGATTCTGATAGTGATTGGTGGTTATATGTTGACTTTTTTGAAGACGATTATATGTTTGATTCATATTTTGATAGTTTTGATGACACTTTAGATTCATTTGATTCTGAATTTGATGCATCTGGTTGCTCTTCTTGTGACAGTGGATGTAGTAGTTGCGGTGGTTGTGGCGGATGTGATTAAAAACTGGTGGTAACATCGCATAAAAATAATGCGTAGATTAGTGCTTAAACAAAGAACAGTGCTTTTTTGCTACTTCTGATTTTCCTGCGGAAAATCCTCGCACACAAAAACGCACTATTCTTATACGTAACCGTTGGCAATAATTTAAAAAATGTACTTTCCTGAAATAGGTTGACTAAAAATTAAACACTTAATTATAGTCACTTATGAAAACACAAAAACAACCTTGGCGAAAAAAAACGTACGAAAAAGCAACTTTAGAACTCAAATTATTCGTCGTTGACCAAATTCAGAATGGACAGATTTCCACAAACTTTGCTTCCAAAAAATATGATGTTCCTAGAACTACAATTGGGTATTGGATCAAAAAATATAGTACTTTAGTCCAACAAAATACAGGTATGAGTAAATTAGATGAGATTAAAAAACTAAAGGAACGTATTGAAGAATTGGAGTTTGTAAAGGAATTTCAACAAGATATTATTGCTGACATGGAAATCATTACTGGAGTCGATTTGTCAAAAAAGTCGTTGCCCAAAACATTAGCGAAAGAGATAGAACTAAAAAAGAAAAACCGTTTAAAAGAAAATGGTTCTATGAGTGTTTTGGGATTAGTAAACAAGCTTTCTACAAAAGACTCAAAACCCAAGAAAACAAACGACTAAACGATGAAAAAGTCATCGAAATGATACAGGAATATCGAAAATTAGTTGGTATGAGAACTGGCGGAATTAAGTTATATGATGAACTTAAACAAGACTTTATAAAACAAGGTATTAAAATAGGTAGAGACAAGTTGTACGATGTGTTAAGGCTTCACAATTTACTTGTTCCTAGGCTTAAAAACTATGTAACAACAACAAACTCTAATCATCAATTTAGAAAATATAAAAACCTAATTAAAGACCAAGTTCCTACTCGACCAGAACAACTATGGGTAAGCGATATAACATACATTAAAACAGACAATGGACACAATTACCTAGCAATCGTTACAGATGCATATTCTAAGCAAATTATGGGCTATAAATTAGATAACAACATGAAGACATCACTTTGTTCAGAAGCGCTAGAAATGGCTATTAAAAATAGAAAATACCCTGATAAAAAATTAATACATCATTCTGACAGAGGTTTTCAATACTGTAACCCCAAATACACAGCATTTGCAGAAGAAAATGGCATAATGATGAGCATGACAGAACAATATGATCCTTATGAAAACGCAATTGCAGAGCGAATTAATAGAACTTTAAAATATGAATATGGACTTAGAAATTGCATTAAAAACACTGCCATTGCTCAAGAAGTAACAAAACAAGCAGTATATATTTACAACAATTTAAGAACCCATTTTAGCTTAGAATTAAGAAAACCAGCTGAAGTACATTTAAATCCAAACATCAAATACAAATCATATCGAAGAAATAATGTAAATTTGACTGAACTAACAATTTGAAAACAAAACTAGTTCAAAATATTTTTTGCCTTCTAAACGGCTAAAAAAATCTTTTGAACGGTATAAATTAACCTAAAAAAAGGTCAACCTATATCAGTATAATACAAAAACGCTAGTAAAACTAAAAAATTAACAAACTAAAAAATGAGCTTATTTAAGAGATTGTCACCTGAATATAATTCAAATCAAAATAATACAACTGCAAACTTTTTTATTGGAACACCAGAAGCTGAAGGAGAAACTACATTAAACTCAAAAATAAAGTTAGCAGAAATGTTTGGAGATTATTTGAATATTTTTCCTGAATTAGATAGTGAAAAATTTATTATAACAGGTAGAAAAGGTTCTGGAAAATCAGCAATAGCAGAGTATATATATTATACAGCACAAAACGATGCTAACTCCTTTTGCAGTTTCATTAAAACAAGAGATTTTGATAGTAATAAAATAGTTCAACTAGGAAAAGAAGCAGGTTTTCCTATCGAAGAAAAATTACTTTTTGAGTGGTTAATTTTAACAAAACTAATTTCCTTATTGACAGAAGATCAATCAGTAAATGATATTAAGTCATATAAAGATTTAAAAATATTTTTGCAAAGGAATTCTGGACTAGTTGATATAAAAAGTTATGAAATAAAAGAAATTGTAAGAGAACAGTCATTTGAGGTTAATATTGAATATTTAAAACGAGTTTTTTCTGCATTATTTAATAGAAAAATTGGAATTAAAGAACACAAAGCTCCATTCTATAAAATACTACAACCTTTAAAAGAAGTAGTCCTTAAACTATTAAAAGAAAATATAGGCTCAGGAAATGAATTCTATTTAATATTTGATGATTTAGATATAGGTTTTAAAGAAAACAATAAAAAAACTGTTGAAAATATAACAAATATTTTGAGAGTTGCCAAAGATTATAATATTGATTATTTTGGAAAAGAAGGTCTTAAAGCAAAAGTGATAATTCTTTTAAGAGATGACTTGAAAAGAATTATTGTAAAACATAATGCAGATACAGCAAAACTATTCTCTTCTTATGAAATTCCTCTAATTTGGTATGAACATGATAAGTTTAGAAATGATGAAAATTCTGTAGGTCTAAAAAAACTAATAAATAAAAGAATTTCTTTAAACTTTGAAAAGAAAGGAATTGATTATGATAAAAATGATTCTTGGAATTCTTTATTCAAAAATGAATATCAATATTCAGGTAGTAGTTTTAAACATTTAATTGACTATACATTTTTTAGACCAAGAGATTTAATTCTACTGCTAAAACCCTTACCAAGAAATTCTTATGACATTCCTATAAAATTCTATAATGCGAAAAGTTTAATTAAATCTTTTGTAGAAGAATTAATTCTTGAGGTAAAAAACGAATTATCTGCAAGTTTTAATGAAGAGGATATAACTAAAATTTTTCTTGCTCTAAAGAACTTAAAAAAAAATCAACCACTTGACAAAGTAGATTTAATAAATGAATTTTCAAACGTAAATTTAGAATACGATAAAGAATTGGCATTAATATTACTATTCGAATATAGTATATTAGGAAATATTGACAATGATGATTATTCTTCAACAAAAATTTACTTTAAACATCGTGAAAAATTAGATGAACCTTGCATACCTAACTTCGATATGAAATTTATTTATCATAAAGCTATTGAAGAATATTTAGATAAACGTGAAAAATAACTACCACCAACACCTTGTATAAAAAATTGCTATATTTAGCTTAATTTAAAACTAGTCGCTTTTTTGCAAACTTCTGAATTTCCGCTGGAAATTCCTCGTTCACAAAATCGCAACTTTCCATACAAAACAACGTTGCCATTAATACGAAAACTCAAACCTTGAATTAGAAAATGGAAGAATTTGACATATTTGCTATTTTATTTATTGCTTTCGGAATTTACTGTGCGATTGGTTTGAAAAAAGATTATGCTGATTACAAAAAATCAAATCATTATTTAGAATACAATATTTACATTAGAAATATAGGAGTTGTTGTTGGAGGTATAATTATGTTCTTTTATGAACTTTCAAGATTATTTTCCTAATCATTAAAATAACAAGTTTAAAGCATAAAAAACTTAATTTGAATTAAGCAACGTGGAATTTACTACTCAAGTAATGAAAAAAAATAGAAAACGGAACTGAATAAAAAAACTTTCCGACTTCTACTCTTTGGGAAAAATATGAATCGGAATTTAAACAAGTTTGAATAAATTAAAAACGGAGAAAAACATATGCTTCGGAAAAAAGAAAACGGAATGATTTCTATGTAAAAAAAAAGTACTAATGGCAACAACGTGTATAAAAAATTGCGTAGTTTAGTGCTTAACCAAAGGTAGTTGCATTTTTGTTGCGTCTGATTTTCCTTCGGAAAATCCTCGCACACAAAACCGCAACTTTCCATACACAAACACGTTACCTGCAAGCTAAAAAAACATCGAGAATAAAATATGATTGAATCAATTCTATTAAAAAATATTGCTTCGTATGACCAAAATGGAATTGAAATTTCCAATTTAAAGAAAGTCAATTTTTTCTTTGGAGCAAACGGCTCAGGAAAATCAACGATTGCAAAATATTTTCACAATTTAAGTAAAAACCCAATTGACAGAATTTCTGATTTCAATGATTGTAGTAATAATGGTTACGACCAAACAAATCATCAAATATTAGTTTATGATGAGAATTTCATTGATTTCAACTTTAATAGAAATTCAGTTTTAAAAGGTGTTTTTTCATTAAATCAAACCAACGATACTATTGATAGGGAAATAAGCACAAAACAATCCGAAATAGAAACTATAAGAGTAAGTACAGAAAGAAAACAATCTTTAAAACAAAGGATAGAAAGTAACAAAAGACAGAAAAAAATAGAATTACTAGATTTTTGCTGGGCTAAAAGAAACAATTTCTCTTCGTTCTCTAAATTAAATTTAGGTTTTTCAGGAAGTAAGCAGAATCATCTTCAACAACTAAAAACAATTCTTGTAAATCTTCCTAGTACAATTTCTTCAATGTCTGAATTATCAACTAGCTATAATGAACTTTATGAAAAAGAGATTTTAGAAATTCAAACTACAATAAGTTCTAGTTTATATAAGGAAATTCGACAGTTAGAATCAGAATTAAAACCACTAATTTCAGAAATTATTGTAGGAAATGAAGATGTTAATATTGATGGACTAATAAAATCACTTAATTCTAGAAGTTGGGTAGAAACTGGAGTGAATTTTCTTAATGAAGTTGACACTACTTGTCCTTTTTGTCAAAAGGAAACTATTGACGAAAACCTAAGAACACAATTTAATCAATATTTTGATAAAACTTCAAAACAACAAATCGAACTAATTGAAAATTTATACACCCAATACAAAACTAAAACTACTTTATTTTTAGAAAATGTTTTAGAGATACAGAGTATATTTAATCCGAATAATATTGTTTCTAACTCTTATATTCAATTGCAAGAATTATTTGCCAGAAATAATAATGAAATTGATTTGAAAATTAAAAACTCAAATGAAAAAAAAGATATAATTTCCATAAACACACTGAAAGAATCTTTATCAACAATTATTAATTTAATCAAAACAAATAACAAAGCTTTACTTGAACTTGACCAAAATAAAAGAAATCTTATTTCTAGAATTTGGGCATATTTGGCAGAAAAAAGTAAAACAAAAATTGCAGAATTTGAGGTTAAAGAAATTAAATATCAAAAAATTGATACTCTAGCTAATCAAATAATCGCTGATTACAACACAAATAGTTTAACTCTTAAGCGACAAATTGAAGTATTAAGAAGTCAAACAGTAAATACTCAAGACGCAGTTGAGAATATCAATTTAATTTTAAAAAATTCAGGTTTTGAAAGTTTTGAAATTAAAGAAAAAGATTTAGTTAATAATATTTCACAATATTATTTAAAAAGACCAAATACAACAACGGAAGACCCTATTTTCAAAACACTAAGCGAAGGTGAAAAAAGTTTTATTTCATTCTTATATTTTTATCAATTATGTATAGGAACCGATGATATAACTAACAATAGTAGTAAAAGAAAAATCATAGTTATTGATGATCCTGTGTCTAGTCTTGATAGTCAAGCATTATTTGTGATTTCTTCTTTAATTCATCAGTTAATACTTAGAAAAGGAAATGATAACCGACCAAATAAGAAGTTGCTTAAAAATGAAAATATCGCCCAAGTATATATTTTAACACACAATCTTTATTTCTATAAAGAGGTTTCTTTTGATAGAAGACCAATGTGTACTGATTATTGGCATTATAAAATATCAAAAATAAATAACACTTCTAGTATTTCTGGACAGTACAATAAATCTATTACAGATGATTATGCGATGCTTTGGGAATCAATTAAAGAGATAAAAATTAATCTACCACAAGATTCAAGTTTAAACATCTTGATTGCCAATTCTATGAGGAGAATAATTGAAAGTTATGTTCATTTTATTGGAATAGGAAACGATTCTTGGAGCTCAATTTTAAATGACGACAGACAAAGTTCTGAATACTATTTAAAGTATGCTTTTGTAGCTTCAATAAATGACGAGAGCCATAAAGTTACAGCTTTAGATGGTGTTTATTATCAAAAAATATCGGCTGAACAACCACAATTATTATTTGATGTATTTAAAGAAATATTTTCAACTATTGGTAGACAACATTATGAAATGATGATGGATGAACAAATAATTACGGAATAAAAGCCTGCAGGTAACACCGTATATAATTTATTGCTGGCTTATCGCTTACTTACGAAAGTCCTCGCGGACTTTGAACTGCTCCCAAAAAGTTAGACACTATTTGAGGGTATTATTATGGGAAGAAAAGTCAAATATGATTACGCATTTAAACTTCGATGTGTAAAGCAAGTTTTAAAAAATAACCAAACAGTTGAAGATGTGTCTAAGTTATATGGTTGTCATCATACAACCCTTCATGATTGGATTCGATTTTATGAAAAATATGGTAAAAAAGCACTATTACCAAGAAAAACAAAAGTGTATAGCATTCCTTTTAAACTTAAAGTTTTAAAAGCTATTGACAAAGATTCATTATCTTTCAGTCAAGCTTGTTTAGAATTTAATATTCCTACAAAATCTGTAATTATGAAGTGGCAACGTAATTATAAAAAAGAGGGTATTATAGGCTTAAACATTAAACCTAGAGGTAAACCAAAATCTATGCAATTTAAGAGGGCTAAAAAAAAGTCTAATAAACCTTTAACAAGAGAAGAGGAACTTTTATTAGAAAATGAATCATTACGTGCAGAACTGGACTTGCTAAAAAAGTTACAGGCCTTAATTCAACAAGAGCAAAACAAAAAGCAAAAGCCATAACAGAATTAAGGCATAAGTATGATTTAGATATTTTATTATATCATATGAACATGGCAAGAAGTAGTTATTATTATCATCATAAAAGAAGTCTTATAGTTGATAAATATAAAGAGATAAAACTATTGATTCATCAAATATATCATCGTCACAAAGGAAGATATGGTTATAGAAGAATCTCTTTAGAAATCAACAAAACAGGAACTCTAATAAATCATAAAACAGTACTCAAGTTAATGCGTGAATTAGGTTTAAAAAGTTTAATTAGAGCTAAAAGATACAAGTCTTATAAAGGGCAAATAGGGGAAACAGCTCCTAATATATTACAACGAAATTTTAAAGCTATTAGGCCAAATAAAAAATGGGCTACCGATATTACAGAATTTAAAGTTTTAGGAAAAAAACTATATCTATCTCCAATAATTGATCTCTTTAATAGAGAAATAATAAATTATCAATTATCTGAAAAACCTGATTTTAAACAAGTAGCTATTATGCTGAAAAAGTCTTTTAAGAAAATACCAGATCAAACAAATTTAATATTACATTCAGATCAAGGATGGCAGTATCAAATGAAACAGTATCGAAGATTATTAACAGAAAAAGGAATTACTCAGAGTATGTCTCGTAAAGGAAATTGTTTAGATAACGCTGTGATAGAAAATTTCTTCGGTATTCTAAAATCTGAATTGTTTTATATAAATAAATACAAGTCGATATCTCAATTAAAAAAAGAGATTAAAGTGTATATAAAATATTATAATAATGAGAGAATTAAACAAAATTTAAAGGGAATGAGCCCGATTGAATATCGAGCTAATTATTATCAAAATTAATTATAAATTTGTCTAAACATTTGGGTGCACTTCACTTTCTATCTGTGTTTTATTTACTAACTTTAGTGCTTAAAACACGCAACTAATCATACACAACAACGTTGTAAAACATTATGAAAAAAATTCTGTACATATTAATAATATTCTGTTTCGGATTTAAATGTGCTGATAAAAATTGCGGTTTGAATGACGGAAAGTATAGAGTAATTTATGACGAACAGTTTTCTGACCATCCAAAATTTGAATTCGAAATTGACGGACAAAACTTAACGGAAATAAACTCTGAATTGAATCGTAAATATAAAATTGAAAATCTCGGAGAGAATTCTTTTAGGCTAAAATCACTTGAAAAACAAAATGACTCGCTGACTGAGTTACAAAAGATGTTAATATCAAATGGAAAGCCATATTATGAAATTACAAATTGTAAAAAAGATACAATTGATTTTACAATGCGTGTGAATTTGCACGTGATTTCTCACTCTGGAAAATTTGTTCGAACAAAATGAATAAAAATATTTTGACAATCATATTGATTTTAATTGGCTTCTTGACTTTTGGACAAGAAACCGAACGGAATACGATTGAAAAAATAGAATTGGATAGTATTTATGTTAAAGCACTAAATACGAGATTTGACCTTCTACTCTCAAGTGGTTGGAAATACATTGAACCAAATGAAATTGGACAACGAATTTCTGAATTAAATGTATCGGACAGATACAAATTCTTAACCAATGAGGAATTAATTGACTTATCGATTAAAGAAAAAAAGACAGTCAAGATTATCCGTCTGACTCACAAAATAATCGGAATTGACACAGTTGACGTAAATTTTGGAATTGTAAATGTTACTGGAAAGAGAAGAATTCATTTCAACAATGGACTGAAATTTAAAAAGGCGGATTTTGCATTAGAATGCGGCGGAACAAATGGCTACGTTCCTGATATGAGATTTGTATTTGACAGAAAGAAAAATAGTTGGGAATTAATAGGCGGAAAATATAAAATACCGAGTGAATAAAAAACGTTTTACAACACCGTATATAATTTATTACTGGCTTCTCGCCTACTTACGAAAGTCCTCGCGGACTTTCTTTATCCGTAATTATTTACTAAATTAGTTGCTTGAAACACGCAACAAACCATATACAAACACGTTACCACCAATTACCAAAATGTACTTTCCTGAAATAGGTTGACTAAAAATTAAACACTTAATTATAGTCACTTATGAAAACACAAAAACAACCTTGGCGAAAAAAAACGTACGAAAAAGCAACTTTAGAACTCAAATTATTCGTCGTTGACCAAATTCAGAATGGACAGATTTCCACAAACTTTGCTTCCAAAAAATATGATGTTCCTAGAACTACAATTGGGTATTGGATCAAAAAATATAGTACTTTAGTCCAACAAAATACAGGTATGAGTAAATTAGATGAGATTAAAAAACTAAAGGAACGTATTGAAGAATTGGAGTTTGTAAAGGAATTTCAACAAGATATTATTGCTGACATGGAAATCATTACTGGAGTCGATTTGTCAAAAAAGTCGTTGCCCAAAACATTAGCGAAAGAGATAGAACTAAAAAAGAAAAACCGTTTAAAAGAAAATGGTTCTATGAGTGTTTTGGGATTAGTAAACAAGCTTTCTACAAAAGACTCAAAACCCAAGAAAACAAACGACTAAACGATGAAAAAGTCATCGAAATGATACAGGAATATCGAAAATTAGTTGGTATGAGAACTGGCGGAATTAAGTTATATGATGAACTTAAACAAGACTTTATAAAACAAGGTATTAAAATAGGTAGAGACAAGTTGTACGATGTGTTAAGGCTTCACAATTTACTTGTTCCTAGGCTTAAAAACTATGTAACAACAACAAACTCTAATCATCAATTTAGAAAATATAAAAACCTAATTAAAGACCAAGTTCCTACTCGACCAGAACAACTATGGGTAAGCGATATAACATACATTAAAACAGACAATGGACACAATTACCTAGCAATCGTTACAGATGCATATTCTAAGCAAATTATGGGCTATAAATTAGATAACAACATGAAGACATCACTTTGTTCAGAAGCGCTAGAAATGGCTATTAAAAATAGAAAATACCCTGATAAAAAATTAATACATCATTCTGACAGAGGTTTTCAATACTGTAACCCCAAATACACAGCATTTGCAGAAGAAAATGGCATAATGATGAGCATGACAGAACAATATGATCCTTATGAAAACGCAATTGCAGAGCGAATTAATAGAACTTTAAAATATGAATATGGACTTAGAAATTGCATTAAAAACACTGCCATTGCTCAAGAAGTAACAAAACAAGCAGTATATATTTACAACAATTTAAGAACCCATTTTAGCTTAGAATTAAGAAAACCAGCTGAAGTACATTTAAATCCAAACATCAAATACAAATCATATCGAAGAAATAATGTAAATTTGACTGAACTAACAATTTGAAAACAAAACTAGTTCAAAATATTTTTTGCCTTCTAAACGGCTAAAAAAATCTTTTGAACGGTATAAATTAACCTAAAAAAAGGTCAACCTATATCAGTATAATACAAAAATGACTGAAAAACAAAATGAAATATGGAATAAAATTCAAAATTTTGAAATTGACGACATAGATTCTTCATTCAGTTTTACAGATAGATTAGCAAGAGAAAATGATTGGTCAATAGAATATTCACTGAGAACAGTATTGGAATACAAAAAATTTATTTTTCTGATTACTATTTCAGATTTCCCCCAAACACCTTCAGACCAAATTGACCAAGTCTGGCATCTTCATTTACTTTACACAGAATCATATTGGATTGAACTTTGTAAAAACACAATAAATAAAAATATTCATCACGGACCAACAAAAGGCTCTGAGGAAAGAACTTTATTTAAAGAACAGTATTCAAAAACACTTGATTTTTACGAGTTAATATTTAATGAAAAACCACCAAGTGACATTTGGGTTGATATTGACACTAGATTTAATGAGATTCACTTTACAAGAGTTAATAGAAATAGAAATTGGATAATACCTAAACTACGATTTAAAAAGTAATGAAAATACTATCTCAAATAACACCTGCAGAAACAATGCTAATTAAAGATTGTACCTCTGTACAATTGAAAGATTTAATGAAGTTTACTTTTATGGATTTACTTCTAAAAAAAGTAATTGAAATTAAAGAAATAAATAAAAAGTCTCATCCTAGAGACAACTACATTAGAACTTACACGTATGTTATTTCAGGTAAAAACTTTAATAAATACCAGCCAAAAAATCACGAATTAATTTATTTGAGTCCATTTATAAAAAGTCCTTCAATTCAAATACTTTTTAAGAATTTTATAAAAATGGCTTACGACTCCTCAAACGGAGGCTGGAATTTTAAAAAATCGACAAGAAGTAATCGAGAAATCAACCCTTATTTTAAGCAATCATTCTTGTTGAATTTATTTAGGTTAAATAAACTAACTGACAACGGAAACAAACTAAGGAGAGAAATATCTAACTATTTAAATGAGGTTGATAAAAGTATAGACCATTTGCTTCATAATGATAAGAAGAAAGGAT
Organism: Polaribacter sp. HaHaR_3_91; assembly: GCF_019278525.1. Classification (NCBI taxonomy): domain Bacteria; kingdom Pseudomonadati; phylum Bacteroidota; class Flavobacteriia; order Flavobacteriales; family Flavobacteriaceae; genus Polaribacter; species Polaribacter sp. HaHaR_3_91. The sequence continues at coordinate 2,998,645 of NZ_CP058986.1, forward strand.
TAGAGTTATTATTGAGAATTGGAGGAAACATTTTCCTATTAAAGAACTTAGATTTTCAACTTTTAAAAACAATTGATAAAGAATTACTAAATCAACAGAAAGTTTTATATAGTGATACTTATGATTCTGATAGTGATTGGTGGTTATATGTTGACTTTTTTGAAGACGATTATATGTTTGATTCATATTTTGATAGTTTTGATGACACTTTAGATTCATTTGATTCTGAATTTGATGCATCTGGTTGCTCTTCTTGTGACAGTGGATGTAGTAGTTGCGGTGGTTGTGGCGGATGTGATTAAAAACTGGTGGTAACATCGCATAAAAATAATGCGTAGATTAGTGCTTAAACAAAGAACAGTGCTTTTTTGCTACTTCTGATTTTCCTGCGGAAAATCCTCGCACACAAAAACGCACTATTCTTATACGTAACCGTTGCCACACATTTGAGAAAAATGAGAACTAAAATATTAACCATAGTATTTCTAATCGGAATTTTAAGCGGAATGAACGCTCAAGATAATGTGGACCAAAATGAAATGGTTGGATTTGCTTGTTATTTCGCAGGTCAACCGTCAAAAACCGTAGAAAAAGTAACGAAAAAACTGAATACTAAAAAATATAATTCGATTGCGAAACTTCTGACTTCTGACAATAATGCTGAAAGATATATGGCAGTAATTAGTCTTGAAAAACTTGCTGAACTGAATAAATACAAACTGAATGAAACTGAAAAAAATCTGATTTCGGAAATAAAAAAATCAGATGAATTAGTTTCTATTTGTTCAGGTTGTACATATTTTGAAAAAGTATCGCTGAAAGAACTTCTGACTGAAAAAAAGAAACTTTTCGCAAAGAATTGGCTGAATAGAAATTTTAAAACGGAATAAAAACGTGTGGCAACACCGTATAAAAATAATTGCGGTTTAGTGCTTAATCAAAGGTCGTTGCGTGTTTGTAACGTCTGATTTTCCTTCGGAAAATCCTCGCATACAAACCCGCAACTATTCTTATACATAAACGTTGTAATTCATTGTTCAGAAAAACGAAAACGGTTGAAAAATAAAATGAAGTTTGAGTTTTTAAAGTAAAAAAAACACTCAAATGCTGAATTGAAAATCTTTGCGGAATTTACTCAACTTTGAAATTTAACCAGTTTGTGAAAACTGAATTTTGCGGAACAAACTCTCGTGAATGATTAAGTAGGCGGAATTGAAAATCTTTGCGGAATAAAAACGTTGGAATTTACTCAAGCGAAAAACCAAAAATGCGGAATTTAATCAAGATTTTTTTTTAGAAAAAGTGTTTTAAAGTTAAAATGTTGGAATTTACTCAAACGTTGAAAAGTTGAAAACGGAATCAAAACGTGTTTACTCAAATGTTTCACAACGAAATTACAACACCGTATAAACTTAATTGCTGGTTATAGCTCACTTGGGAAATTCCTTCGGAATTTCGCCGTTCGTGATTAATTTAGTAAATTCACTGCTTAAAACACGCAACTAAGCTTATACAAAAACGTTGTGCGTCATTTCCAAGCAAAACGCTGAATTGAAGAATTAACTATTGAAAATGAAAAAAAACTTAATAATATTATTTGTTTTAGCAACCACTATCTCTTGTGGAATAAAAACATTTAAATTGAAGAATGGTTTTTCAAGAGCAGCAATAAACGAAAAAGTTTACAAGAATAAAAAGCATTTTGAAAAAGGTGTTTTAAAAGATATTGATACTCAAATAATCTACGAAGAATATAATACGACTTTTTATTCTGGAAATAAACCTGTTAATGTTTTAGCTAGAAAAAATTATGAAAACCCTCACACTTCATATGGAGTTTATAAGTTTTATGAGAACGGAAATTTTAATTTATTTATACTAAACAGAGAAAACCCTGAATTAAAAAGCAATATGTTTGACCCTGAATTTACAGGTTGGCGTGGAGTTTTATATTCTAAAAATGGTGAAATAAAAGGAGATTTAATAACTCAAGTTTCTGGAATGGGTGATGTGGGAATAATAAAACAAACTTTTGAATTTAGAGGAGACACGCTATTAATAAATAGAAAAGGAAATTCATTTGAAAAAAAAATTTATATTAAAAGAAAAATACCAATTGAATTATTGAAAAATAATGCTGAATGGTAAAAAAACGAACGCACAACACCTTGTATAAAAAATTGCTTAATTTGGCATAATCAAAGTTTGTTGCATTTTTGTCTACTCCTATTTTCCTTCGGAAAATAGCCGTCGACTTAAAACGCAACTTTCCATACAAAAATACGTTACCAAACATTAGATGAAAAACCGAAATCCATATTTAGGAACAATAATGATAATTGGAATTGTTCTGCTATTTCAAATAAAATATGTGAGAGAATTAATTGACCCAATAAGAGAATATTTTCCAATAATATGGATTGTATTTATTTTGTTGAGTATTTATGAAAAAATGAAATATAAGAAAGGAAAAAGAATTTACCAATTAAGAATTCCGACTAATAATGACGATTATAATAGAGTCATGCCTTTTATATTTGGAATATTATTGTCTGTTGGTGGAATTTTAGCCTTGAAATATTTTGAATCGGAAAAAATTATGTGGACTTTACTTTTTGTAACAGGAATTCTCTCGCTAATTTCTGGATTTTTATATATTCCAAGTGGAATTATTGAAATAAAAAAAAATGAATTGAGTTTTGAAAATGGTTCAAGAAAAAAAACTATCGGAATTGAAAATATTAAAAATATTGATTTAAAAGAAAATGAAATAATCCTATATGAAAATAATGATAAAGTTCATTATATAAATCATATGAACCTGAATGAATCCGATTATAAAAATATTTTGGAATTTCTGAAGGAAAAATTGAAAAGTGAAATTGAAATAAAAACGTTTGGTAACACCGTGTATTAAATATTGCTATATTTGGCTAAACTAAAACTTGTTGCTTCTTTGCAAACTCCTGAATTTCCGTAGGAAATTCCTCGTTCACAAAGCCGCAACATTCAATACACAACAACGTTACCTGTAATTATGAAAATGTACTTTCCTGAAATAGGTTGACTAAAAATTAAACACTTAATTATAGTCACTTATGAAAGCTCAAAAACAACCCTGGCGAAAAAAAACGTACGAAAAAGCAACTTTAGAACTCAAATTATTCGTCGTTGACCAAATTCAGAATGGACAGATTTCCACAAACTTTGCTTCCAAAAAATATGATGTTCCTAGAACTACAATTGGGTATTGGATCAAAAAATATAGTACTTTAGTCCAACAAAATACAGGTATGAGTAAATTAGATGAGATTAAAAAACTAAAGGAACGTATTGAAGAATTGGAGTTTGTAAAGGAATTTCAACAAGATATTATTGCTGACATGGAAATCATTACTGGAGTCGATTTGTCAAAAAAGTCGTTGCCCAAAACATTAGCGAAAGAGATAGAACTAAAAAAGAAAAACCGTTTAAAAGAAAATGGTTCTATGAGTGTTTTGGGATTAGTAAACAAGCCTTCTACAAAAGACTCAAAACCCAAGAAAACAAACGACTAAACGATGAAAAAGTCATCGCAATGATACAAGAATATCGAAAATTAGTTGGTATGAGAACTGGCGGAATTAAGTTATATGATGAACTTAAACAAGACTTTATAAAACAAGGTATTAAAATCGGTAGAGATAAGTTGTACGATGTGTTAAGGCTTCATAATTTACTTGTTCCTAAGCTTAAAAACTATGTGACAACAACAAATTCTAATCATCAATTTAGAAAATATAAAAACCTAATTAAAGACCAAGTTCCTACTCGACCAGAACAACTATGGGTAAGCGATATAACATACATTAAAACAGACAATGGACACAATTACCTAGCAATCGTTACAGATGCATATTCTAAACAAATTATGGGCTATAAATTAGATAACAACATGAAGACATCACTTTGTTCAGAAGCGCTAGAAATGGCTATTAAAAATAGAAAATACCCTGATAAAAAATTAATACATCATTCTGACAGAGGTTTTCAATACTGTAACCCCAAATACACAGCATTTGCAGAAGAAAATGGCATAATGATGAGCATGACAGAACAATATGATCCTTATGAAAACGCAATTGCAGAGCGAATTAATAGAACTTTAAAATATGAATATGGACTTAGAAATTGCATTAAAAACACTGCCATTGCTCAAGAAGTAACAAAACAAGCAGTATATATTTACAACAATTTAAGAACCCATTTTAGCTTAGAATTAAGAAAACCAGCTGAAGTACATTTAAACCCAAACATCAAATACAAATCATATCGAAGAAATAATGTAAATTTGACTGAACTAACAATTTGAAAACAAAACTAGTTCAAAATATTTTTTGCCTTCTAAACGGCTAAAAAAATCTTTTGAACGGTATAAATTAACCTAAAAAAAGGTCAACCTATATCAGTATAATATATAATTGCATTACAAAAACAAAAAGGATTGCAAATGTAATACAAAAGGATTGCCATTACTTTACACTGCAATTTTATCACAAAGTAAAAACAATTGCTATAAATTCACAAAAACAACACAAAGCCATATCAAAATAAATTATTGTATTACAAAAACAAAAAAGATTGCAACTGTAATACAAAAGAATTGCTACTACCTTACACTGCAATGTTTATCATAAAGTAAAAACAATTGCTACAAATTCACAAAGACGACACAAATTCTCATCAAAATAAATAATTGCATTACAAAAACGAAAAGGATTGCAAATGTAATACAAAAGGATTGCCATTACTTTACACAGCATTTGCAGAAGAAAATGGCATAATGATGAGCATGACAGAACAATATGATCCTTATGAAAACGCAATTGCAGAGCGAATTAATAGAACTTTAAAATATGAATATGGACTTAGAAATTGCATTAAAAATACTGCCATTGCTCAAGAAGTAACAAAACAAGCTGTATATATTTACAACAATTTAAGAACCCATTTTAGCTTAGAATTAAGAAAACCAGCAGAAGTACATTTAAATCCAAACATCAAATACAAATCATATCGAAGAAATAATGTAAATTTGACTGAACTAGTTATATAGAATATAAATAATTTAAAAGGTATAAATTAGACCAAAAAAGGTCAACCTATATCAGTATAATACATTATGGGATACAAACTTGATAATCATATGAGAACATCACTTTGTACAGATGTGCTGGCTATGGCTATTAAAAATAGAAAATATCCAACTAAAAATCTCATTCATCATTCAGATATAGGTTTTCAATATTGTAACCCTAAGTACACGGAATTTGCAGAAAATAACGGAATTACAATGAGTATGACTGAAAAATATAATCCTTACGAAAACGCTATTGCAGAACGAATTAATAGAACTTTAAAATACGAATACGGATTAAAACAAATTCTTAAAAACACAGATATTGCTCAAGAAATAACAAAACAAGCAGTATACATTTACAATAATTTAAGAACACATTTTAGCCTAGGTTTAAGAAAACCTGCAGAAGTACACTTAAATCCGAATATAAAATGTAAACTTAAGATGTATAAAAATTTATCTTTTAAAAGTATGTAAAACATATAGTAAAATTAGTAAATTGCATACAGAAATTTATACTAATAATCTGGTCTAAACTGAACACGTTTTTGAACACGATTTACAAATAAAAAAGGTTATTTATTACGTTATAAGCATTTTAACTCGAATTCATAACCCTGAGGTCACGGGTTCAAATCCCGTTCTCGCTACAAACTTAATGTTAATTAAATCAACGAATTGTGTCTCACAATTCGTTTTTTTATGTCTACATTTTTCTTACTTTTACAAAGAGTACACGATAAAGTACACGATTCCACTATGAAATTGAATTATTCAGAGCCAAAAATCTTCACAGGTGGAGTTATTATTGGAGACTGGTCTAAACTGTCAAAAAAAGATAAAAAAGAAGCATTATCCAAAAGTTGGTACGTCTATTATTCATTTAGAGATCCAATTACAGGAAAACTAAAAAGGCAGACTAATATAAAAGCTGGAGTCAACCTTTATAAAGATAAAAGAAGTAGAATACACATCTTAACTCAATTAAAGGAAAGTTTAGAATATGTTTTATCAAAAGGCTTCAATCCTTATGAAGACAATAGTTCCTTAGCTGAATTTATCGAAAATCTTCTATCTCCCGAAGAAGACAAAATCAAGAATACACCAACACAAAAGGAAACTCCTGTGTATCTTGAAAAAAAGGCTGTACAAGAAACACCAATCCTCTACCCTATTAACACTTCTTTTGACTTAGCATTAAATACCAAATCTAAAGTTCTAAGTGGAATTTCGTATCAAAATTTAAAAAATAGAATTGAACGATTTAAAAAATGGCTCAACGAAGAAGGCTATAATCTTAAAGAAGATATTTCAATTATAAATAAGAAACTTGTAATACAATATTTGAACACTATATTACAAGCAACAAGCCCTAGAAACAGAAACAATACACGTACTGACATCAGTTCCTTATTTCAAACGTTAGAAGACAATGAAATAATTGAAAATAATTTTGTTAAGAAAATTAATGTTTTAAAATCTGTACCAGAAAGAAATAAAACCTATACTACAACTGAGCAGAAAGATATTTTTAAATATTTAGAAAAACATGATGCAGTATTATATCTTTTTGTTCAATTTATATCTTATAATTTTCTTAGACCTGTTGAAGTTTGTCGATTAAAAATTGGTGATATCGATTTAATAGATAAAAAGATTTATGTTAGAGCCAAAAACAAGCCTGTAAAAATTAAAATCATTCCTGATATATTAATTAAGCAATTACCAGATCTATCTAAATTAAATAAAATCGATTTTTTATTTACTCCAAATGAAATTGGTGGCGAATGGGAAGCAAAAGAAAACAATAAAAGAAATTATTTTACCAAACAGTTTAAAAAAGTAAAAGACCATTTTGGTTTAGGTAAAGATTATGGTTTATATAGTTTTAGACATACCTTTATAACGAAGTTGTATAAAGAAATGGCAAAAACAGCAACTCCTTTTGAAGTAAAAAGTAAATTAAAATTAATTACAGGACATGCAACAATGGATGCACTAGAATTATATCTACGAGATATTGATGCCGTATTGCCTGAAGATTATTCAAAATTATTAAAGTAATGGAAAGTAAATATTTTGGAATTATTCCAAAAGAACTAAACTCTTTGAATAAAATTATACAATTAGAAAATTTTCTAAAGGAAAATGATTTAATAATTATATCAAATAAATTAGAAATAATAAAATCAACTAAAACAGAAAATCTAGGAGAACGAAAGAACGTAGTTAAATACGATCATAATAATACTGGTTACAAATTTACAGATGAACTTACTATAGAGGTTTATGACTTTTTATTAAATCAATATAAGAATAGTTTATGTAAAAATATTTTATTTAACATTAACTTTGATGATGAAACCTTTGGTTTTTTAGAAGCTAGAAAAAAAGAAGCTGCCTTAATACAGTTCAAAAATCTTTATTCTAAATGGACTAACAATCTACCTACAATGGTCTCGGAAAATGAATTTAATAAATTAAAGAGAGCTAGAGCATTATTCCAAAACCAACTAAAATATCAGTATGAGTTAGTTGTAGCCTTCCTTATTGGGGAAATAAATTACTTTAACAGAAATTTACTTCAAACTAATGAATTGTTAATTGAAATGTTTGATTTTGAAAATGATTTATTAATTTTAATAGATTTAAACCAACGTTTTTCTTTTACAGAAGATAATGTCTTTACAAAAAAAACAATAGCTCAAATAATATATAAAGAATACCCTGAAGAATTTCATTCTTTAAAACAAATTGAATTTATAGAGCATCTAATTACCATAAAAGACATAATAAATAGAGCTTTTATCGTAAGCCTTTTTGATTTTTTTAGTAACAAACTAAGTATAAAAACACCATCTGCCGAGTCCTTTGGGAAAATTATAAATAGTCACTTTGGCTTTACTTTTGGAGAAATTAAATTAAACAGTTCTGAAGGGGATAAACATTTTAAAAGAGTAAAAGAAATTGAAAAAGAATGGGGGCAATTTTAATAATCAGAAGCTATTTTTAACTATTCCCCATAAACCTTAAAAATTCCCACACATTTCCCACACATTTCCCCTTTTCCCTCCCTTTTAAAAGCTTCATTGTATCACGTAATTGCACCTAGTTAATTCTTGTTAATTAGGTAGTTATCTTTTGATGTAAAATCACCTTACTTTTTAACAAGTATTTATTTTAAAAATATTTAAAACAAAAAGTAAAAATGATTGCAACAATTAATTTTAGAATTGATCAAGACCAGAAAGAACACCTTCAAATTTTAGCGGATGAAAAAGGGATAAAAGTATCCGCTTTAACTAGAGAAATTATAACAGACTATTTAAATAGTTTAGATAATCACGGTCTGTATGATCCATCAAAGACAATTGGTGAGTTAATAATGCCTATTCCGCCAATAGACTCTAATAATCTTAAAAATTAACTTCATGATAAAAGATAAAGTTAATTTAATAACTAAGGATATAGAAAACAATCAAAAAAAACTTAAAATTAAAGGTTTTGAATATGGTTGTTTAATTATTAAAGAAGCAAATACTTGGGTAGAGGAGGCTAAAAACAGACCAATACCCAACATGCTTTTTAGTGAGCTATGGTATGAAAATGAGCTTTGTATTTTATTTGCAGACACTAATTTAGGTAAATCTATTTTAGCTGTGCAAATAGCGGATAGTATTAGTAAAGGAAAAGCAATACCTGGGTTTAAACTTGAAAGCCCTCCTAAAAGAGTTCTCTATTTAGACTTTGAATTATCTGATAAACAATTTGAAAATAGGTGTTCTGAACAATATGAAAACCATTATCAATTTAATAAAAATTTTCTTCGTGCAGAATTTCATACCGAGTTAGAGTTACCAAAAGAGTACAATAATATTGAAGAATATCTTTGCGCAACCTTGTCAGATATTATTACCAAAACAAAAGTATCTGTTTTGATTGTAGACAATCTTACCTTTTTAAGCAGCGAAAATGAAAAAGCAAAAGATGCTTTGATATTAATGAAAACTCTTAAAAAAATATCTAATACAAATAATGTTTCAATACTTGTATTAGCTCATACTCCTAAAAGAGATGACTCTAAACCTATTAGTAAAAATGATCTAGCAGGAAGTAAAATGCTAATGAATTTTTGTGATAGTTGTTTTGCTATTGGTAGTAGTTCTCAAGAAGCATCGTTTAGATATATCAAACAAATTAAGCAACGTAACACAGAACATTTATATCACTCAGAGAATGTTATTGTTTGCAGTCTTGATAAAGAAACTAACTTTCTAGAATTTCATTTTGAAGATTTTGATTCTGAAAAAGCACATCTTAAAACTTTTGGAACATCGGACTTAGAAGAAAGAGACGAACAGATGAAGTTTTTAATTTCTGAAGGAAAGAATAATGTTCATATAGCTGAAATGTTAAATGTATGCGAAGGAACTATCAGAAAAAGAAGAAAAAAACTAAATATCTAAGATAGATGGTTGCTTCAGACATATACACAATAGCCAAAGCTCTTTCTAAAGAAGAGTTTATCAAGCTATCCGATATGCTAAGAAGCGATATAAAAAAAAGTAAAATAAAAAAAAGTGAAATAAAACCGAAAAAGAAATATGAGCTACCAGACTTCACTAAAGAAGATGGATTACGTTACCTATTAGAAAATCACATTCGCAAAAATTAAAAAACATAATCGTACCATTCGTACCAATAAATAGGTACGAATGGTACGAATTCAAAAAAATGAAACATAATTATAAATACAGTTTAGATAGATCAAGCAGAAAGTTTATCTGCCCTAATTGCCATAAGAAAACATTTGTAAAATTTATTGACAATGAAACTAATCTTTATTTAAATTCTAGTGATGGAAGATGTGATAGAGAAAGTAAATGTGGTTATTTTAAAAAACCAACATCAAATTGTATTACAAATATTAATAACTGTATCACAGAAGTAATACAACCTTCGTATCACAATAGAAAAGTATTGCAAGAATATTGTAATACAAAGCAACAAAGTAACTTTATAAGCTATTTATTAAGGAATTTTGAGCCTAAAATTGTATCACAAGCAATAGATATGTATCACATAGGGACAACAAACTATTGGCATGGAGCAACAATATTTTGGCAAATAGACACAAAAAACGTAATACGTGGTGGCAAGATTATGTTGTACAATTGTAATACAGGTAAAAGAGTTAAAAAACCTTTTAATCATGTTAGCTGGATACACAAACAACTAAAATTAAATAATTTTGTATTACAACAATGTTTATTTGGGCTGCACCTTATAAACAGCATTTCTAAAAGTGATACAATTTGTATTGTAGAATCAGAAAAAACTGCAATCATCATGAGTATTATGATTCCTAATTTCATTTGGTTAGCTACAGGTAGTAAAACAGGTTTTAAAGAAAAAATGCTACAACCAATTAAAGATTATGCAATTATTGCTTATCCTGATAAAACTGAATATAAAATTTGGAATGAAAAAGCAATTCTTCTAAATAAACAAGGATATAAAATTGAATGTAGTAATTTATTGGAAAGCATTGAATTAGAAAATGGAGGGGATTTGGTTGATTTTTTATTGTAGTACTTTGATTTCAAATTGTATTTTTACGTAAGCAATCACAAGCAAGTAGTGGCGTTAGTATTAGCGCTATTGGTTGTGAATTGATTTCAAATTGTATTTTTACGTGAGCAATCACAAGTAATCCGATCCATACATACACGTTAAGTACGTTGTGAATTGATTTCAAATTGTATTTTTACGTGAGCAATCACAAGTGGTGTTATCTTCATATCTTACTTATTAAAGTTGTGAATTGATTTCAAATTGTATTTTTACGTGAGCAATCACAAGCAAACCGTTTTAAAATAACAGACTAATATGGTTGTGAATTGATTTCAAATTGTATTTTTACGTGAGCAATCACAAGAATAAACTTTGTATATATTACAATAAATCCGTTGTGAATTGATTTCAAATTGTATTTTTACGTGAGCAATCACAAGGTTGTTACAAAATGTAAGTGAAGAGGATTTGTTGTGAATTGATTTCAAATTGTATTTTTACGTGAGCAATCACAAGTTTCCTATTCTGTTTTTATATGGTCCTGCAGTTGTGAATTGATTTCAAATTGTATTTTTACGTGAGCAATCACAAGGGTATGTTATTAGAGACACCAACCAAGACCGTTGTGAATTGATTTCAAATTGTATTTTTACGTGAGTAATCACAAGATATCTTTGCAGATACAACGCTAGACGCACGTTGTGAATTGATTTCAAATTGTATTTTTACGTGAGCAATCACAAGAGTATTTTGGTTATTGCCGTTGGTATTTTGGTTGTGAATTGATTTCAAATTGTATTTTTACGTGAGCAATCACAAGATTTCTTAAAGGTTCAAACATAGCATATATGTTGTGAATTGATTTCAAATTGTATTTTTACGTGAGCAATCACAAGGGTTAAGAATATTGCAGCCATAACAAGTGAGTTGTGAATTGATTTCAAATTGTATTTTTACGTGAGCAATCACAAGTAAACGAAATTTTTTTCTTTTGTTTATCATGTTGTGAATTGATTTCAAATTGTATTTTTACGTGAGCAATCACAAGGGAGCAATGCAACGTTATATTAAAAACGTTGTTGTGAATTGATTTCAAATTGTATTTTTACGTGAGCAATCACAAGGCAATGATACAGAGTTAAGAGTGGAGTATAGTTGTGAATTGATTTCAAATTGTATTTTTACGTGAGCAATCACAAGGATAAGTATGAAAAGGAACAAGAGGACAATGTTGTGAATTGATTTCAAATTGTATTTTTACGTGAGCAATCACAAGGGTTAAGAATATTGCAGCCATAACAAGTGAGTTGTGAATTGATTTCAAATTGTATTTTTACGTGAGCAATCACAAGTAAACGAAATTTTTTTCTTTTGTTTATCATGTTGTGAATTGATTTCAAATTGTATTTTTACGTGAGCAATCACAAGGGAGCAATGCAACGTTATATTAAAAACGTTGTTGTGAATTGATTTCAAATTGTATTTTTACGTGAGCAATCACAAGGCAATGATACAGAGTTAAGAGTGGAGTATAGTTGTGAATTGATTTCAAATTGTATTTTTACGTGAGCAATCACAAGGATAAGTATGAAAAGGAACAAGAGGACAATGTTGTGAATTGATTTCAAATTGTATTTTTACGTGAGCAATCACAAGTATTTCAAATACGTATGTACCACCACCGCTGTTGTGAATTGATTTCAAATTGTATTTTTACGTGAGCAATCACAAGAATAATTGATTTCTATAATAGATGGATGGCGTTGTGAATTGATTTCAAATTGTATTTTTACGTGAGCAATCACAAGAGGTAATAGGTGTCCTGCAATAACTAGGGGGTTGTGAATTGATTTCAAATTGTATTTTTACGTGAGCAATCACAAGATTTGCATTTAAAAGAATGAAGCGAGATGAGTTGTGAATTGATTTCAAATTGTATTTTTACGTGAGCAATCACAAGTTATCCAAAAACTTGGTTTATCGCTTCCTCGTTGTGAATTGATTTCAAATTGTATTTTTACGTGAGCAATCACAAGAAGTGTATATAATAACATGAACATACTATCGTTGTGAATTGATTTCAAATTGTATTTTTACGTGAGCAATCACAAGATCTGTTACACCTACTATATTAGTAATGCAGTTGTGAATTGATTTCAAATTGTATTTTTACGTGAGCAATCACAAGTTGATGAACTCCATCTTTAGGCTGACCGTTGTTGTGAATTGATTTCAAATTGTATTTTTACGTGAGCAATCACAAGTAAGTGTATATAATAACATGAACATACTCCTGTTGTGAATTGATTTCAAATTGTATTTTTACGTGAGCAATCACAAGAGCGTCATTTGTTGCAGTAGATAATACACCGTTGTGAATTGATTTCAAATTGTATTTTTACGTGAGCAATCACAAGACTAAAACCACTTGAACTATTAACACCTACGTTGTGAATTGATTTCAAATTGTATTTTTACGTGAGCAATCACAAGATATCTTTGCAGATACAACGCTAGACGCTCGTTGTGAATTGATTTCAAATTGTATTTTTACGTGAGCAATCACAAGAGTAGTGTCTAACATTTCTATACTTTCGCTGTTGTGAATTGATTTCAAATTGTATTTTTACGTGAGCAATCACAAGTTTCTAACATTGGAGAAGCAATTAACTTTAGTTGTGAATTGATTTCAAATTGTATTTTTACGTGAGCAATCACAAGCCAGTATTGTTAATCCTTCTAAATTCTCATGTTGTGAATTGATTTCAAATTGTATTTTTACGTGAGCAATCACAAGAGAATATTTGATTGGATGTTTAATTCATCAGTTGTGAATTGATTTCAAATTGTATTTTTACGTGAGCAATCACAAGGTAGTGTGACTAATATGAATCTAATGTTTAGTTGTGAATTGATTTCAAATTGTATTTTTACGTGAGCAATCACAAGAGCACTTGTATATGCCCTTTGCACAAATAAGTTGTGAATTGATTTCAAATTGTATTTTTACGTGAGCAATCACAAGAGCACTAGATAATTTAACAATTGGTTTAGAGTTGTGAATTGATTTCAAATTGTATTTTTACGTGAGCAATCACAAGATATTCTCTTATTAATACTTCATCTCCATTGTTGTGAATTGATTTCAAATTGTATTTTTACGTGAGCAATCACAAGTCACCATATATTAACGCTAAAGGCTGCTCTGTTGTGAATTGATTTCAAATTGTATTTTTACGTGAGCAATCACAAGAGTAGTATCTAACATCTCTATACTTTCACTGTTGTGAATTGATTTCAAATTGTATTTTTACGTGAGCAATCACAAGATTTCTATTTATTTATTTTTTTAATTTACTGTTGTGAATTGATTTCAAATTGTATTTTTACGTGAGCAATCACAAGGTCAATCCCAAAATATTGAGTAAAATTAATACTTTGGGATTCCTTTTTTAGATTACAAAATTCTGTTATCTAAATAAGATTAATATCTTTTACCTAGATTTTTTTCATCCTATTTTAAAATAACTGCAATTGCTGCGTAGGTTGCGGTAAGTCAACTTCTTTTATCCCATGAAATAATTCCATATTACCAAATTGTTTGTCTGTAATTTCTAAAATACACACTTTACCATGTTTGGGTAAACTCATTTTCACCCTTTTAGTATGGACTTTAGCATTTTCTCTACTAGGACAATGTCTTAAATAAATAGAAAATTGAAACATAGTAAACCCATCGTCAATTAATTTTTTACGAAATTGACCTGCAACCTTTCTTTCTCTCTTGGTTTCTGTTGGTAAATCAAAAAATACTAAAACCCACATAACTCTATAAGCATTATATCTTTTTGATGACATTTTTATTAATCTAGTTCGGGGTATTTTATTTGCCTTAACTCTCCTGTAAAACATTTATACAAGCTAGCTGTTGTTGTAGAAACTGCAATAAATAAAGGTCTTACAACTCCATCAATAAAAACATCTTGTGTTGCAATTGTTAAAATAGTTGCTTTAGCATCTTTATTTAGCTCATAATTATTGTTATTTGCTATATAATTGTAAACTAACTTATCTACAAAAGGCCTATAAGGCTCCATAATATCATCTGCTAAAAAATAGGAATTATACTTATTTCTATGAAAAACTCCTAAAACAGGCAATAGTCCGCTACTTACTAAAGCTCTAGCTACGATACTTCTTAAAACTGCATACCCAAAATTCAATAAATTATTAGGTTCTTCTCCGTAACGTTCTCTAGAAAAATTTTCAAATAAATGTTTCCAATAAAATTGAGCAGCAATACCTTCTCTATTTGAAGTATCTCCACTTTTCACATGTAGTTTATATTCAGCTAAAGGCTCCGAAACCTTATTATTTAAATCTAAAAGGGCTTTTTGATTTTCTATTTTTTGCTCAACTGTTTGTTTCCAAAGTTGTTTTTTTAAAGGTTCTGATGCTGCTAATTGATATTTAATTCTCTCAGAGTATTCTGAATGACCATACATTGGTAACATCATGCCAAAAGGTAAATGATGCTCATCACAACTAATTACAGCAACGTTGTTACCTTGTAGCTTTATTAATAATTGATTAGAAATTGTTATCTGGTAATGATCCAACATTAACAAAGCAATATCTTCTATAGGTACAGTTCCTTTAATTTCTTTTGTTTCTGGCTCTTGAACCACTAATTGTTTTTGTTTTAATTTTAAATAAGATGGATTACCGATATAAATGGTTCTTTTTATCATATTTGAGTATTTATATTTCCAATTCTATTTATGTTTAATCTCCAACATCTATCCTTTATCATTCTGTCTTCAATATCCTTTTCCATTTTATTTTTAACAGAAAACTCTTTTTTATTATAAATAGGTTTCGAGATATCATTTCTTATAAAAAAACATTGAGAATTTGAACTACTTACCATCTTATAAATTCTAGAAACTTGTTCATTAGAAAGGTTATTAAAATCTACTAACGCTTTATTTTCTAATTCTTCATCTGTTGGAACATAGACCAAATCATTAGGAGAAAGAGTAAATAAAAAGTCCCCTTTTATATTACTTGGCTGTATAAGTATTCGTTTTTCTTTGGGAAATGATGCAGTTTGCTTTTGATGTGCTATAACCTCGTTTAAAGGAATGGTTTCAAATACTCTTTTTTTCTTTTCTTCATCATAATAAATTGCAAAGAATAAATTTGTTCCCTTGGCAGCTTCTACAAACTTATTTGCTTTAGCACCACTTTCTCCAATACTAAACTTACTCCCTTCTTCATATAAACGTACTTTATAAATTGGATAATGATTTTTACCATTATTTAATACTTTTATATTTTTATTTAAAGCATCTATTCCATCTGGGCTAAAAGCTAAATCAAATCGTTCTTTTTGGTTGTCATCTATATAATTTTTTAAATGTCTTTCTAAAATAGTTATGATACCTCCATCTGTAATAGATTCAAGCTGTTTTCTAGTAAACTTTTCATTTAAAGCAACTCTAGTAGCAGTTGCATTTTCAGACCATTCAAATACTTTTGTTTTAGTAATTTCTTTTCCTTCAATTAAAAGAGGTGTTTCCTTCAGATATTTTCTAACTTTCTTTAAATCATTGTCAAAGAGAGTCAATAAACTCTTAACTTTTCTTTTAATTGATTTATCTACAATTAAATCTGACTTATCTAAATAATTAGTAATATTACTAAATCCTTTTTTTATCTTTTTTATTTTAACAGCACCAGATACTGTTTCTTTATGCATTGGCTTTCTAATAGCCCAATTTGTTTTATTAGTCGAGTTTGTGGAATCTTTTTGTTTTTTTAATATTTTTTTAAAAGTTCCATCACTTTGCGGTTCCCATTGCCAAGTTTTATTATTCGTTTTATTTATTATTCTTAAATTTTGCTTAAAACTGATAATTGTCTTTTCTAGGTCCTCCTTAGCTTCTGTAGAGAAATTTACCCAAGGTAATTGAAAGTGTTTCGTAAAATCTCCTTGTTTATTCTTTATTAACAAACTCTCTTTTAAACCGTAATTTTCTCTTTCAGAATTTAAAGAACCTAAATAATTTGTATGCTTCTTTGTACAACAAGCTATAATTAAAGCATCTAAAGCATGGTGTCTATGATCTATTCTTTTTTTACTAAAACCTCTTGAAATTTCATCAGGAACTTTTGTTCTAAAAGCATTTATTTTTGAATCCCATTCCCCAAAATCTTTAGAGTTTGTCAATTCATTTAATCTCATAAATCTAGGAGCAACAATTTCATTCCACTTATCATTTAGACCCCAATCTTGCTTTAACCTAGAGGTAATTGAGCCTGTAACTGGCACTAGACGTTTTGTTGTAGCTTCTTTTTCTCCGTCCTCTCTAACAATATTACTTAAAAGCGTTTTAATAATTTTACTTATATATCTACTATCATTAAGTTGCCTATTAATAAAACCTTCGGGAATATCTTCTGATAATAAATTATTTAGTTTTGTTCTATTTTTTTTAAAATATTGCTTGCAATGTTTTTCATATTTATCAATATTAAATAAAGTGACGGTGTTACCATCACTTAAAGAAACAACTCTACCTCCTTCTCCTTTTAAAAACTCATAGGCTGTTTTATTGTCTTTTAATTGATTTACTTCACTCTCACAAATTATTTTATTTGTCATTGAATTATCAAAATAACGAGATTGTGGAATTATATGTTCTATTTGATAATCAATAGAAAATAACTTACTTAAAGGAATTATTTTACCTGTATAAGGAGAAATATACCCTTGTTCTAACCATAACTTATACTTATTAATTTCAGATTTTGTTGGAGAACTACTTCTTCTAATTTTATCTATATCATCTTCTTTAACTTGAAGAAAAGAAACTTCTGGATTTTGATAAACACCTTCTTCGTAAATTTTTAAAATTTCTTGATGACTTGGAGAATAAGGTCTTACATCATCACTTGTATCATTTTTAAGTTCTTCTAATAAAGATTTTATTCTTTCATTTGTATTTTCATTTTCTATATTTCTAGATGACATTGCTTTACGCTTTTCACTAGAATTTTTCATTTCTCGACCTAATTCAACATGAATTTCATTAAAAAAATCGGTTTCACCTTTTCCATAATGTTTCCAAATATCCCTTACTACTCTTAAAGTTTCTGTAACAACTTGTTCTACAATTGGGTTTCTTAAACTATGCTGTTTAAACTCATTTAGATAAGTATCTATATCGTTTGGAGATTTCCATGGTTTAATTATACCAGATTCAGAGTGACGCTCATAAATTGCATAACAAGCTTGATACGTATTTAAGCCTTTTAAAGGGTTTTTATCTTTATAATTTATAAAGCTTTTTATAAACTGTTTAGGAATTTCATCATCTGCAATCGTTTTTAATCGGTCTTTTTTATCACCTTTAAACACTTCTTTGTCATAATTTATACTTTCTAAACGCTCTTGTATTTGTAAAATTCTATTTTTTACATCATCAGAAATTTTAGTTTCATCCCAATATTTACCCATTCTCATTAAAGGCAATATCTTTTTAATTGCTTTTTCTGAATAGGCTCCATAATCATTTTTAAAAGGAGGATATTTTATAAAAGCATCTACGAACGTATCTTTATCTAAATTATTTTTTAAAGCAAAAGTTTTAATAGCCAATTCATATTCTTTTTTATCTTTTACAGAATAAATAATGTGCCACAAAGCAATCTCTATCTCTTTTGACAAAAAATAAGTTCTGTTTTCATTCTTTACTTTCTTTAATCTCGATAAAAAAGAAGCTCTAGTTTCATTTGCAGGATACTTCTTATCTTCTACATAATTCCATCGATAATTTTTCTTATCACTTTTTGCTATCTTTTTATTCTCAACTAAAAAATCAATAATATGTTTCTGTTCAACTTCTTTTTTATCATTTAAAAAATCAAATAATAAAACCCAATCATTATCAGTTTTAAAAATAAGACCTGTTATATCTTCATCAAATTTACCATTATCTACATTTTCTTTTTGATGAATTTTTAAATTTTTCAAAAATTGCCACAACCTAAATTCTTGAAATAAAGGATGTGATTTAGCTATACATTTTATCTTTTGTATATTTCTAACTCCATCTTTTATAAATACTCTTTCTTCATAAGGGCAATCTGAAATGGTAGATTTCTTACTTTTTAAAGGTCTTTGATAAAAAATTATATCATCAATAAAGAGATAATTAAACCCATTATCTTTTATATTATTTTGATGCCCTTCATTTCTTGGGTATAATTCATTTACACAAACTTTGTATAATTCTCTATCTTTTAATTCGGGATGAAATTGTATTTGTGTTTTTAATATAGCTTGTAATTCTTCTTTATAAAACTTTCTTTCAATTGTTTTAACAAGTTTCCCTCTAATTTTTTGAGATGGATTATCTAGTAGTGTTTCGTAAATATATTGTCCAACAGTTTTAGTGCTTTGCTCGATATCTTGCTCTGTTTTCTTTTTGATGGCAATCCAATCTTTTTCGGAATCTACAGCACTAAAACTTCTACGTATATTACCTTCTTTGTCTAATTTATCTGTTCCGTCTTTTTCTAACTGAGTGGTTACGATAAATTCTTTAGTTTTACCTAACCAATTTCCTAAAGACTCCTTACTTTGTCTTTTATAAATCCAATCATTTTCTAATATTACATGATACCAGATTCCTCTTGCATTTTTATCTTCTGTAGCTATAACCTCCTTTACCTTTAAAGAGTAATATTCCTTTTTATTTGTTTGACTTTCATCTTCCTCCTCCCCTCGTAATTGATAATATCCCCTTTTCTGATTAAAGTTTAAAAGCACCCAAGCTAATTCTTGTTTGGTTATTTTATGTGTTAATGCTTTTTTACGTAAATAGTATATCGTCCAATCTAAAGGTATTTTAGTTTCTTTTCTAGCTTCTTTAAATTCAGTAACCATTTCGTTAAAAGAGTCCATGAAAATAAATTCATGTTTTCCTTCACTATTTTTACTATAGTTAAGTTTTACTTCCGTATTATTTTTAAATTGCCCAAAATGCTTTTCAAAATCAATAGATTCTTTATAATGTTTTGGTAAAAAATTTAAAACATTTAAAACTCTATGCAGTCTTTCTCTTCTTAATAAATTTCTTTGATAAAGCCTTCTAACTCCTCTATAACTTGTTCTATTTGCTGTTTGAGAATGAGATTGACCTGAATCAAATTTACCTAAAATATCTTGAGACATAGGAATAATCCTACTTCCCAATCCATTTATTTCTCCTTTTTTATTCTCAAAATCTTGTGAAGTTAAAGCCCAACCTATAGAGTTTGTTCCAAGGTCTAATCCTAATATCTTTTTCATAATCTCTTTTTTATTACAAGTTTAAATTTATAATAAAAAAATTAGACCGTATTACGGAAAGCCGTATAATGTTTTGTTTTTTTTAAGTTATATTTGTAGAACAATTTGAAATCAATTCACAATAAGGATTATTCCGTTGTGAAAACATTTAAAGCGGCAACTTCGGTTGTCGCTTTCTTTTTTGTATTACAATTATTGTTTTTTTGAAAAGAAAATTATTATAAATCAGAGTTCACATTTCGGTACACTATTTAATTAAAACAGAGCCTGAAAGTGTAAAAAAATGAATTTTTGTTAAATTTATAAACTTGATACGATCATCTATCTGAAAGGCTTTTCTTATTCATAGCTTATAAAAAGAAGTAAACGAACTAATATATATCTATATAATTAACTAAAATCTTAATTAATAGGTTATTGTGACCTTATAATTTCTCGAATCAACCGTAAAACTCATTTTTTTAAGATATTAATAATAGTCATAAAACAAAATCCATAAGTCAGTTTAGTTAATCCAAAATAATTACAAATTAAGTAGTTATTTTTTAAAACAAAGTTGGTTGAGAAAACCCTATTTGGTTTGTAGTAAAATCATATTGAGGATTAACTTCTTCCATATTCAACCATTTTTTAAAATCATCGTCCGTTTTTAAACTAAAAGGCATTCTTAATTTTGTGTTGTGAATTTCTCTCATTATACCTTTAGCTTCGGTAGTTACTATGGTGTATGTGTTATTTAAATATAAACCTGCAAAAGCAAATAGCTGATTATTAAAACCAATATCAAATTTTATTTTTTCTTTTCCTTTATGCTTCCATTCATAAAATCCATCTACCAAAATGATACATCTATTTTCCATATAGTTTTTAAATGCAGGTTTTTCTGATAAGGTTTCTATACGTGCATTTAAAGTGTAATTTCTTCTCCAATCTTCATTTGCCCAATCTGGTACTAATCCCCAATTAAATAGTTGAATTTTAGAGGAATCTAAATTTGTAATTATAGGTGTTTTTGGGTAATTGAATCCATTTATATCTGCTGATAGTTTTAACGTTTCGCTTGAATCAATTTTAGCTTTGAATTTTTTTTCAAGATCTTTAATAGTTTTGGTTTGTTTAAAGTGGTAGCACATAATAATTTTTAAAAATTAATGAGTTTTTACTTGTTTTTTACCACAGTACTTTGTTACCTGCCGTTATTTAGTATTTCGTTATTTTACATTTACCTAATTCTATATCGGATTTCACTTTTTTATATTTGATATTATCAATTCTTTTTCCGTTTTGGTAAACTATGTTTATTTTCTCATTTCTACCAATTTTTTTGATTGAAGTAATTTTGCTTTCCTTTTTGTGATTTTCTGGCGTACAGTTAAATAAAAGGTTTTTTGGGTAACCTTCGTGTTCATAACGAACTTGTTTTCCTTCTCCTATTTGCATTTCTCTGAATAACTTAAATAGCTTATCTGCCTTTTCTTTGTCATAAAGTATTTTTCCGTTTTCTAAATCAAATGCTTCCGTTCCAAAAGAGCCTACAATTTGGTCAGTTGTAACTTCTTCTGATGTGTGGTCAAGTTCCGCATATTCGTCAAGAATAAATCGTGTCTCAACTCCGATTAAATTATAGCGTTCTAATATTAATTCATTTCGGATAGCTACATTCCAACCGTGCTTTTTTCGTTGGACACTTGGATACAATATTGCATCGAAATTTAATTCAGATACGACTGGATAAAATAGTTGGTCGGATGATATTTGTCCGCTAAATAAATAATCTCTTGGTCTATCTCGAGAAACACGAAGACTGTAAATTTCTTCAAAGAATTCTTCAAGTAAATAATAAACTTCGTGAAGTTTACTTTTAATTTCAGGGTTCTCGGTTACATCTTTTTTTACAATGAAAGAATTAACTTTTGTGTTCGGTTTTAATTCAAAATGAGAGACTGTTATTACATCTCCATTTTGCGGTTTGATTTCCCAATATGCTCCAGCTTCTGAAGTAGCACAGTATAAAACTTGTTGTTTTGGGATATTACACCTTCCAAAATTGCAGTATTCAATTGGTGGTGCTAATAATTGAGATATGTCTGTAAAATAACTTAACTCTTTACCTTGAGCTTCAAGAATTCTATTGTTGTTTGATATTCTGACAAGTCTATTTGGTGGTTCATCATTATGAGAACCAACTTTTAGTGTAAAAAACTTTGAAATTTCATTCCTTAAATTATCAAATTCCTCATCAGATAAGTCTTGTATTTTTCCAAAAAATGAACGAAAATAATTTAATTTTTCAATAATTTTTTCAATTGGGTGCAAATCAGGCTCTCCTAAATTATCTTTGTTCTTTGTTATTTTCTCTATCATTGGCAGATTTTTCTAATGGCAGGTAACGGTTAGTATATGAAAAGTAGGTGATTACTATACATAATCCTTTCGGTTAAGCACTCTATTTGCAACAAGTCAAAAGCTTTAATTTCAGTACTGTTTCGCCTATTTTTTATATACATTGTTAGCTGTTTTTATTCATTTCTACTTCTATTTCATTATAATTTTCGAATGTAAAAATATTTATTACCCTAATATCGTATTTACTTTCTTCAATTTCAATTTCTGCAGAAAGTAGTTTAGCATATTCTCTTGGAATATAACCTAATTCTTTGCCTTCATTATAAACTAAAATGGCATAAGGATCATATTCATTTTCTTCATGTCGTTTGTAAGTCAAATAGTCATTAATACTTACTAATTTAGAGTTATCACTCATTCTATCATTAAATGAGGTTCCGTTTATTTTAAAACTGAAAGATTCAGGTATTTCTCTGTAGCTATTAGGTGTTAATTTTAATGAAACATTTCTAATATTTTGCTTATCAAAATCTGAAAGAACAAACGTGTCAATTTCCAAACTAGTTAAGTTGGATAGCCAAACAATAAATTCCTTGCCTTCTAATTTATTTGACGAGTCATATAAAAACTTTGAAACTTCTCTTCCTTTGATACCAAGTGACCTACACAAGCAACTTGAAGGCTCATTCAATCCAAATTTTAAATAACTAGAGAGGCTTTTTATGTTTTCAGGAAGTTCATTAACCTTTTTATTGAGTTTAAATCCCAAAATAGATATGAAAGAAGATATTCCCCAAGGATATAAATAATATAAAGCCTTAGATACAAAAATGTGAAATTGTGCAATCTCCATTTCCTTTATTTGCCATTTTTCTAATATCTCATTAATTGATTTTCCAATTACCCAGTCTTCGATTGTGTCATAAAAATCAGAAGGTTTAATTACAAATTTGTCTAATTTATAATCATGCATTTCATCAATATCATTTTCTGACAATAATTTTAAAAAACTATTGATTATACTTAGATAATTATCTTCATTAACAAACTCCTTTAAAGAATCTTTGTTATTATCTATATATTCATCTATTACAAGGTTACTTTTAAGAGATAAACCTGTTGTTTTAAAAGTTTGTAATTGTTTAAATGTTGCTTTTACTTCAATTGATTTAAAAATTTTAGTAAACCCCTTTTTTAAGGGCTCACTATCGAAATCTCTTTTATCCAACTGTACTTTAAACAAGCTATTGCTAATTATTTTTTCAATAACTTCTTGGTAATCTGTCCCTATGATTTCTTCAGTCATTAAATCTAACAGATATGTTTCGGATAGAATTGATAATAAATCATCTTGCTTTGTTTCAGAGATTCTTCCATCTAAAAGTGCATCAGCTAAAGAAAAGAAGAGACTATTTGCATTTTCGATATTATCTTTATTAATAAACTCTTTATATTTTCTCCTGTCAGTAGGTGAATTTATTATAAATACTATATTACCTTCAGTTTCTTTTCCCGCTCTTCCAGCCCTTCCAACGATATTCCAGAAATCTCTTTTTTGAATATAAATATTTTCTTCAGTTTCAAGATTTCTTCCTATTTGAGTCTCGTAAAATATTAAGTTTTTTATAGGAAAATTTAAACCCTGACCTATCGTATTTGTAGAAAGTAATACAGTTAAAAGTCCTTTTCTAAAATCACTTTCGACAGCGTTTCTAACTTGTTCAGGCATGTCACCATAATGAATTCCAATTCCTAAATTTATAGATTGAGTTATATATGAATCGTTTCCATACCATATATCAGCGTAATAAGATGATTCCTTAGTCTCATTTTCAATAAACCTTGAGGGCCTTTGCTCTTTTTCAATATTTGATAATAATTTCAAAAAAGCTGTTGCAACGGATTTTATTCTTGGTACTTGAGCACAAAAGACAAGTGTATTTCCTTCTTCAGAAAGTTTATAAGCCAATGTTGCAGCCGATTGAGGCTTATTATTTTTTAATGGAAAACGATTAGAGAATTCCTTTTCTACGATGAAAGAATATAATTTTGCTCCATATTTAATTTTAGTTTCTTCATCTTCTCTAATAACATTTTGAAATGTAATATTTCCTTTCTTTCCTTCCCATTCGAAATAGCTAATTAATTTTCTTGTAGGTTCCCATTCTTCATTTATTGGGCTCTCTTTATGTAAGAGTGACCTTAAAACATTTTCCTTTTTACCACTTAACCAAATGGCATATTCATTTGCGTTTTCACTTGGCATAACCGCAGAAATGAATAACGTCTTTAATTCAGGGATTTTTATTTTTAATCTAATTATTAAAAACTCTAATAATGTTGCTCTTGTGCTATAATCACCTATTATATGGCCTTCGTCTACAACCATAAATGAGATATCATTGAAGAAGTCTGGATTTAATCTAAGTAGCAAATCAATTTTTTCAGGTGTAGCAATTAATATATCTGTTTCTGATAATATTAAATCCTGAAATTCATCAACTTCATAACTACCTGATAAAGCAGAAACCGAATATCCCATTTTGGAAAAATATTTAGCTAACTCAATCTCTTTTTCACTAGTAAGCGCTCTAAAAGGAGCAATGTAAATACATTTCTTCTTTGGGTACTTTATCAAATATTTTAAAATTGATAATTCTGCTATAAAAGTCTTACCAGCACTTGTTGGCATTTGTATTACAAAATTTTCATCTTTTGCAATTAAACCACCTTCTATAGCTCTCAATTGCGAAGTCCATAATTCGAAAATTGATTTTCGTTTATCAATTTCCTTTATTCTATTATTAGCATAATAGTCATAAGCGAGTAGCTTAATGTATTTCCTCCAATTTTTACTACTTTCAATAAATTCATATTGATTAAGATTATTAAAGATTGAGCGATTTTCAAATAATACAACCCTTGTTTTTAATAAAAAAATCAGGTGTGATAAATACGTGTTACCAATGTTTAAAAAATACTTATACGCATCATCAAATTGGCTGATAAAGTTACTCTCATCTAGTTTTAAAATATAACTATACCAACTGCTAAGTGCTTTTTTAAATAATAAAAAACCTAAATCATCATTCTTATAAAGTTGAAGTTTACTTTGAGCTAAAGGTATTTTTTTTAATAAAATTAAAATTATTTGCTCAATAATTAGATTGTCGATTTCAACATTGATTAATTCAGCTTCAGATTTTAAAACTAAAGAATCTAATCTACTCGCAACACAAAATGCATTTGCTTGATAGCCAGATAGGTCATAGCATAATGCAGATTTCAACATCAAGTACTCTCTATCATATTTTTCATTAATGTCGCTTAAATCACTTAAATATTCATAAATCTCAGCACTTTCTTTTAAGCCTGAAATTGCGATTTTTCCATTTCCTTCATTATTAATCAACAAACAAGAATTGGAAGATAAAAACAATGCTCTATTATATAAAAAGCTTTCTTTATAGCTTCTCTTAAATTCAGCATTTAATTTCCAAGCAAAAATTTGATTTTTGTAATTACTTAATAAAGTATCTTTTAACAGTTCTTCAATGTCAGATTCAGTTTCTGTAATGTAGTCACTCTTACTTAGTATGTTTTCACTCATCTTTAAGAAGTTTTACTAATGCAGATTCTATATCATCCCAAGTATTTTGAACTAAATTTTGTAAATCTTCAATAAATATTAATGTTACTTTTAATGGATCTAATTGAGATGGTAGAACATTTAATTCATCAAGAATTTTCATGTCAAAATTGTCTTTGTCAATTATGAAAAACATTTCAAAATTACGTTTATAATTCTGTGGGTTTTTAACCATGTCTTTGAATTTTTTTGCTTCATCAAAATTTCTTTTTTCGAAAAATAATCTTTCAAAAAATTCTGCGATTGCTTCAGTGGGAGAGTTTTCGTCTTTTAATAAACTATTGTGTGCAACAACAGTTATATAAGACCTATTGGGAGATTTTCCTAACTTTTTCCTTGGGTCAAGCTTAGTTTTTATTTCATAATAATATAAATCAGTTATTGAGTCTCCTTTATTATATGCAAATAAATCAGTGCCAAATACAGCTTTATCTTTATTTACTTTCCATTGGAGTTTATTAATAGGGATTACCAATTTTTGAAAATACGCAACGATTAATGCTGATAAAATTTCTCCCCAATCTCCTTGTCTAACAGCTTTGTCAAAGTTAGAATTGTCTCCAGGAATTACTTGGTTCAAAACATAACTTCTAATTTCAGCTTCTGAAGATCCTTCTAGTTTATATTTATAAAAATCAATATTTCGATATGATGTAATTATCTGTTCTTGTAAATATTTTATCGTCTCGTTATCAGGTTTTGCTTTTTCACTTACATAAACAGACCTAAAAGAATAACTAGGAACCTGCTCGTTGTGTTCTAACCAATTGTTTATCATTTGTTATTCTATTTTTCTCTGTAAATATTTTAATAAATGTTTGTCATTTGCCATAGACCAAGCAATTCTTTGGTCTTCTAATGTAACTTCATAATTCTTTAAATAACCTTTTCCATAGATTCCGATTTTATTATCGATTTGTTCTTCTTCTATAGACTTTAATATTTCTCTAATTTTTTCACAAAGAAATAAATAACTTACAGCACTCTCTGCAATGTCTATTGTTTTTATATAGCTTATTATGTAACGATGTATTACTCTATTTCTCATATCGTAAAGTAAATTTAACTCGTTAAATATTTCTTCTGATATAATATTTAATGATTTTGCTTCTTTGTAAATAGTTCTTTCCATTATGCCTCTTTCATTTTCTTCTTGAAAAAGGTATTTAATTTGAATATTGTTGGTCTTTTCTTCTAATTGTTTTTTAAGCACAATAGAAATTCTTAGATAGGCATCAATTTGATTTGAAACGATTGCAATAATTTCTATATGAGATTTTGATTCTAACGCTCTTTCTCTTAAGTCATAAGAACTTGCTAACGAGCCGTTAAAATTATCATATTTGTTCAAGGCAATTGCATAGCTTCTGTCATCCACAGGTACTACTCTTAAACTCTCCAAAGCCTTTCTAGATTTTTTGACTAATTTTTTTACTTTAGAAGTTTTTCGGTCTTTTGCAGAATAAATACATTTAGCCATACAAAATTGGTCATCAACTTGAGCGTGCCACAAATACATATCAAACTCTTCATCATCCATTCTTGATTCTAGCCAATTAATTTTAGAATCACTTTTTTGAATAGGGAAATTCGGATTGACACCTCTTTCTGATAAAGGATAGCAACTTAATTGAAAACATCCAGTAGAATTTTCATATTGTTCAAAACTGTATGGTGATTTTTCTTCAATATGTTCGAATACTGCATTTTTGTATTGCCAATTCGCAGGAATATTTATAATGAAAATTCCGTTTGGTTCAGTCCAATGTTTTTCTGTCATATTCGGAATTTTTGTATTATACTGATATAGGTTGACCTTTTTTTAGGTTAATTTATACCGTTCAAAAGATTTTTTTAGCCGTTTAGAAGGCAAAAAATAATTTGAACTAGTTTTGTTTTCAAATTGTTAGTTCAGTCAAATTTACATTATTTCTTCGATATGATTTGTATTTGATGTTTGGATTTAAATGTACTTCAGCTGGCTTTCTTAATTCTAAGCTAAAATGGGTTCTTAAATTGTTGTAAATATATACTGCTTGTTTTGTTACTTCTTGAGCAATGGCAGTGTTTTTAATGCAATTTCTAAGTCCATATTCATATTTTAAAGTTCTATTAATTCGCTCTGCAATTGCGTTTTCATAAGGATCATATTGTTCTGTCATGCTCATCATTATGCCATTTTCTTCTGCAAATGCTGTGTATTTGGGGTTACAGTATTGAAAACCTCTGTCAGAATGATGTATTAATTTTTTATCAGGGTATTTTCTATTTTTAATAGCCATTTCTAGCGCTTCTGAACAAAGTGATGTCTTCATGTTGTTATCTAATTTATAGCCCATAATTTGTTTAGAATATGCATCTGTAACGATTGCTAGGTAATTGTGTCCATTGTCTGTTTTAATGTATGTTATATCGCTTACCCATAGTTGTTCTGGTCGAGTAGGAACTTGGTCTTTAATTAGGTTTTTATATTTTCTAAATTGATGATTAGAATTTGTTGTTGTTACATAGTTTTTAAGCTTAGGAACAAGTAAATTATGAAGCCTTAACACATCGTACAACTTGTCTCTACCGATTTTAATACCTTGTTTTATAAAGTCTTGTTTAAGTTCATCATATAACTTAATTCCGCCAGTTCTCATACCAACTAATTTTCGATATTCTTGTATCATTGCGATGACTTTTTCATCGTTTAGTCGTTTGTTTTCTTGGGTTTTGAGTCTTTTGTAGAAGGCTTGTTTACTAATCCCAAAACACTCATAGAACCATTTTCTTTTAAACGGTTTTTCTTTTTTAGTTCTATCTCTTTCGCTAATGTTTTGGGCAACGACTTTTTTGACAAATCGACTCCAGTAATGATTTCCATGTCAGCAATAATATCTTGTTGAAATTCCTTTACAAACTCCAATTCTTCAATACGTTCCTTTAGTTTTTTAATCTCATCTAATTTACTCATACCTGTATTTTGTTGGACTAAAGTACTATATTTTTTGATCCAATACCCAATTGTAGTTCTAGGAACATCATATTTTTTGGAAGCAAAGTTTGTGGAAATCTGTCCATTCTGAATTTGGTCAACGACGAATAATTTGAGTTCTAAAGTTGCTTTTTCGTACGTTTTTTTTCGCCAGGGTTGTTTTTGAGCTTTCATAAGTGACTATAATTAAGTGTTTAATTTTTAGTCAACCTATTTCAGGAAAGTACATTTCTCTAATTACAGCTAACGTTGTTGTGTAAGGTTTGTTGCGTAAATTTAGCTAAAAATAACCAATAATTACAGACTTTTACGCTTGCGAGATTTTTCGCCAGAAAAACCTTAAAAAGCAATAAATTTTACACGGTGTTGTGATGCGTTTTATTTCACTTTACTGATTCAAATATTTCATATAACTTTGACTTCAAAACTATAACATAATGAACTCAATAAATTTCAATGTCTTGTCAATCCTTAATGAAAATGAAATATTTCAAACAGAAGTAAATCAAATTCCTATTATATTTAGAGTTAATAAGGAGAAAATTGATTTTTCGGAATTTGAAAATTTAACAGATTACGAAAAAAGTAAAAGAACAATAATCATTGAAAAAGTCAATAATTTGGATTTATATAGAACATCTAAATTTAAAGAAGGTTTTGAAGATTTTTCATTGTTATTATCTTCTAAACTCTCTGATATTAAAAAGATATAATTCTTTTAAAACTTACCATCAGCATCATAAATGCTATTATAATGTAGGTTGTCATCATAAATTTCTATATATATCCCAGCAGGATACTTTTCTGAATTGTCATAATGCAGTGTCATTCCAACCGAAATATCTTTGTCATACCAAGTATGAGTATATGCAACTATGTTAGCGCTGTAACTGGTTTCTTTTCCAAATTGTTGTCTTAAACCAATTAAAATCTTTTGTAAATCTTGTTTATATAGTTGATTATATTGAACAATGATTTTGGTTAAAGTATTTCCGCTAAATCCAAGATGGAGTTTGTCCCAAGTTTGATAAAAGACAGCTGAAGGCTTATTTGCAGTATAGGTGTAAAATGTTCTTTCATCGGTTAACCCTTTCCATTTACTTTGAAAGTCAAGTTGGTGAGAGTACGTGCTATAATTATCTCCAAAACTGAATTTTTTAAATCCATTTTTCTCTTTTAAAGCAAGTATGTTTCCTTGCGCTATTGTATAGGATAATGGAGATAGAAATATTAAAGTGAAAATGATAGTTTTAATTTTCATAAATTTTAATTATTTTTGGTTAATGCATCACAACTAGTTATATACAAGTAATTATTTGGCTTACTATTTAAACATATCGTGATAATAAAAGGTTTTGATTTTCATTATCATGCTTATTGATTTTCTATTTTACTTTCCCCATGAGTTCTTTGATTAAGAAATAGATTAAGTAAATTTTTACATTCTTTTTCAATAGCTGTTAAATTTACACAAAAAATCAGTTATAAAACAACTACAACTAGGTATATATAAATTTATTAAATTTTAACTCCTCGGATCTACCGCTACACTCATCTTTTTAGATTGAATTACATTCATACTACAAAATCCATAACGATTGGTGATTTTTCCAAAACAACCATAAATTCCCATTCCGTTTACTGGGTATTGATGTACAACATTTGTAAAATGTACGGCATCAAAATAATGACCATCTTGATCAATAAAAGTACTTAGTCTCATTAATTTATTTTGAGACGTTTTGTTAAAGCGAGTAGTTACCAATAAACCATAAATTAAAACATGCTGATTCTCAAAATCAATCATTTGTTTTGCTTTAATACTTGGCAGAAAAGGTTCAGTCACCAGTTTAAAATAATCATGCACAGTAAACCCTAATAATTCCATTTCATCATAGACTTTTTCTAACCAATGAGATTCTAGTTTTGGCAATTCATACTTTACTTGTTCTGTCTTAAAAAGCAGTTCTTGTTTTGTTTTTTGTTTGGTAGCTTTCAATTTAAAAATAGCTTGCCACAATAGTTGCTTTTTGGTTTTATGTGAAAAACGAAAAGCATCAATTCTAATTAAAATGGTTAGTTGTTCAATACTAATTACAACACGATCTATAAAGTTCTCTAAAGAGGTAAAATCCCCATGTAATTGTCTTTCTGTTAACAATCTTTGAATGGTTAAATGCTCTAAACTTTTTAAATATCCAAAACCTAAATAAATAGTTTTATCTATAACAATATTAGGGTGATTACTTTTATTGATACAAGGCAATTCAATAATTGCTCCTTGCATTTTTGCTTCATGGATATAATGTTCCGTTGAATAAAAGCCACCTCCATTATTTAAAACAGCGACCATAAATTCTATGGGATAATAACATTTTAAAAACATACTTTGATAGCTTTCTACAGCATAAGAAGCCGAATGTCCTTTTGCAAAAGCATAGCCTGCAAAACTTTTAATTTGATTCCATACTTCAAAAATTAAAGCATCTTTATGCCCTTTTTTTCTACAGTTTGCAATAAACTTATCTTCTACAGCTTTAAATTCTGATAATGATCTGTATTTCCCACTCATTCCACGTCTTAAAACATCTGCTTCACCCAATGTTAAGTCTGCAAACTTACTCGCCACCTTCATCACATCTTCTTGATAAACCATTACACCATAGGTCTCTGGCATAATTTCTAACAAAATAGGATTCGCTTCTTTTCTTTTTTCTGGAAAACGATGTCTTTTTATAAATTCATCTTTCATTCCTGATCCCGAAACTCCTGGTCTAATAATTGAACTTGCAGCCACTAATCCTAAATAATCTTGGGTTTGTAGTTTTTGCATCAATCCTCTCATTGCTGGAGATTCTACATAATAAGCACCAATGGCTCCACCTGACTTTAATAAATCATTGATTTTTTTATCTTTTTTAAAACTTTCTACATCCGTAATATCTATGGGAGGATCATTTGGTCTGTTTCTTTTTATAATTTCTAAGGCTTCTTTAATTTTTGCCAAACCTCGTTGTCCTAAAATATCAAACTTAAAAACACCTACATCATCTGCAATGTTCATGTCAAACTGAACTGTTGGAAATCCTTTTGGAGGTAAACTTGTTGCTGAATAATAATGTATTGGTTTATCTAAAATCAATATCCCTGCAGAATGGACACTTACATAATTCGGAAAACCCTCAATTAGTTTACCATATTTTAAAACCAACGTTGCAATACTATCCGTTTCTTGCTGTTTAATTCCCTTACTTAATTTATCTATTTCCTCTTTTGGCAATCCAAATACTTTTCCTAATTCTCTAATGACTGCTTTATACTTAAAAGTATTGTAGGTTGCTAAAAGTGCTGTGTTTTTAAAGCGTTTAAAAATATAGTTGGTAACATCTTCTCTATCTTTCCATGAAAAGTCAATATCAAAATCAGGTGGAGAAGCTCTAAAAGGATTGATAAAACGTTCAAAGTACAAATCTAATTCTACAGGATCTACATCTGTAATACCAATAATATAAGCAACAATACTATTGGCTCCACTCCCCCTTCCTACATGAAAGTATCCTTTACTTTTTGCATAACTCACAATATCATAATTGATTAAAAAAAAGGAAACAAACTTTAAATCAATAATTACTTTCAATTCTTTCTCAAGTCGATCGTGTACTTTTTGAGTTGGATTTTTATAACGTTTATGTAAGTTGTTTTTACATAAATCTAATAACATATTGCAATCTTTTTCAAAACTATTGCAATACTTTTTAAGATTTTGGTTTTTTCTATCTTCGTGAAAGTCAAAAAACGTATTACAACCTTGCAATACTTTTTCTGTGTTTGCAATACTATTTGGAAACTCCTTATAAAACGCTAACAATTCTTTTCTTTCATGCATTACATCTGTTGTAAGACATTGTTCTGTTGTAGGAAGTTTACTTAATAAAGTATTGTTATCTATGGCTCGTAACAATCTGTGTGCGTTAAAATCTTTTTTATTTCGGATGGTAACCTGTTGTTGTATCACAATTCTATCTTCAAACTTCTTTAAATGAGAAAAACGGAGTTTATTAATTTCTGCAATAGAAACTCCAATAAATTCATTCTCTTTAAAAGAGGTCATGTTTAACTGCAATACTTTTTCAAATGGATAAACAATAAATACATCTTCTAAATAACTTGGAGTATCTGGAATATCGGTTTTAGATTCTAAAAAAGTAGATAAGTATTGATTGATATTTTGAAAACCAACATTACTTTTTGCAAGTGCTACAAATTGTTGGGAATTTCCATTTCTGAAATCAACACCAATTACAGGTTTAATGTTATACTTTTTAGCTTGTTGTATAAAATTCATACAAGCAGAAGTATTGTTGATATCTGTAAGCGCAATACTTTTGATATTGTTTTCTTTTGCGAGTTCTAGTAGTTCTATTTCCGAAAAAGTACCATAACGTAAGGAATAATAGGTATGACAGTTTAAATACATAAAGCAATCAATTATTGTTTTCTATGTGCAAGAACCAAAGGAGGTTCTCCATTAAAAGGATTGCTAAAACGACCAATAGATTTTGCTCCCATAGAAGCTGCTCTCATAATACTTTTATCTCCATATTTATTTCTAACAGTATCCATTGCATTGTATAAATCCAATAGTTGTTCTGTATCGTCAAACAAATTAATTTGGTAATTACCACTGACAATGTCAGATACTTTTACCCCCACCAATCGAATTAACAATCTTCGTTGATATAATTGTTTAAACAATTCTAAAACAGCAGGAATGATAATGTGATCTGCACTTGTATAGGGAATTTTTATTTGCTTGTTATACGTGTTAAAATCTGAATATCTAATTTTTACACTAATCACACCTGCTAACTTATCTCCTTTTCTCAATTGATAAGCTAAATTTTCTGCCATTGCAAAAATGGTTTCTTTTAACTTTATCATATCAATTGTATCTTTAGTGTAGGTTCTTTCTGTGGATAAAGATTTACGTTCGTGAAAAGCAATAATGGGTGGATTATCTATTCCGTTTGCACGTTTCCAAATAGTTTTTCCATTTTTCCCTAAAACGCTTATCATCATTTCTAAAGGCATTTCTTGAATTACTTTTATTTTTTCTACACCTAAATTCCTTAAAATTTGATACGTTTTTTCTCCAACTGATGGAATTTTACGAATTGATAATGGTGCCAGAAATTCTTTCTCAAACCCTGCATCAATCAACAATTGATTATTGGGTTTTGCTTCTCCTGTTGCTACTTTAGATACGATTTTGTTTTGTGACATTCCGAAAGAAATAGGCAAACCACTTTCTTTTATAATTCGCTGACGTAATTCAGAAGCGTATTTATAACTCCCAAAAAAAGCATCCATTCCAGAAAGGTCTGCATAAAATTCATCAATACTCGCTTTTTCAAAAATGGGTACTTTTTCTTTGATGATTTCTGTAACAATATTTGAGTATTTAGAATAAATACTCGTATTTCCTCTAATAACAATTGCTTCAGGACATAACTTTCTAGCAATTTTCATTGACATACCTGAATGCACGCCAAAAGTTCTCGTTTCATAACTACAAGCTGCCACAACTCCACGATCTCCTGTTCCTCCAACCAACAACGGTTTTTTTTGCAATCGACTATCAATCAATCGTTCACAAGAGACAAAAAAAGTATCTAAATCGAGATGTAAAATATTTTTCTTCACACCACAAAATTAGCTACAAACACAAACAATTATTGCTTACATTTGTAGTATTATGAAAATTATATCCAAAAACATACGTCATTTAAGAAGTTTAAAAGCGCTTTCACAAGAGCGTTTAGCTGATGATTTAAATGTAACAAGATCAAGAATAGGTTCTTATGAAGAGAACAGGTCTTCACCTACTTTAGAGTTTTTAATAGATTTCTCTAACTATTTTAAAGTACCTATTGATATATTATTGAAAAACGACCTTACCAAAACTAAAGATATTTCGTTTATAGAAGTTGGAAGCAAACGTGTTTTATTTCCAATTACAGTTGATGACGAAAATGAAAATTTAATTGAAGTAGTTTCTGCTAAAACTTCTGCTGGTTATTTATTAGGGTATGATGATCCTGAATATATTGAGCAGTTAGAAAAAATAAAATTACCTTTTTTACCTACTGGTAAACACAGAGCATTTCCTATTAAAGGAGATTCCATGTTACCTATGAAAGATGGATCTTATGTGGTTGCTGAATTTGTAGAAAATATTACAGATGTTAAAAATGGAACGTCTTATATCATAGTCACTAAAAATGATGGTATGACCTACAAAAGAGTCTATAATCAAATTGAAGAGAAAGGAAGTTTACTTTTAAAACCTGATAACAGAGAATATCAGTCTTATGAAGTTCCTTTAGAGGAAGTTTTAGAACTATGGAAATTTACTTGTAGCATAAATACGCAAGAGTATGAAGAACATGAACTAAAATTGAGTAGTATTATGCAAATGTTTAATGGTTTAGGTGTTGAATTGAAACAATTAGAAAAATCTTTAAAAATGAGTTAAAAAAATCAATTTTAACCTTTAAGGAATAAAAATCTTAATTATATTTGAATAGAAATTATATATAAATCCGAGTACACGATTCAGTACACGATTTAGTTAAAATAAAGCATAAAAGCGTGAAATTAGGGTGTTTTGTTAAATTCATAACCCTGAGGTCACGGGTTCAAATCCCGTTCTCGCTACTATTTTAAATCAATAAAAAACAACAGTTTAGGTCTCTAAACTGTTTTTTTATGCAATCAATTTACCATTACCTTACCCTTACAACAGAAATTGAACACGATTTTGAACACGATTCTAAAGTTTTAAACCTTTTTTCTTCCCCAAAAATCTATACAGCAAAAGGAGATTTATCTAAGCGATGGTACATCTATTTTTCCTTCAGAAATCCAAAAACAGGGAAATTGGAACGAATGGCAAATGTATATGGTAAAGTAAACCAATACAAAACCAAAGAGAATAGAATGAGCATCTTGTCTTCTTATAGAAAAAACTTGTTGTTTTTACTAAAACAAGGCTTCAATCCTTTCATAGATAACTCCGAGTTGTATGAGCAGTTGAAAAATCACACTGTTGATATAGAACTAGAAGAAACTCTTAAAGAAGAAGCAATATCTCCATCAAAAATAAACGAATCTGTAAAAAATGCTGTAAAGGAAGCCCTAGATGAAAATATGATTACTTCACTTTTAGAAAATGTAATTCTAAAGGGAGACTTATCTAAAACAACCAAAAAACCTATAAAAAACAACCAAAAAGAAATTCACATAAAAGAACAAAATACTGGGAATAAGAATCAAGAAGAAATGTCTATTGTAAAAGCTTTTGACTTTGCGCTAAGCTTAAAAGAAAAGGCAGTAAGTAGTGGAACGATAAAAGATTATAAAAGAAAAGCAAAACTTTTTATTATTTGGATGGAAGAAACGCATCCAACCAAAAAGAATATAAGAGAAATTTCTAGAAAAGATTTATTAGATTATTTTAATGGAATTGTTTTAAAAACAAGCGCAAGAAATCGTAATAATTACAGAACAGAATTAGGAAGTATCTTCCAAGTATTAAAAAATAATGAATTGGTTGCTGAAAACTATATTCAATCAATTCCTGTATTAAAATCCAAAACAGAAAGAAATAAGGTTTACACATTAAAAGAGCAACAAAATATATTTGAATATTTAGAAAAACAAGATCAACTATTATTACTATTCATAAAATTCGTTTCTTATAGTTTCATTAGACCTATTGAGGTTTGTAGAATAAGAATTAAGGACATTAATTTAGAAACTAAAACCGTTCAATTTAAGGCTAAGAATAGCCCTTTAAAAACAAAAATTATTCCTAGTATTTTATTTGATGAATTACCAGATTTATCAAAGTTAGATAAGGAATCCTTTTTATTTACTCCAGAAACAATTGGAGCTTTCTGGGATGCAAATGAAACTAATAGAAGAGATCATTTTTCTAAAAGATTTAGAAAAGTTGTAAAAGACCATTTTAAATTGAATGAAGATTATGGAATTTATAGTTTTAGACATACCTTTATCTCAAAATTATATAGAAAACTGAGAGAAAATGCTTCTCCTTTTGAAGCTAAGAGTAATTTAATGCTGATTACAGGACATAAATCAATGAGTGCATTGGAAAAATATTTAAGAGAAATTGATGCAGAGTTGCCAGAAGATTACTCAAAATTATTTAAGTAAAAAATGAGCAAAGAAACTAGAAAAGTAAATGTAATTTATCAGGAGCTTAGAAAGAGGGTATTTTACCCTCTTTTACTCAATTCCTCAAAATTCTATTTCGAACACTTAATTGAACAAGTACAAATCTAACAAATAGAATGGGGGTTTGATGTTTTGATATTAGCAAGAAAAAAAATGGATATTGTCTTTATTGACGATAAAGATGAATCACAAGAAATTTTAAATAAACGGAGTCTTTTAAACGAAAACTTGTTTGATTTAGTAGACTGTCAAATAGAACTCAAACCTGATTAATTTTTCTTTTTTACCTAAAAAACTGCTATAACAATACCCAATATGTTACCTAATAATACTATTGCTTAGCTCAAACTCACTTTATTTAACAACTTTTTTATAACTCCATAATAGTATAAAAATCAAGTGCAATTATTTTACATTGCCTATATTATGCGTTAATTATACGTAAAATTAACGCATAATTCAACTATAGATATACTTAAATTCATAATTATTTTTAATAAAAATAAAGAGTATTATATAAAACAAAAATTTAAACTAAAGACTTTTCAAAGCATCTAACTCCACTCCTATCACAAATAACATTTGTGTAATACAAAACTTGATTTGTGTTACAAGTATTTTATCAATCCTTTTAAAGTATCTCCTTCATATTTTGATAATGATTTTTCTTGGAAAAATCAAGATAATGTAACTAACTATAGTTTTACTCCCAATAAATACAAATCATTGCTTACAACTTACCATACATTTAAATACAGAAGTATAATTTGATAATTAAGAAAAATATTTGAATTACCTAAAAAAGACATTGATACACAAAGTTAAGACTTCTAAATAACAAAAAACGTTTTTCAATAGTACCGAAACTCCCTAAAATAAGGCTTTAAAACAAAAAAGTAACAGTTTAGCAAAAACAAAAAATAGTTAGTATTGCAAAATTAGTTTTAAATGGAAAATTAATTGAAGGATTCCCCAATTACCTCAATGTTCATTCAGCAGGAATTTTAATTTTAGAAAAAACCGATTCTTCAGTATACTACAACGAATCTTACGTCAAAAGGATATTCTACTATTCAACTTGATTTGAATATTACTGATGATGTAGATATTTTTAAGTTTGATATTATACGGCAACATGGTTTTACTAAAGTTAAAAAAACTCTTGAAATTATAAAAAATAAACCCAGTAATTTTTCAATTGGTATTAAAGATGTAGAATAATTTAAAACTAAAAGACATTGTGTATATCTTTACATTACACTCGAATCAAAAATCAACGAATTAAATCTATTAAAGCACAAAGCTACATACTTCTTATTTAGTTTATTTTCACTACATTAGATAATTATTTAGCTATGAAATCTATTATTTTACTTCCTAACATTCATAAGGGTTCAAATATTGTTATGATTAATTTTCCTTTTGATCAGGAAATAAAAAATCATTTAAAATTATTACCCGAGGTACAATGGAGCCAAAATTTGAAATCTTTCTACATTAAAGATTCTTCAAGTAATAGGAGTTTATTATATAACCATATTCGACTAAAAAAATGGTTTGTTAATTATGAAAAACTTAAAAAAAAAGTTATACCTCCGTCAGAAGAAATCTACAAATTGGTCTTACCTGCTTTATCTATCGACTTAACTTCAGAATTAAAAAAAAGTTTAAAAGATGGTTGCAACAAAAAAGATTAAGTGAGAATACTGTTAATACTTATGTGGAAGTAACTGCATATTTTCTTCGTTATGGATTACTAAAAAAAAATGAAGATTATTCAATAAAATTAATTGAACAGTTTAACTATGACTTTATATTTAGAGCAAACAGATCCGTATCCTATCAAAATCAATGTATTAATGGAATCAAAAAATTTCTTTTTTTTAAAGGTATAGAAATTAATTTATTAAATATTGAAAGACCTAAGAAAGAAAAGAAATTACCAGCAGTTTTAAGTGTTGCAGAAATTAAAGCCATATTTAATAATCTTACAAATCTAAAGCATAAAACATTATTAAGTCTTCTTTATTCTGGTGGACTCAGAATTGGGGAAGCATTAAATTTAAAAGTTGATGATATTGATAGCAAAAGAATGTTAATTCATATTAAGCAAGCTAAGGGGAAAAAAGACAGGTATACTTTGCTCTCGTATTCTTTTTTAATACTTCTTAGAGAGTACTATTTAGCTTATAAACCTAAAGTTTTTCTTTTTGAAGGGCAAAATGGACATAAATACAGTGGTGCCAGTGCTCAAGCTGTGTTAAAAAAAGCATTGAAAAATACTAAAATTACAAAAAAGGTTACATTACATACTTTAAGACACTCTTTTGCAACACATTTATTAGAAAATGGAACAGATATTAGGTATATACAAGAATTATTAGGTCATAGTAGCCCAAAAACTACAATGATATATACTCATGTTACAAAAACTAGTCTTAAAAATATTAAAAATCCTTTTGATGAATTGTAGGAATAAATTACTTTTAAAGAATCATATTCAATGTATAAATATAATCATAAAACTTCAGCATATAAACCCAAATAAGAGATATATACTGATATAACATAAGCATATAAACAAGTTACCACCAATTAAAAAGTATCAAAGATAAAATGATAGATTGGAATCAAATAGAAAAAGAAATCATAGCGGAAACAAAAGATGTTATATCTATTGATAGAAAAATCAACTTAGATAAAATAGCATCACTTTTCATTGACGTTCTGAGATTTAGTGTTGATGATAAAGCCATAAATGGGATTGAAACTCGTTTACCGAATGCCCTTGAAAAGATTCTTGTCAAACCAATATCCAGAATAGATAAAAACGCATATTTCCCAGAAGCAAGTCAAATAGAACCCTATCTAAGAAAGATTCTATATCTTGTTAAACCATCTGTCTACGTAGCAATAAAAAATGATAAAAAGAAAGCACTTGGAGCTATTATTTCATTGCTTGAATTAAACCCAAATAAGGTTGATTTTTCTTGGACAAGCCTTTCAGCTAGTCAAAAATCTTATTTCGCTGAACATTTAATCAAGGCATATAATTTACGAAATCTAGAAGGCCATAATTGCACAGAATGGACAAATGCAAAACTCTACGATGAACTTAGAAGCGTTCTAGTAATTTATCTATACGCCACATATAAGTATCAAAGGGAATTGAAAATAGCAATTAATCCATTTGACGTATCAAACTATCTCAGAAAAGAGATTCAAAGAATTAAAGTTTTGCAGTCTCGATTTGTCCATATTGACGGTAAGGAAGAAATAGATGGTATTAACCTATACGCCAAGGAGCTACTGGAAGATGATGAGATAGATAAAGATGAATCTCAAAATATTCGGGAAGGGACAATTGATAGTTTAAGGAAATCCATCAAAGAAAAGAAAATGATAATATTGGGTGATGTTGGAATGGGAAAAAGCACCACATTGCTGTTCCTACACCTTCAAGATGCTCAATCAGCTATCGTTGATAGTAATAAGAACATACCTATATACCTTGAATTAAAAAACTTAACAGATAAAGACGATCTATTTGAAAAACTGAAATCAAAACTGAATATTGATAAGGATGTTGCAGAGACATTATTTGAAAAAGGGAGAATTAATCTATTCTTAGATGGTCTTAATGAAATTGAAAAGAAAATAAAAGTTTCAATTTTTAACCAAATCAATAATTTAATTGAAAATTATCCTGATAATTTTTATTTAATTACCAGCAGACCTCAACATTACAACAGAGAATTTGATAGTGACTTAGTCAATAGAAAAATACCAGTTTTTACACTTCAAAAAATGGTGGATAGTCAAATAGAAGAGTTTCTTACAAAGAATGGGAAAAAGGTAAAAGACTATATTCTAAATGAAATAAATAATAATAATAGACTAAAAAGAATCGTACGAAATCCGTTAATGCTAACAATGCTAATTGGAGTTGTTTTAAAAGATGGAAAAATCCCCAATGAAAAAGGTAAAATAATAAGAGCATTTATGTTCAGTCTTTATGATAGGGAACAAAAACAGATTTTTGATTTTGATATAGATCTTTTCCACTTGTTATTATGCTATTTGGGTTTTCAAACAAGAGATCTAACAGGTTCTAATTCAAGTTTGGAAAGAGATGAATACATAATTCCAATTCTTCAAGAAAGAAAAAAGGAGCTTGGTTTAGAAATCAATTTACTTAGGTTTTTAAGAAAAGCAATTGATTTAAACATTCTCGTTAATGACAGTAATCAGTTTAGTTTTAGTCACGAATTATTTCAGGAATACTATGCTGCCGAGTTCCTACATGCATTGAATGAATAAATTTAAAAAAAATAAAGACCTATTAGCTAAATATAAAAACAATGCTGATTGGCATGGAGTTTTAAGTCTTTATTCTGGATTATACGAAAGAAAAAGCAACAGAAATGATTATATAATAAATTTAGTAGATACAAATCCTCAATTAGCAGTTCAATGTGAATTAAATTCAACTCGAGAAGACCGAAATTTTAATAATCGACTTAAAAAAAAATTAATAGCCAATACTCGATCTTTTGCAAATCCAAAACTATTTACTGAAAATTTCATCGCATTAATCCAAATTTTGGATACTAAAGATTTATTGAATGTTGTAAAAGTTAAAAGAAAGTATGTCCATAGGATGATTAAGATAATATTGAATGAAAAACCAAATATTTTATGGGATTTATTTATAGAGTTCATTCAAGATAAACGTCACAACCAAAGGCTTTTGTGGTTTATTGAAAGACTTCCTTCCAAATCTTTATCGATAACAAATATTGCTGAAGAGAGATGTTTTAATTTTATCTGTGAACACCTTCATTCTAATAAAAGATATTTTCACTTAAAAAGGTTAACTAAGTCAGTTTATAAAATAGATGAATAATATTAGAAGATTAATTGAATTCTTCCACTTTTCTGTTCTAATCAAAAATTGAGAAATATCTTTAAAGGCCCTGAAACAGATTGTAGAGGAGAAAAATCATTATAATTTTCAACAACCTGCATTGATGAAATTGAAAAATTCTGACTAAACTCTATTACTGAAAACTATAGTTGAAGATTAGAAAAATAATTAAAAACTGGTGGTAACACCGTATATAATTTATTGCTGGCTTCTTGCTTACTTTCGAAAGTCCTCGAGGACTTTCTTGGTCGGTAATTATTTACTAAATTAGTTGCTTGAAACACGCAACAAACCATATACAACAACGTTGGTAGCAATATCTGGAAACAATCAAAATGAAGAAGATTTTATATTTTTTAGTAATAAGTTTTGTCTTACTTAATTGTACGACAAAAAAAACAGAATTAGTGCTTCTTGGAACAGTTCACGAACCAATCGAGAATTTCACCTCAGATAGTCTTTATAATATTTTAGAAAAAATAAAACCTGATTTGATTCTTTTCGAAGTTGATTCATCTTTTTTTACAAACGGATTTCAATTTAAAAAAACATGGAATAGCAATGAGAATATTGCTACAGTAAAATATATGAATAGGTTTAATGTAGATGTACGACCATACGAATTTACTGGAAGAAACGAGTACAGAGTGAACATAGGTGCAAGACCTACAGACCAGAAAGCGACAAAACTACTGGACAGTTTGTACGAAACCAAAAAATTAGATTCTTTAGATATGAAAACCTACAAAAATTATCTAAACATAAATGACTCTCTTATTTCTTTTATTGACTTAGGCGCAAAAGAATTTAATAATTATATATCAGATAAAACAGCCGAAAAAAGACAAGAATTTCAATACAAAAAATTGTTAGAAATTATGCGAAAATATCCTGTTTTTTCAGACACATATTTCTACAAAAGCAACAATGACAGTATTAGTTATTTTAAGGGATATGAAAAAGCATCTGAATTTTGGGACTTAAGAAATCGAACAATGTCCCGAAACATATTGCATTTTGTTAAAGAATATAAAGGAAGTAAAATAGTTGTTTTAAATGGTTTTTTTCATAGATATTATTTGAAATCTTTGATTGAGCCAAAACAGAGGGATATGGACTTCATAATTAAGGAATTTTATGAATATTAATACTGCTACCAACAATGTATAAAAACAATTGCGGTTTTGTGCTTAATCAAAAGTAGTTGCTTTGTTTACTAGCTTCTGATTTTCCTACGGAAAATCCTCGCACACAAACACGCAACATTTCATATACGTAAACGTTGTAATGCATAATGACAAAACGCAGTCCTGAATGAAAAACCTAGCTTTTTTAATAATAACATTTCTCGCTTTTGGATGTCAAGGACAAAATAAGATGTTCGAGAAAGAAGAGAACAAAGCAAAGGAATTTATGGAATCCAAAATATCGGAAATCTATAATGACCAATTCAAAACCGAATTTATTGGAACTTGGCACGAGTTTGGAAAAATTTATGGCTTTAAGTTTTATATCATTGAAAATAACGACTATCCAATCGCAGTCGAGTACAACCTTGGAGAACAAGAGCCTTTTGAATTTGACAAACAAGGATTTGAAAAGGAATATGAAGCAATTAAGGTAAAAATCAGAGCTTCCGGACAACTCGAAAAGGATATCCAAGCTTATTTTCCTAACGCAAGAGCAATTGCAAATAGGATTGAAAATCGTGATGGAACTTATCGTTGGGTAAATAACATTTATACTGCTCAACCATTGGATAAGGAAAAAGGAAAAACATTTACGGAATTAAATGCACTTTGTAATTCATTGACAAAAAAGTTAAATGAAGAAAAAAC
This sequence comes from Polaribacter sp. HaHaR_3_91, assembly GCF_019278525.1. Taxonomy (NCBI): domain Bacteria; kingdom Pseudomonadati; phylum Bacteroidota; class Flavobacteriia; order Flavobacteriales; family Flavobacteriaceae; genus Polaribacter; species Polaribacter sp. HaHaR_3_91. The sequence goes on from NZ_CP058986.1 coordinate 3,042,692, forward strand.
ATTTTATAACTTCTATTTCCCAAAAGAAGTAGATAAAACCGAATATACTGACAATCGATTTTCTTTCTTCGAATTTGATAATTTTAGTCAAAAGCACATATACCATTATCGAGTTGACTTCATAAAAAGTGGAGAACAATTCGAGATGACAAATCAAAAGCTTCATGATAATCTAAAAGAGGAACAATCAGAAAAACTAAAGAACTCAATTGAGAAATGGAAAAATGAAAACGGATTTGAAAACTGGGAAATATCACTACTTACAGAAAGTAGTATTGATAGAGACCTTGATTTCAAGAAGTTTATATTAGGTTCGAATGGAGAGAAAAAATTCGGATTTATAAACATAGAAACGAAAGAATTAAAATTTGTAAATTAAAAATTACGCATTACAACACCGTGTAAAAAAAATTGCTAGTAAAAGCCTACTTACGAAAATCCTCGCGGATTTTCTTGGTTCGTGTTTTATTTACTAACTTTAGTGCTTAAACCACGCAACTTTCCTTACACAACAACGTTAGCAACAACTATGAAAAAAATCCTGCTCATATTAATAATTGGAATTTCTAATTTGACTTTTGCTCAAATGGAAACAAAATTGAGTGGAAAAATAGTTGACGAAAATTTGACTTGCCTATTCGGAGTAAAAATCACGAATCTCAATAGCGCAACGGAATCTATATCTGACCAAAATGGACGATATGAAATAATTGCATCGGAAAATGACACGCTGGAATTTCAAATTGTTGGACTGACAACTGACAAAATAAAAATTGAAAAACCGACTCAAACTCGGAATTTGATTATGATGAATAAAGACGTAAATTGTTTAGGAGCAATTTGGACGGAAAAACAATATCGTAAAGCAAACAAACGAATTAAAAAACAACTGAAAAAATTATATAAAAAAGCGGAAAAAGAAAATGTGTGGAAAAATAGCAGTTGCTAACACCGTATAAAAATAATTGCGGTTTGGTGCTTAAACAAAGGTAATTGCGTGTTTGCCTGCATCTGATTTTCCTTCGGAAAATCCTCGCATACAAACCCGCAACTATTCTTATACATAAACGTTAGGTGTAATTTAAAAAATGTACTTTCCTGAAATAGGTTGACTAAAAATTAAACACTTAATTATAGTCACTTATGAAAGCTCAAAAACAACCCTGGCGAAAAAAAACGTACGAAAAAGCAACTTTAGAACTCAAATTATTCGTCGTTGACCAAATTCAGAATGGACAGATTTCCACAAACTTTGCTTCCAAAAAATATGATGTTCCTAGAACTACAATTGGGTATTGGATCAAAAAATATAGTACTTTAGTCCAACAAAATACAGGTATGAGTAAATTAGATGAGATTAAAAAACTAAAGGAACGTATTGAAGAATTGGAGTTTGTAAAGGAATTTCAACAAGATATTATTGCTGACATGGAAATCATTACTGGAGTCGATTTGTCAAAAAAGTCGTTGCCCAAAACATTAGCGAAAGAGATAGAACTAAAAAAGAAAAACCGTTTAAAAGAAAATGGTTCTATGAGTGTTTTGGGATTAGTAAACAAGCCTTCTACAAAAGACTCAAAACCCAAGAAAACAAACGACTAAACGATGAAAAAGTCATCGCAATGATACAAGAATATCGAAAATTAGTTGGTATGAGAACTGGCGGAATTAAGTTATATGATGAACTTAAACAAGACTTTATAAAACAAGGTATTAAAATCGGTAGAGACAAGTTGTACGATGTGTTAAGGCTTCATAATTTACTTGTTCCTAAGCTTAAAAACTATGTAACAACAACAAATTCTAATCATCAATTTAGAAAATATAAAAACCTAATTAAAGACCAAGTTCCTACTCGACCAGAACAACTATGGGTAAGCGATATAACATACATTAAAACAGACAATGGACACAATTACCTAGCAATCGTTACAGATGCATATTCTAAACAAATTATGGGCTATAAATTAGATAACAACATGAAGACATCACTTTGTTCAGAAGCGCTAGAAATGGCTATTAAAAATAGAAAATACCCTGATAAAAAATTAATACATCATTCTGACAGAGGTTTTCAATACTGTAACCCCAAATACACAGCATTTGCAGAAGAAAATGGCATAATGATGAGCATGACAGAACAATATGATCCTTATGAAAACGCAATTGCAGAGCGAATTAATAGAACTTTAAAATATGAATATGGACTTAGAAATTGCTTTAAAAACACTGCCATTGCTCAAGAAGTAACAAAACAAGCAGTATATATTTACAACAATTTAAGAACCCATTTTAGCTTAGAATTAAGAAAGCCAGCTGAAGTACATTTAAATCCAAACATCAAATACAAATCATATCGAAGAAATAATGTAAATTTGACTGAACTAACAATTTGAAAACAAAACTAGTTCAAATTATTTTTTGCCTTCTAAACGGCTAAAAAAATCTTTTGAACGGTATAAATTAACCTAAAAAAAGGTCAACCTATATCAGTATAATACAAAAATGACAAATAAAAAAGAAAAAAGAATTTTATCAGCACCTTATGCAAGGTTGATTGGTACTATTTCATCATTGAATTTACAACTATTAATTTCTACTCAATTTAGTGAACAAGACTGTTTAAATTGGGAACAATCATTAAGAGATGATTTAGGAAACTTAAAATCAAAATTAAAGGTTGACTCTATTTTAAAAAGATTATCTAATTCGCCTGTTTTTATGCTGGATGAATTAAGAATGAGCTCTATTGATTCAACAATAATAACTTATACTTCATCAATAGAATTATTCATCCGAGAAATTATTGATTTGAGTTTAAGAAGAAATTCAAGTCTGAGAAAGAAAGCATTTAGTAAAGTTCAAATTTCCGCTTTAGAATTGGAAAATAAAACTGAATTAAATGAAATCAAAAATGACCTTTTCAAAACACTATCAATTGAGCATTCTAAAGGTCAATTGTTGTCTGAAAAACTCAAAAGAGCCTCAAAGTTTCTTTCTATATCAAAATCAAGTACTAAAGACATTCTTATAAACGATATCGACAGCATTTGGAAATTAAGAAACTCAATTGCCCATTCTAACGATGGTAATAAAACAATTTATGAATTTACATCGAACAATATTAAAAAAACAATAGGTGGATACTCAACTAAAGAAGAATATTTGAATTTTACAACTGAACTATTAGAGCCTATGAATGCTTTTTTTGACTTTCTCGAGGAATGGCAAAATGAGGTTTTAGATAAATGGGATGCGAATTCATTCATTCATTATAAAAAAACTACACCTAACACCGTATAAAATTAATTGCTGGTTTTAGCCAATTTACGAAAGTCCTTGCGGACTTTCTATCTGTGATTTATTTGCTAACTTTAGTGCTTAAACACGCAACTAATCTTATACAAACACGTTACCTACAATGCAAAAAAAATCAGCCTCCATTCAATAACTTAACGCAACAAATCTAAAATTATAGATTTGTAAAATGGAAGTAAAAAAACATAGACGATTAACTTTGAAAGAAAGAGTGATTATTCAGACTCTTTTAAATGAAGAAAAGTCTAAATCTTATATAGCAATTAAACTCAATAGATCTCGTTCAACTATCGGTAGAGAAGTGAATAAATGGGTGCAAAAAAAAGAACATAGATATGATGCTGAACTTGCTCATTGGTGTGCTAAAGAAGATTATTTAAACAAGAGAAATTTAGATAAAATAAGCACTTATTCTTTACTCAAATTTTTTGTTTACAAAGGACTTTTATCAAACTGGACTCCTGAACAAATTTCTGGAAGATTAAAAGAGTTGTATCCTAATAATCTAATAATGTCTATTTCACACGAAGCTATTTATAGACACATTTATACTAGACCACAAGCTCGTTTAAATAAAAAGTTAATCAAACTATTAGTACGTAAAAAAACAAGACGTAGAACCCCTAAAAAAAGACGTGGTGGTGGAAGTAAAATCACTAACCAAGTCAGTATTGACAACAGACCACAACATATTGACCTTAGAAATGAAGTGGGACATTGGGAAGGAGATTTAGTGATTGGGAAAAATCATAAAAGTGCTATTGGAACTATTGTAGAGCGCAAAACTAGATTTACTTTAATAGTAAAATTAGAGTCTAAAAAAGCAGGTGAAGTAGCTAATGAGTTTTCTAAAATATTAAACAAATTAAATCCTATTTATAAAAAATCAATGACATATGATAACGGAATTGAAATGGCGAGACACGAAATGATTACTAAAAAAACAGGTATGAAAATATACTTTGCACATCCATATTCTTCCTGGGAAAGAGGAACAAATGAAAATACAAATGGACTCATTAGAAGATATCTTCCAAAAGGAACAAACTTCAATGAAATTGACGTAAATAAACTCCAAAATATTCAAGAAAAATTGAACAACAGACCAAGAAAAATTATAGGATATAAAACTCCAAAAGAAATGATGGATTTAGAACTTAAATTTGTAGCTTAGTAACATCAATAAACAAAAACGGTTTGTTGCGTTACAACATTGAATCCAAGACTTTCCTGAAATAGGTTGACTAAAAATTAAACACTTAATTATAGTCACTTATGAAAGCTCAAAAACAACCCTGGCGAAAAAAAACGTACGAAAAAGCAACTTTAGAACTCAAATTATTCGTCGTTGACCAAATTCAGAATGGACAGATTTCCACAAACTTTGCTTCCAAAAAATATGATGTTCCTAGAACTACAATTGGGTATTGGATCAAAAAATATAGTACTTTAGTCCAACAAAATACAGGTATGAGTAAATTAGATGAGATTAAAAAACTAAAGGAACGTATTGAAGAATTGGAGTTTGTAAAGGAATTTCAACAAGATATTATTGCTGACATGGAAATCATTACTGGAGTCGATTTGTCAAAAAAGTCGTTGCCCAAAACATTAGCGAAAGAGATAGAACTAAAAAAGAAAAACCGTTTAAAAGAAAATGGTTCTATGAGTGTTTTGGGATTAGTAAACAAGCCTTCTACAAAAGACTCAAAACCCAAGAAAACAAACGACTAAACGATGAAAAAGTCATCGCAATGATACAAGAATATCGAAAATTAGTTGGTATGAGAACTGGCGGAATTAAGTTATATGATGAACTTAAACAAGACTTTATAAAACAAGGTATTAAAATCGGTAGAGACAAGTTGTACGATGTGTTAAGGCTTCATAATTTACTTGTTCCTAAGCTTAAAAACTATGTAACAACAACAAATTCTAATCATCAATTTAGAAAATATAAAAACCTAATTAAAGACCAAGTTCCTACTCGACCAGAACAACTATGGGTAAGCGATATAACATACATTAAAACAGACAATGGACACAATTACCTAGCAATCGTTACAGATGCATATTCTAAACAAATTATGGGCTATAAATTAGATAACAACATGAAGACATCACTTTGTTCAGAAGCGCTAGAAATGGCTATTAAAAATAGAAAATACCCTGATAAAAAATTAATACATCATTCTGACAGAGGTTTTCAATACTGTAACCCCAAATACACAGCATTTGCAGAAGAAAATGGCATAATGATGAGCATGACAGAACAATATGATCCTTATGAAAACGCAATTGCAGAGCGAATTAATAGAACTTTAAAATATGAATATGGACTTAGAAATTGCTTTAAAAACACTGCCATTGCTCAAGAAGTAACAAAACAAGCAGTATATATTTACAACAATTTAAGAACCCATTTTAGCTTAGAATTAAGAAAGTCAGCTGAAGTACATTTAAATCCAAACATCAAATACAAATCATATCGAAGAAATAATGTAAATTTGACTGAACTAACAATTTGAAAACAAAACTAGTTCAAATTATTTTTTGCCTTCTAAACGGCTAAAAAAATCTTTTGAACGGTATAAATTAACCTAAAAAAAGGTCAACCTATATCAGTATAATACAAAAACCCGAACTATAAAGAATGAGAGTAACGACATTTCCAGATTGGACTTTTGATTTTGACGAAACCAGAATGGGTTGGTATAATATAAATGCGACTCGAATTACAGGAAATTTAATCGGAATTGACGGAACTGATGAATATAGTGGACTTGAAAGAATTATATCTGACATTGTTGACTTTGAACTAACACAAAACCGAACTTACTCATACTGGAACAATGTATTTGCGGAAATATTCAAATCAAACGGAATAATATTTCACAATAACTTGGAATTAAAAAACCCAAATGAACATTTCAAAAGTTGGGTCATAAAATTATATAATGTTGAACTATATTTTAAAAGCTCTGAACCTGAAATTAGGCTGATTAAAAATGAGAAACGATTGTACTCAAAAAAATGGTCTGAATTTAATGGAACTGAATTTTATAAATTAATAAATGAAATAAAAACCAGCTGCCAACACCGTATATAATTTATTGCTAGTTCTAGCCTACTTACGAAAATCCTCGCGGATTTTGAACTGCTTCCAAAAAGTTAGACACTATTTGAGGGTATTATTATGGGAAGAAAAGTCAAGTATGATTACGCATTTAAACTTCGATGTGTAAAGCAAGTTTTAAAAAATAACCAAACAGTTGAAGATGTGTCTAAGTTATATGGTTGTCATCATACAACCCTTCATGATTGGATTCGATTTTATGAAAAATATGGTAAAAAAGCACTATTACCAAGAAAAACAAAAGTGTATAGCATTCCTTTTAAACTTAAAGTGTTAAAAGCGATTGACAAAGATTCATTATCTTTCAGTCAAGCATGTTTAGAATTTAATATTCCTACAAAATCTGTAATTATGAAGTGGCAACGTAATTATAAAAAAGAGGGTATTATAGGCTTAAACATTAAACCTAGAGGTAAACCAAAATCTATGCAATTTAAGAGGGCTAAAAAAAAGTCTAATAAACCTTTAACAAGAGAAGAGGAACTTTTATTAGAAAATGAATCATTACGTGCAGAACTGGACTTGCTAAAAAAGTTACAGGCCTTAATTCAACAAGAGCAAAACAAAAAGCAAAAGCCATAACAGAATTAAGGCATAAGTATGATTTAGATATTTTATTATATCATATGAACATGGCAAGAAGTAGTTATTATTATCATCATAAAAGAAGTCTTATAGTTGATAAATATAAAGAGATAAAACTATTGATTCATCAAATATATCATCGTCACAAAGGAAGATATGGTTATAGAAGAATCTCTTTAGAAATCAACAAAACAGGAACTCTAATAAATCATAAAACAGTACTCAAGTTAATGCGTGAATTAGGTTTAAAAAGTTTAGTCAGAGCTAAAAGATACAAGTCTTATAAAGGGCTAATAGGGGAAACAGCTCCTAATATATTACAACGAAATTTTAAAGCTATTAGGCCAAATAAAAAATGGGCTACCGATATTACAGAATTTAAAGTTTTAGGAAAAAAACTATATCTATCTCCAATAATTGATCTCTTTAATAGAGAAATAATAAATTATCAATTATCTGAAAAACCTGATTTTAAACAAGTAGCTATTATGCTGAAAAAGTCTTTTAAGAAAATACCAGATCAAACAAATTTAATATTACATTCAGATCAAGGATGGCAGTATCAAATGAAACAGTATCGAAGATTATTAACAGAAAAAGGAATTACTCAGAGTATGTCTCGTAAAGGAAATTGTTTAGATAACGCTGTGATAGAAAATTTCTTCGGTATTCTAAAATCTGAATTGTTTTATATAAATAAATACAAGTCGATATCTCAATTAAAAAAAGAGATTAAAGTGTATATAAAATATTATAATAATGAGAGAATTAAACAAAATTTAAAGGGAATGAGCCCGATTGAATATCGAGCTAATTATTATCAAAATTAATTATAAATTTGTCTAAACATTTGGGTGCACTTCATTTTCTATTCGGTTTTTATTTGCTAAATTAGGTGCTTAAACACGCAACAAACCATATACAAAAACGTTACCTAAAATATGAAAAACGACAGATTTTTAATAATATTTTTTTCTTTAATAACATATATTTCGTGTTCTCAAAATAAAATTAAATACAATGAAATAGTTATAAATTCTGAAAAATCTAAAGAATGGAATTTACCTGAATTAAATGTGACTTCTAAAATTCCGAAAAATTATAAATTATCTTATAATGAAAATGACGGATTTTATTTACAAGCTCGAAAATTTGACAACGAAGGAAATTTATTAGCGGAAATATCAATTGGAAGAATTGAGGGTGAACTGGAGGAAAATAATATTACTGAAACTTTAAAACAAGCAGACAAAGGAATTACAGAACAACTTGAAAATATTGAACAAGTTAAATACGAAACTACTTTTATTGGAGAAAATTTAATTAACGGAAAGAAAACAAAAAATCTTAAGGGAATAATTGAATTTATAAATTATCAAAAAACAATGAATGGAAAGTTTTTCACTCTTATGGTTCCAATTATTTTAAACAAGGAAAATAAATTTATACTTTCATCAATGTTTAGAGAAAGTGAAAATTTAGATAAGAATAAAATTAGTTTTGAATTAATGAGTATTATGAAATCAATTAAAATAACGGAATAAATACTTTAGGTAACACCGTGTATAAAAAATTGCTTAATTTTAGCTTAAACAAAGTTAGTTGCATTTTTGTAAACTTCTATTTTCCTTCGGAAAATAGCCGTTCACTTTAAACGCAACTTTCCATAACACAACAACGTTGTGCATAATTATGAAAACAGTACTAAAATCAATCTTTTTGCTAATTATAAGCTTCTCGTGTTATAGTCAAAACAGCGGAAAGGAAAATCTGAATTTAGTATTCTATAATGACTGTTCTGAAAAAATCATAAAACCAGAATTTGAAATTGACTCATTTCCAAATTTTAATTATAAAATAATTAATGTTTACGTTAAACGTGGAGAATTAATTGGACAATATTCAACAACTTTAAAAACAATTAATGACACAATTAGAATACCTAAAATTCTATTTTCATTTGGAAATGAATTACATTCAAATCGCTGGAATTATTTGAATTGTGAAAAAGTATGTAACGGAACTGAAACGGATTTTTACTCGAACGGAAATATAAGACTTAAAGGAATTTTTAAAAATGGAAAACCGATTGAAATTTTCGACTTCAGGCAAAACGGAAAATTACTTACTCAAACTTTTTACGAAAATCTAACCTTAAATTATAAACGTGTGAATTACTTCGATCTAAATGGAGATTTGACCGAATATGAAATTTATAAAAACAAAAAAAGGAAAACTATAGTAAAAACATTCGATAAAAATCAAAAATTAGTTAGCCGGAAAATTGAAAGATACAATATTGAAAAAACAAAATGGAATTAAAATAACTATGCACAACAACGTGTAAAAAAAATTGCTTAATTTTAGCTTAACCAAAAGTAGTTGCTTTTTTACTCACTCCTATTTTCCTGCGGAAAATAGCCGTTCACAAAAATCGCAACTTTTTATACACAAAACCGTTGGCAACAAGCAAAAAACGACAAACCTCTGAAATAATCAATGACAATTCTTTTTATTTCTAACCAATCTAATTTAACGAAAGAGGAAGCCTTAAAAATATTTCAACCCTACACTGAAGAAAAAGACTTTCACTATTATAAATCTTTATCAAAAGCAAAAGACTTTCTCTCGAAAAAACTAATCGAAAAGGACAAGCATCTTGATTTTATAATATCAGATTGGAAATTTCAAAATGATAACTCTAAAACCATTTTAAATTGGATTAGAAATTCGTCAGAAAACTATTCTTCTAATAATTTTCAATTAAAATCTATACCTTTCTTACTTATTGAGGACAGAGAAAATCAATCTGCTACAATATCAGACGGATTTGATGCTGTCATTGAAAATTTCCCGAATAACTATGTGAATTTGAAACACAACATTACAAGTTCAATAAAAAAATGGAGAACTTCATTTGCGGATGATTTAGAATTGATAGGACTTGACCCAAAAAACAAGACAAACTATACCAATCATAGAAAAACTTTTCTTGCTTATTATAAGCTTAAGGTTTTGTCAAAAACATTTGTTGATAAAAAATCCAATTCGCTAAATTATATTTGGACAGATTCTGACTACACAAATCTTGTGGACTCAAATGAACGGTTTGAAAAAAAAATGAAACAAACTTTAATAAAACCAACAAAATATTTAGAAAAAGAGTTTCACGATTTTCTTCGAGACAATCCGACTTTTGTTAAAGGCGAAAACTTCAATAAATTACTTTATGAAAAGCATCTTTATATAAATAATACTCGAAGATACAATGAACCAGATTTTATAAATAAACCTTTTGATTATGCGATTAGATATCCTGAAATTTTTGAGGTTAAACGACAATCTCAAAGAATCTTTTGGAAAAACAAAGACAAACTTTTATCAAAAGCAAAAAAAGGATTTGAACAAGTTGTTCGTTATAAAAATTATATGGAATCTAAAAATGAAGCAAACGAGTATTATATTAAAAAGTATTTAGGCAAAATTTATAATCAATACGAATACACTTTATTAATGGGATCATCCGAAGAAAAAAGATATAATGAAAATCTAATTGAGGAATTAAAAACTGATTTTAATTTTACAGAAGTAAGTTTAGTAACTTATGAAGATTTATTAAATAAACATATAAGACTTTGTGATAGACTCAATGAATTTAATATATTCTAACATCGGAAAGAAAAGCCAGTTGCCAACACCGTATATAATTTATTGCTGGCTTATTGCTTACTTACGAAAGTCCTCGCGGACTTTCTTGGTCGGTAAATATTTACTAAATTAGTTGCTTGAAACACGCAACAAACCATATACAACAACGTTAGCACCAAGCAAAAACCAACAATGTGAAAACATACCTAGACACGAATATTCTATATTACAAACATCAAGGTCAGAATTTAAATTTAAATATTAAGGGAAAATCTATAACTTCTATTAATGCATTGGAATTTCTAAAAAACATAGAAAAAAAACATCATAATAAAGCAAAATATCACATTCCGTTTATAACGAATCACATTCACCAAATAGCAATCGCAAGAATGCATAAATCAATTAAAAAGAGCCACCCATTTAATAAAAGATTGTCTGATTCTATAATTTTTGATTTTTCTCAAGATTTTGAAAGCTATTCTCTATATAATAATAAATCTGTATCGGAAGTAATTAATAATAAAAGAAAAGAACTATTCTACTCTTCAATAGAATTTTTAGGTAAATCTGAAAATAAAGACATAAAAAACAAATTTAAGTTTGTATTGGAAAACGACCTTAAATGTGACATATTAAACCCTGAAGATATTTATTTAGGATATGAATTACTCAATGAATTTTTAAAAAAGCACACACTAAAACCTGACTTTAGAAATTGTTGGAATGACATATTAATTTTAGCCAAAAGTGTTAATGAAGGAGCTAAACTAATTACTTCTGACAAATTATTGAATAAATTTGCCAGTGAAGTTTACAATGGACAAATTAAACAAGTTGATAACACAATAGAAATCCAATTTCCATCAAGTGATGAAAATCTAGAAAATAATTGGACAAAACAAGAAAGTAAAGGATATATAAATCGAGGTTGGCAATATAAAATGAATAAATAAAATGCCTGGTGCTAACACCGTATATAATTTATTGCTGGCTTCTCGCTTACTTACGAAAGTCCTCGCGGACTTTCTTGGTCAGTAATTATTTACTAAATTAGTTGCTTAAACCACGCAACAAACCATATACAAACACGTTAGCAACAACTATGAAAATGTACTTTCCTGAAATAGGTTGACTAAAAATTAAACACTTAATTATAGTCACTTATGAAAGCTCAAAAACAACCCTGGCGAAAAAAAACGTACGAAAAAGCAACTTTAGAACTCAAATTATTCGTCGTTGACCAAATTCAGAATGGACAGATTTCCACAAACTTTGCTTCCAAAAAATATGATGTTCCTAGAACTACAATTGGGTATTGGATCAAAAAATATAGTACTTTAGTCCAACAAAATACAGGTATGAGTAAATTAGATGAGATTAAAAAACTAAAGGAACGTATTGAAGAATTGGAGTTTGTAAAGGAATTTCAACAAGATATTATTGCTGACATGGAAATCATTACTGGAGTCGATTTGTCAAAAAAGTCGTTGCCCAAAACATTAGCGAAAGAGATAGAACTAAAAAAGAAAAACCGTTTAAAAGAAAATGGTTCTATGAGTGTTTTGGGATTAGTAAACAAGCCTTCTACAAAAGACTCAAAACCCAAAAAAACAAACGACTAAACGATGAAAAAGTCATCGTAATGATACAAGAATATCGAAAATTAGTTGGTATGAGAACTGGCGGAATTAAGTTATATGATGAACTTAAACAAGACTTTATAAAACAAGGTATTAAAATCGGTAGAGACAAGTTGTACGATGTGTTAAGGCTTCATAATTTACTTGTTCCTAAGCTTAAAAACTATGTAACAACAACAAATTCTAATCATCAATTTAGAAAATATAAAAACCTAATTAAAGACCAAGTTCCTACTCGACCAGAACAACTATGGGTAAGCGATATAACATACATTAAAACAGACAATGGACACAATTACCTAGCAATCGTTACAGATGCATATTCTAAACAAATTATGGGCTATAAATTAGATAACAACATGAAGACATCACTTTGTTCAGAAGCGCTAGAAATGGCTATTAAAAATAGAAAATACCCTGATAAAAAATTAATACATCATTCTGACAGAGGTTTTCAATACTGTAACCCCAAATACACAGCATTTGCAGAAGAAAATGGCATAATGATGAGCATGACAGAACAATATGATCCTTATGAAAACGCAATTGCAGAGCGAATTAATAGAACTTTAAAATATGAATATGGACTTAGAAATTGCTTTAAAAACACTGCCATTGCTCAAGAAGTAACAAAACAAGCAGTATATATTTACAACAATTTAAGAACCCATTTTAGCTTAGAATTAAGAAAGCCAGCTGAAGTACATTTAAATCCAAACATCAAATACAAATCATATCGAAGAAATAATGTAAATTTGACTGAACTAACAATTTGAAAACAAAACTAGTTCAAATTATTTTTTGCCTTCTAAACGGCTAAAAAAATCTTTTGAACGGTATAAATTAACCTAAAAAAAGGTCAACCTATATCAGTATAATACAGTATGTAAAACATATAGTAAAAATCAGTAAATTGCATACAGAAATTTATACTAATAATCTGGTCTAAACTGAACACGTTTTTGAACACGATTTACAAATAAAAAAGGTTATTTATTACGTTATAAGCATTTTAACTCGAATTCATAACCCTGAGGTCACGGGTTCAAATCCCGTTCTCGCTACAAGTATAGTACGGAAAGTCAAGATTTATATCTTGACTTTTTTTTTGTTTAGGTACAACAAATTGTTTTTTTTAATTCTTTACAACAAAACAATACAAATTAACTTAAACACTATTAAATAATGCTATTAGCTCTTTAAATAGCTTGATTTTATGGTAATATAGTATATAAATCTCCATTAGAAAAAGCAGCCATTCTTTAGCATGTAACTTTTTATCGCCTAGTGGACAAATCAAAAAAATTGGCAAGCCCCCCCCTTATCTTTAATGAGTTATGGAACCCCAAAAGGATATTTTGAAATTAATTTTAATAACGATAATTATAAAATACAAAGGAGTTAATTTACCAAGTAATTTAGTGTTTGGTTAGGAGATTATAATTCTGAACCATTATCCTCTTTATCAAAAAATAATGAATTTTATGTGAATGTATTTTCGGGTTCAGAAAACAGAAGTGTATCTGTAGAACTGGATGATAACAATAGTATTAATTTAAGGAGAGAAAGAATAGCAGCCCCTTATGTTAACTATATAAAGCGTTTTCAAAAAGAAGATAGTAGTCCGGATAAAAACAGTAAAAAACCACCTTACTTAAGAACAAAATCTAGACATATATGGAAAGGTATTTTTCCTGATAATTTTAAAAAAGGATATAATAAAATAGTAATAACAATAGAAAACCCATATTTCGAAACAATTAAGGAGTCTTTTTGGGTATTAAAAAAAGTAAATAAAAAAATGTGCTTTTTTGATCAACAAAAGATAATGTTCTAAGACTACTGTTTACCCCCCGATGTTAACTCAAAATTATCTTTTTTTTCTTCTTCAATATATTCTTCTAAAACAGAATTTGAAAATAAACACCTCTTTTTTTCATCTAAACATGTTAATTTATAGGTATGACTAAGTAAGAAGTATACTCCATGCTTATGTAGCAAATATGGAGTATCTTCTATGACATAAAAGGTGTGATGGTGTAATTATTCTAGTTAGAAGTGTTTTAATATTTGAGCAGTTCCCAACCCTAATTCATGTGAATACCCATTGCTTTTCAATGCTGATTCAATAGCTCCAATCGTTGCCAGTAAATCATTCTTGTTTACCGATCCCATGTGTCCAATTCTAAAGTAATTCTTTTTTAATTGAGGTAAAAGACCTCCAGCTAATATAACGCCTCCTTGGTTTACTGACTTTAAAAAAGCAGCAGTGTCTATTTTACTGGGATATAAGGGAGCCGATAACGTGTTTGCAGAAACGTGTTCGTTTTTTGATAATAAATCCAAGCCTAAAGCTTTAATTGCTGCTCGCATGGCTTTACCTGCACTTTTGTGTCGATCAAAACGATTGTCTAAACCTTCCTCTAAAATGAGTTGTAAACTTTTTTCTAAAGCAATTACAAGATTTACTGCAGGTGTTCCAAAATAAGAGGCTTGTTTATTTTCATAAGCTTTCATTATTGGTAACCAATTGGTCCAATCTCCATAGTAATTAGAAACAGGACTTGTTCGTTGTTCAAATGTTTGCATTGCCTTTTTAGAAACTACTAAAAGCGCGAGTCCTGGAGGAACTCCTATTGCTTTTTGAGAAGCTGTAAGTACAACATCAATTCCCCATTCTTCTTGTTTAATTTCTTCGCCAGCAACAGAACAAACACCGTCTAGAATGGTTAATACGTTGTACTTCTTACCTAAGGCACCAATACGTTTAGCATCATTTAAAACAGCTGTTGATGTGTCAACATGTGTAAAAGTTAAAAGTTTATAGCTTTTAGATTTTAGTTGCTGTTCGATAAGCTCTAAGGGTACAATGTTACCGACTTCAGCTTCAAGTATATCTACTTGAGCACCATATCGCTTTAAGATTTCTGCATAACGTAACCCAAAGTAACCTGTCGATATTACAAGGGCTTTATCACCAGTTTCTATTAGGTTTGCAGCAGCCATATCCATAGCAAGTGTACCTGTTCCTGCTACTATGAATGCTTGACCAGATGGGCATTGCCAAACTTCTTTCATTAGTTTTAAACTATTGGCAAAGAGGTCTATAAAATCTGGTGAAACATGGCTAGGAGTTGGTACTGCCATACATTGCATCACTTCACTTTCAAATTCTATTGGACCAGGTATCATTAATAATTTTCTCGATTTCATCTATTGCGTGTTATCGTTTTTTTAACGATTTTATTAGTTTTTTTTTGACAGAAAATGATCATTAAATTTTAGTATTCTACCTTTGACTTATTCTTTAATTTATTTTCTAAGATAGGATATAGATTATAAGTTGCATAAATTTCTGTTGTAAAAGCTTTCCATGCAGTTCTCTCAATCGCTAAATTTACAGCTGATAGTTTTGACGCAGGAAGTTCTAAAACCACCACTTGACCAAGTCCCATAACTACAAACCAATTAACTACAGAAGTACCTTCTGGAGGTAGGTTTTCATAAAAGCCTTGGTCCGTTCTTATCTTTTCAATCTCACTTAAAGTCATACTTTGATCATGTTTAAGAAAGACGGTTAATAACAACTTGTCATCATCTTTTTTAGAACTAGCTTTTAAATCAAGCACTACCTTTGACTTATTTTTTAATTTATGCTCTATGATAGGATACAAATTGTAAGTTGCATACATTTCTGTTGTAAAAGCTTTCCATGCAGTTCTTTCAATTGCTAAATTTACAGCAGATAATTTTGAAGCAGGAAGTTCCAACACAACTACTTGGCCAAGTCCCATAACTACAAACCAATTAACTACAGAAACACCTTCTGGAGGAAGGTTTTCATAAAAGCCTTGGTCCGTTCTTATCTTTTCAATCTCATTTAAAGTCATACTTTGATCATGTTTAAGGAAAATGGTCAATAACAACTTGTCATCCGCTTTTTCAGAGTTGTTAAGACTATCATTCGATTGTGCATGGACAATCATTTGTATTAAAAATAATGGAAGTAATAATGCGTATTTCATGTTTATTATTTTTAGATGTTTGTGATAAGTAAGACAGAATGCTCTTTAAGTCATTCTTTTCTATGCTTCTAAAACTTGTACAGGTTTAGACCAGTATCCTCATCATGATAGCGATCAACCGCTCCATCAAAACTTTCTATAACAAATTCTCCAGCTCCATTAATTTTGGCTGTAAGAAAGTGTCCCGCTAATGCCGTGTAATCGTTACGTCCAAGTGTTACATGCATGTGTACGTAGTGTTTTCCATCTTTTTGAGATATATTACCGGTTAAGTTGGTAATCTCCATTTGTTCGGAAAACGTTTTATCTACAAACTCTTTAGTAGCTGGATCAAAAAATCGTAAAGTAGCTTCATTAACAGCCCCCATACCTACAATTGTTCCTGCTTTTATATCCTGCTCTTCCACAAACGCAGTGATTGCTTTTGTAATCTCAGCATGGTTTTGAATGCTTATAACGTACTTGTTACCAAACTGCTTGTAGGTGTATAGTTTAGAATTTGATTGTGCATTTGCTAAAAAAGATACCGTAATACACAATACTATTAAAATTGACTTTTTCATGTTGTATACTATTTTAAGTTATAAAATTAATAAGACGCTCTTATTATATCTATCGATAAACTATCGGCCTTTTTTCCAAGTTCGTTCTTTAGTATTAAAAAATGATCTGTTTGATTATGAAAATCAATCGCTTCCTGAGATTTCCATTCTTCTAGAATGATGACCTTTGCGCTGTTATTAATATCTTCATGCAATACATAAGAGATATTACCTTCCTCTTTCCGTGTGGCATCCGTTACGGTTTGCAACATATTTAAAACATCTTCCTTAAATTCGGGTTTTACAATAATTGTAGCTATAATTTTTAATTCGCTCATAATAAATACTATTTTAATTTATTTTTTTTGATTAAATTTATTTTTTGAGTCCATACCATCAATATGAACTTTTAATTGAGTTTAAACAGTTTCCGTTTTAAATACGGCTATTTTTCCCGCATTAAAGCGAACCTTTAACTCTTTTATTTAAACCAAATTTTGACTAATCCACCACGCTTACCTAAAAGCGGATCTTCATTTGGTATTGGTAGTGACAATATATTATTATCTGCAGTTGGACGCTCTCCTTTAGCGCCTCGCATTAGATCCCAGTCACGACCATCAGGATACGCACCTACTACACCAAGATTTAAACTTTCAATTTTTTTGTGGCCAACACCAGCAGGTATAATAATAACATCTCCTTTGGTAACTTTAATTTTTTCACCTTGCTCTCCTCCTAAATGAATGATCGCTTCACCAGAATATATTCCCAAAACTTCATGAGAGGTACTATGGTAATGGTGAAAAGGGTAGATACCGTTTGTCCATGAATTGGTCCAATTATTGGATTTGAAAGTTTGTAAAAACCATTGGCTAGGATTCTTTTCGTTTTTTGGCAAAGCATCTTTAATAAGAAGTAATGGTAATTTACTATTAGGTATTAGTCCATCATCTTTAAAATAAAATTTCTCATAGTGGTTTTGTTTGTCACTATTTTCAAATAATTTTGAAACAGGAAATATCAATGGCGTTACCCCCAATAAGCGTATAAAATTTTTTCTATTCATAAATTTTCGAGTTTTACAACATTATTTGTTTAGGTAGATTAAATTTTATCTATAAATGTTTTTTCATTTTTTACAACTAAAATAATAAGGGGAGTTTTAATTAATTTTAGCAGAAGCAAAAACGAAATTAGCTGTTATTTGCTAATAAATAAAAATAGAATATCTAAAGTTTTCTTAATTTATATAAAAATAAAAGAGGCCATTAATGTTTTCTTCTTTTCTTTTAAAAACACACTTTAATCACTACTATACAATTACTTAGATTTAATTTAGTATTTACAGGAGTAATACAGGAAATTATGTTAAAAACATATGGTTTGGCACTTGTCATCATTATCTCATGATTACCAAGAATAAACTCGAAGTAGAATGTTTTACTTTTTTCAATTTACCAATTAAGAACACCCTTACTATCAAATCTCTTATCAACCTAATTTCCAAGAAAAACAACTTTATCAAATCATGTTGAAAAATAGTTTTTAATGCGTTTATACTACCATGTATATCTCCAATTGCGTAAATTGCCATGATACCTTTTGTTTTTAAACTATATAACCCAAAGCTTATATTAAGTTTTTTTGGTTGTTGATAATCATTAAAATGCTAGTAATCAACTTTTAATTGAGTTTAGCCAGTTCTCCCTAAATTTTATATTATGTAAAATGTTTATTGATCTACAAACTGCAACTTGTAAAAAACTAATCCCTATAAGGTTCTATTGTTTGTATTGTTCCATCCTCGTTATAATTAATTTCTATAACTTTTACAGAACGTAAATGTGTTACTCCTTTTGATAAACTAGAATCATGATAGAATAAATAGTCTTTACCGTCTACATTACAAATAGAGTGATGTGAGGTCCAACCAACCACTGGCTCTAAAACCTTACCTGCATAGGTAAATGGTCCGTAAGGATTATCTCCTATAGCATAACATATAAAGTGAGAATCTCCTGTAGAATAAGAGAAATAATATTTTCCATTGTGCTTATGCATCCACGCTGCTTCAAAAAAGCGTCTATCAATATCTTTTGCTAATAATAAATCTCCATTTTCATCAATAATTTCTATCTCCTTTGGCTTTTCATCAAATTCTAACAAATTATCAGTCATTTTTGCTACATAAGGCAATAAAGCTGGTTCATTATCTTCAGGAATAAATGCTGTTGGACTCTCTGGTTGGTCTGCTCTAAACTCACCTGTTCTCCAGCGCTGTAATTGTCCACCCCAAAGACCACCAAAGTACATATAACAACTACCATCATCGTCTTTAAAAACAGCTGGGTCTATAGAAAAACTACCTTTAATTGCTTCTGGTTCTGCTTTAAAAGGTCCTGTTGGAGAATCACTTATTGCAACACCAATTCTAAAAATATCATCGTGTGCTTTTGCTGGAAAAAACAAATAATATTTCCCATCTTTTTCATTTGCATCTGGTGCCCACATTTGTTGTTTTGCCCAAGGAACGTCTTTTACATGTAAAGCCAAACCATTGTCTACAGCCTTACTATCTATAGTATCCATAGATAGTACATGATAATCTTCCATAGCAAAATGGCTTCCTAAATCATCAAAAGCTTCTCCGGCATCAATATCATGAGATGGATATATATATATTTTACCATCAAATACATGTGCAGATGGATCTGCAGTATATATATGAGACACTAATGGTTGTGAAATGGCTTTTTTATTTAATTCATCAAAATTGATGTGTTCTATACTTTCTTCTGGCATTGTATTATTTTTTAAATTGCTCTTCTTTCGTTTAACTCTTTTTCTATTTTTAATTCCATTTTTTTATCTATTTCATAAAAATATAATAACCCTACTCCTATTAAAAACGGAATTGCAGCATACACACTAATTAATAACTTTGTACCATTAATAGCTGCTTCACTTTGTATTTCTAAATGAGAATCATATCCATAAGCTCCTAAAATTGATGAAACTAAAGCACTACCAATACTAATACCTCCTTTTAAACCAACCATCATTGCAGAAAATATAATGGCAGTTGCTCTTCTGTTTGTTTTCCATTCAGAAAAATCTGCTACATCGGCAATCATTGTCCAAAGAATTGGAGTCCCAATTCCGTAAAAAAACATGTGTAAAATCTGAGTTACAAAGATTAACTCTATAGATTCTGGTTGATAAAAATAAAAAGCAATAATAAATAAGGTTGAAATAAAGAGCGAAATGGCAAAAACATTTCGTTTTCCGAATTTATCTGCCAAACGTTTAGAAAGAATGATACCTATTAAACCAACTAGAATTCCAATTCCGTTAAACACCCCTAAACCAAAAGAGGTTTCATTTTCAAATGTGGGTAATATCGATCTATATGGGTCTAAAAACGCTCTTAACTTTTCTTCGTTTACAAAGTTTTCGAAATAATAAACATAAGAACCGCCTTTCATTGCTAATGTGACAAATATTAGTGTTGTAAGCACCAACATAATCACCCAAGGTTTATTTTTAAACAAATCTGATAAATCTTCTTTTAAACTAGATTTTTGTTCTGGCTTAGGTATTACTCTTTCTTTTGTGGTAAAAAAGGTAATCATTAACATTATGGTTCCTATAATGGCTAAATAGGTCATTACGGTTTCCATACCTGCTGCTTTGTTACCATCACCTGCCTTTAGAATTAAATCATACATAAAAACTTGCACAAAAAACTGTGCCCCTAAAACACCCACAAATCGATATGCAGATAAGCTATTACGCTCTTTCATATCTCCTGTAATAACACCACTTAGAGCAGCATAAGGTAAATTATTTGCAGAGTATAACAATAACAATAAAGTATAGGTAATTACAGCATAAATAACCTTTCCTTGATATTCAAAATCTGGCGTAGTAAAAGCTAATAATGCAGTTACTCCTAAGGGGATTGCAGTCCATAAAATCCAGGGTCTAAATTTACCCATTTTGGTATTTGTTCTATCTGCCAAAGCACCCACCATAGGGTTAAAACCAAACGCAGCTATAAGTCCAACTGTTAAGGTTACTAATGCGGCATCTTCTGGTTTTAAGCCATAAATATCTGTATAAAAATAGGAAAGATAGGTTACTAGAGTTTGAAAAACTAAATTGGCTGCTAAATCTCCAAGAGCATAACCTACTTTTTCTTTTACAGATAATTTGTGTGAAATAGTTGTCATTTTCAGGAGTTATTAGTTTGCCTTATTTTTAAGCGCAATTACATTATTATATACTTCTTTTGGTTTATCATCTCGTCCAAAAAGTAATGGATAATTTGTTCTCCCTTTAATTGGCCAATCATTTAACCAAGATTGCCCATCGTTAACTCCCCAAAAAGTAACACGGCTAATTTTATCTTTGTGTATTAAGAAAAGATTAAATATATCTTCATAACGTTTTGCTATTTTTAATTCAATGTCTTCTGTTAATCCATTTGGATAAGGATTCATTTTTGGATCATTCTCGTATCTTTCATAACTTTGCTCTACAGCAGCTCCATCCAACTCCCAAGGATTTGGCAGAACGGTAATGTCTAATTCTGTAAACATTACTTTTACTCCTAAGTCTGAATACGCAATTATACTGTTTTCAATATCTTCTAAAGATGGACCTTCTAGACTCCAATGTGCTTGCATACCTACACCATCAACTTTAATACCTTTTGCTTGTAGATTTTTTACAATTCTAATAACTCCTTCTCTTTTTGCTGGTTTCCAAAGATTGTAATCGTTGTAGACTAGCTCTGCATCTGGTGCTGCTTGTTCGGCAAGTTTAAAAGCTAATTCTAAATAGCTTTCATCTCCAAAAATTTTATAAAATAGAGATTCTCTTGGAGACCCATCTTCATTTAAAGCTTCATTTACAACATCCCAAGAATCAATTTTCCCTTTATATCTACCTGCAATTGTATTTATATGCTTTGTAATGGTATTTACTAAAGTATCTTTATTTGTAATTTCATGTACCCAAGGTGCAAGTTGACTATGCCAAAGCAGGGTATGCCCCACAACATGCATATTATTTTTATTACCAAAAGCAACATAAGCATCTGATACCTCAAAATTATAAGTGTCTTTTTTAGGGTGAATTTGCTCCCATTTTAAATCGTTCTCTGGAGTAATAGCATTAAACTCTCTTGTTATTAAAGTTGTTTGCAATGCATTTACTTCTTTAATTTGACCTGTATTAAGTGCTGTTCCTAGTAAAAAATCTTCTTTAAAACTATCTTTTAAAGACGTCTTATTTTGAGGTGTTTCAATTACAGTTTCTTTTTTTGCTTCTTTACAGCTTAAAAGGCAAATTGATAACAAGAGTAAAGTTGTATTAATTTTATTAAACATATCTATATTGTATTTATTTGTGAATTTCTACGGATGTCAATTACTGTTATTCAGTAATCTTTTTAAGCTAAACTAACTAACAAATAGTCTTGTAAAAAAAACGCCTTGTTATTGGATTAAAATTAACAGTAATCTATAGATTACTGTAAAACAAATACTGCTTTTAGTAGAACAATTCTTGCATTACAAGAAATATTTTATGTTTTAAAAGTGTTACTTAATTCTAGCAATCACTTATAAACACTAAACTTATAAATAGTTCTTGAAAAATACTTTTCTCTTGGTAGTAATAAGGTTGATGGAAAGCTGGTTTGATTAGGACTATTTGGAAAATGTTGCGTCTCTAAACAAAACGCTGCTCTTTTTTGATATAAAATATCGTTTTTGCCTTCTAAGTTATTTAAATGATTGCCTGAATAAAATTGTACTCCGGGTTCGGTAGTATAAACCTCTAAACTTCTGCCAGATTTTTCATCAACTACTTTTGCAACAAAACCAGCATTCACATCGTCCAAAACAAAATTATGATCAAAACCACTACCTAATACTATTTGTTGATGTTCTTTATTAATAACTTTCTTTAAGGTTTTTAGTTTTCTAAAATCGAAAGGAGAATTCATAACATTTTCTAAACTACCCAAAGGAACCATTTTATCATTTACAGGTAAATAATGACTTGCCTTTATTTGAAATAAATGATTCTCTATGGATTTATTAAAATCGCCCGATAAATTAAAGTAAGAATGATTTGTTAAGTTTACTACCGTTTTTGCATCTGAAATTGCAGAATATTCTATTTGTAATTCATTTTTATCTGTTAACGTATACACTACTTTCACTTCTAAATTACCCGGAAAACCCTGATCTAAATGTTTTGAAAAATAAGTTAATTCTAAAGTAGAATCTGATAGTTGTTTTGCTTGCCAAACAACAACATGAAAACCTTTTTCACCTCCATGTAATTGGTTTTCTGATTCGTTTTTAGCCAATAAAAACTCATTATTATCTATGCTAAATTTACCATTTGCAATTCTATTTCCATAACGACCAATAATAGCTCCAAAAAAATGATCTGGCTTTTCTAAATAATCTTTTGCAGAATCGTAGCCTAAAACAACATCTTTAAAAACACCATTTTTATCAGGAACAAAAAGGTTTACAACCCTACCTCCATAATTGGTAATCTGACTAACAATTCCGTTCTTATTTTTTAGAGTAAATAATTTAATTGATTTGTTATTTAAAGTATATCTAAAATTTTCAGGAGTGATTAAATTCATAAATCTATTTTAAGACTATTCAATTTTATTGATTCTAAATTATCAAAAGCAATCTGTTTATTGTATCGTTTCTAAAATAGCTTTTCTAGCCAATTTTGGTTGCATATCTCTATTATACAAAAGAGGGTAATTCGTTCTATTTGGTATTGGATAATCATTTTTCCAAGACATACCATCATGAACACCCCATAAAGTTACTCTATCAATTTTATCTTTGTTCTTTACAAAAATTTCAAATAATTCTTTATAACGATTCGCTAAATCCTGTTCTACTGCTTTAGGCAAACCATCTTTATAGGGATCTAAAAATATTTCAAACTCTTCTAATTGAAATTGTGGTTCCATCATACTACGCCCTATTATTTGACCTTCTTTAGTAACTGGTAATACATCAACATCTAATTCCGTAATCATCACTTTTATTCCTAATGCAGCATAGGCATCAATAGCTTCTTGAATGTACTTTTTCTTAGGGAAATTAAGGCCCCAATGTGCCTGAATACCAACACCGTCAATACGAATACCTGCTTCTTTAAGCATTTTTACCATGCGTACTATACCATCTCTTTTTTCTGGTCGCCAAGCATTAAAATCATTATAATACAATTCTGTATCAGGAGCATATTCACTAGCATATTTAAATGCCAACTTAACCATTTCATCTCCATCTCCAATGCTATTTACCCATGTTGTAGATCTATAAGAACCATCATTGTCAATAACCTCATTAACCACGTCCCAAGCATGTACTTTACCTGCATATCTACCTGCAACAGCTTTAATGTGGGTACGCAATCGTTCTTTTTGTTCTTCTGGAGTATTAGCTCCTCCTTTTTCATTGGTAAAAAACCAAGCTGGTGTTTGGTTGTGCCATATCAAAGTATGTCCAACAATAAACATGTTATTTTCTTTCCCAAAAGCAACAAATTCATCTGCAGCTTTAAAATCATAAACTCCAGGCTTCGGATTTACCACCTCTGCTTTCATACAGTTTTCTGGTGTAATTGTATTGAACTCCTTTTTTACAATTTGGTTTAAAATATTCTCTTTTCCAGAAACAATATCATCGTTTATTGCACTACCTAATAAAAACTGTTTTTCAAAAGCGCGTTTTAGTGCAATATCCTTATTAGACACAGGTAAATTATTACTAGTTTCTTTTGGTGTTTTATCATTATTACAACTTGTAATTACAAGCATTAAAACACAAATTAGCGTACATGTGAATTTTGATTTTTTCATGAAATTTGTTTTTTTTTAATTATATTAATTAGTATACCGAACGCCTTTAACATTCATTTGTAAAGTATAAACAGAATTTAAAGCAGTTATAAAAAGTGTTTTAAAGTCTTTACCCCCAAATGTAACATTGCCAGTCCATCCTTTTGGAACTGCAATTTGTTCGATTTTTTCACCATCAGCATTAAAAACGGTAACACCATCAGCTCCTGTTAAATAAATATTTCCCTTATTATCTATAGTCATTCCATCAGAACCCTTAGCTGTGAATAGTTTTTTATTAGCTAAATTTCCGTTTTCTTGAACATCAAAAACAAAAGTTTTATTGTCTGCTTGGTCTGCTACATACAATTTTCTACCATCTTTAGAACCAATAATACCATTAGGTTGCACATAATTATCATTAGATACAATAATTGGTTTATCTGCATTGGGAGCTAAATAATAGACTCTATTTTCTTTTTGCTGTGGCTTTTTGTGAGACCACCAATCACGTTGATAATAAGGATCTGTAAAATAAATACCTCCTTTAGCATCAACCCAAAGATCGTTTGGCCCATTTAATTTTTTGCCTTCAAAATTGCGTACTAGAACCGTTTCTTTTTTATCTGAATTGATACGCCACAATTCGTTTTTTTCATCAGCTGCAGATAGTAAATTTCCTTCATTATCAAAATAAAGTCCGTTTGAACGACCAGAAGGTTTCATGTATTCAGATACTAAATTGGTTTTTGCATTCCATTCTAAAATCCTATCATTTGGCTGATCGGTAAAATAAACATTACCTTCTTTATCGGCTGCCGGTCCTTCTGTAAATTCGTAATCATCTGAAATTAAGACCAATTCTGCTCCATTGACTATAATTTGATTACTCTGTTTATTTTGAGCATTACATGAAGTACATAATACAAAAACCAAAATGATGCTTTTAAAACCTAAAAAGGTTTTTAATAATTTTTCTTTTACTTTCATTTTAATAAATTTACTCTCTTACATAGTTTAAAAATTTATTAATTTCAAACTCACCATCTAAAACACTTGCTTTAAAAACATATTTACCTGCTTTGGGAATAAAAATACGTGGTGTTGTAGTATTTGGATTATTATTTTCGAACTCACAATCGGCAGGCCCCTCTACTTGCTCCCATACTATTTCCGGGCTAATGGCATCTTTATCGTCGTCAGTAATCACAGCCGTAATTGCAAGACTGTTATCTGTTTTTGAATACGTATAATCAATAGAAATAGTTGGGGGTGTATTTATTGCAGAAACTAAAGCATTGGTATCATTTGCAAAGCGTTGCTCATCCTCTATACCTGCTGCCCAAAGTGCAATACGTTGTGCAAACACCCTATTATCGGAATGACTTAAACGGGTACCAGCACCGGCATTCCAAAACAAATTACGATCAAAAACACCTATTACTCTACCTTTACCTATTTCAGCTATTGCTAAAGCTACATCGGTATTTTCATTAAATTCACCATCATTTGAATTTACAACTAACCTACCGCCTAATCCGCCTTCTTGCGCTTTCGCTAAAATTACTGCTGGTTTAGAAACACGAACAAAACTTACTCCTTCTCCTCTAAAAGCAACGCCTTTATGTTTATTGTTTTTATTAATAAAATGATTTTGTACATACTCGTTCACTAGGTAGTTTCCAGCACCATTGTCGGTCAAAAAACGCATACCAAATTGCTCCATTAAAACATTGTCAGAAATTCGCCCCACTTCATTATCAACACCTACAATGCTATATTCTCCACCAAATCCGCTATCCGACCAAGCAATTACTCCGCCGCCTTTTTTTACCCAACGTTTTAAAGCTTTAGCTTCTGCTTCTATAAAAACTCGCTGATTTGAGCCTAAAATTAAAACATCAATCTCCTTTAGAAATTTGGCATTAATTACAATTTCTTGATCGTAAACTTCGCTTATTGTGCACCCAACAGCTTCCAATGCTTTTTTAAAACCACTCATCCCTAAATCACCTTCATCATTCAAACGCATTTGGTGAAATGGTTCTTTACTTCCAGATGGTATCGCACCATCAGCAGCAACATCTCCATATACATAAACAATGTTTTGCGCATCTACAGCTAGAAAACAAATTAAACTTATAGCTAATAATATTATTTTATGTTTCATATTTTTATTTTTAGTGATACATTATTAATAGTATATAAAATGCGTATTGATTTTTCGATAATGGAATATTATTCCTTTTTTTATTATATAAATTGAGGATATTTTTAATAGAATTTCATCTAAAATGATTCAACTATATCCCCATAAGTTTCTCTATTTTTTTTGGTAAATCGGTATTATCGAAATACTCAGAGAACTCTTCTTGACCTTTACCTATAACTTTAACAGGAATCGGTGTGCCAGAATGATCGCCAGAACCCCAACTTATTCCTGCCTTTTTATTTAAAATATAGGCTGCTGTTTCTCCAATGGATTTTACCTCGGTTTTACTTAAATAATCGGCATCCGCATTTACGTTCTTATTTCCTTTAAACTGTTTGTTGTAGGCTGATTTTAATAAGGCTAATTCTTTATCATCTAAAAACAAACCGATATCATTGTTTCCTAAACCAAAATCTGCCTGTACTAAATCTAAAATAGTATTGAAAGAAACTTCTGGATCCGTATTTTTAAGTTCAGTCATTTTTCTTTTAAACTCTTGAACTGAAATTATTTGGTATTTCAACAATTCAGGATGTGTGGCATAATTTATCCCTGTAGTTAGAGCGCCTGTTTCATGGTCTGCAGTAACTATTATTAATGTTTCATCTGGTCGTTCTTTATAAAACTCATAGGCTTCTTTAATTGCATCATTAAAAGCGATTACTTCATGAACCATGGATACACCATCGTTTCCATGACAAGCCCAATCAATTTTACCTCCTTCTACCATCATAAAAAAACCTTTATCATTGTCAATTACTTCAATTCCTTTTTTTGTGAAATCGGCAAGAGAAAGCGCGCCTTCTTTTTTATCAATAGCCCAGTAAAATTCTCCTGAAGGATACATTTCAGGATTTATGGCAATTATTTTTTCATCACCATTTTTTAGTTTATTAAATTCCTTATGAGAATCTGCAATGGTATAGCCCTTTTTAATAGCATTTTCAAATGAATCTGGTTGATCTCCTTTTTTTCCTTTAGGATGATGAAAACCTCCGCCTCCAAAATAATCGATATTATAATTGGGTAACTCCATACTAATTTCGTAATACATATTACGAGAATCTTGATGTGCATAAAAGGAAGCTGGAGTAGCGTGATCTATCATTACACTTGACAAGATTCCGACTTTAAAACCTGCTTTTTTTGCTTTTTGAGATATGTTTTCATAAGCTATTTTTTTATCGGGTGATTTTCCTATAATACCATTATTCGTTTTAAACCCAGTTGACATTGCTGTTGCTGCTGCACAAGATGTGGTAACATAAGAACTAGCTGAATAGTTAGTCATATTCGAGTTCACCGGAAAACTATTCATTAATAGTTTGTCTGCTTTAATCTCATTAGATTTTGCATTTAAAAACATTTCGGTAGCATAAACTTGATTTGCTCCCATACCATCACCAATGAACAGAAATACATATTTTGCATTTTGTTTTGTTTGGCTATATCCAATAGCACAAAAAAAGGCTATTGAAATTATCATTAGATTCTTTATCATAATATTTATTTTAGTAAATGTAAAGTGAGTTCTATTTTTTTGATAAAACCAAATAGGCTCTAAAATTCTGTAAATAGTTTATTTATGTTGCACCCAATATATTGCACCCAAAATGTGATTCAAAAAGTTTTTGTCTTTAAACGATTCTGGTTTGTGACCTAAAGCTGTGTAAAACGATCTTCCTCCTTCATATTCTTGGTACCAAGAAATAGGATGTTCTGCTCCCATGCCTTTTAACGGAATATCATCATAACCCGCAGTAAAATCATAAGAAGCCTCATCAACAGTTAATAGAATATTCAGTTTATCTAAATTCATGTTTTTAAAGTTATACCATTCATCACTACGAAGCCATTTATTTGGTAGATGCCAAGTTGCTGGAAAATCATTATTCTTGACGTTTACAATTGCGGCTTGTAATTTTGGATGATCTACAAATTTTGCTCCAACAAGACCATCAAACCAAGCATTATCATTTTCACCATCTGCTGTTCCGTGTATACCAACAAAGCCTCCACCTCGTTTCATAAATGCTTTTAAAGCATCCATATGTTTTGGTGTTAAAAAATTGGCATTGGCGTTCATAAATATGACTACATCATATTTTGGTAATTTTTCTATAAGATCATCTGGTCTTTGTGTCCAATCAAATTGAAACTGATTTTCTGCTGCCATTTCTTGAAAAGCCTCAACAGCAACAGGAATGGTATTGTAGTGCCAAGTATCATGTTGGGTAAACAATAAAACACGAAACTGGTCTTGCGCATTGGTTTTAATCATTGTAAAGAAAAATATAGTTAATAAAAGATACTTCATTGTAAAAGCTTTCATAAGCAAACTGTTATTTTAATAATTCATAATAAATATATTCCCAAGCTAAACCGACACTAAACAAAGGAGGAAAGCTATACTCTTCAACTTCGGACAAGATATATTGAACTCCAGCTATTTCTTGATAGTTAAAAATATCTTTGAAATCTATTTTACCACTTGCACCTAATTCTTTATAGTCTTTTACATGCCAACTAATAAATCGGTTAGGATAGGTTTTAAAATAATGGACAGGATTTACACCGCCCACCTGCATCCAATATACATCAGATTGAAAATAGACATACTCAGGATTGGTGTTTTGAAGAAAATAATCATAAATAGTTACGCCTTCTACCTTTAAAAATTCATCAGCATGATTATGATACACAAACTTCAATCCGTTCTCTTTACAAAGTTTTCCAACTTTATTATAATAATTAGAATACTCTTTAAGTTCTTTAATCGTCTTAATACCTTTTAATTTACTATTTGAGGTCGATAGATATTCAACACCTGCTTTTTTATGGTCTTGTATCGTTTTATTCCACCACGTATTTATTGCAGCATCATCATTTTTATCTTCAGGATCGAAAAAAGTCATTGAGCCCAAAAATTTCATGCCAGATTTTTCAACCATAACCTTAAACTGCTCTGGACTTTGACCATAAAAGCCACCTTCTTTATAAACAAAAGTCTCAACATAGCTATACCCCATTCTACCTAACTGAATTAAGGTTTGTTCTGGTTTTTTTAGCATCTCTTTGTGAACAGAAACCAATTGAATACCAATATTTTTGTCTTTAGGATTATTTTTAATGTATCTCGTTTTCCATAAACGCTTTTCATTAGTGTCAAATCCTTCCAATATAACATCCGTATAATTTTGAAAGTTAAAATCAACCTTCATTGTTTTATTACCATTGAGATCTTTGTCTTGCATGGTCCAATGATTTTCTGAAGAAAAGGCACCTTTTCCTGTAAAAAATGCGCCTTGTGCATTATGACCGGCAGCAAAAATAGTATCGGTAACCCTATCATAACCAATAATTTCATGCAGTATTTGATCGTATTGATTGGTACTATCTTTTTGTAAAACATCAACCGTGAGCGAATGATTATTAAAATTATTTATGCTACTCATTTTTATTTGAGGAAATTTTGCTACACTATCTGTACTGGGATTAATAGCACTTACCCATTGACCAGCATATTGTCTAAGTCTCTCTTTTTGAGAGAATAGACTATCCTTTTCTTGAGCAAAACTGACAAATGAATTTAAAACTATTATTAAATATAGAACGCTTTTCATTTTTTTAAATTTATTTTAAAACACTAGTTTACAGACTACTATTAATTTAAATTCTTATTTTTAAACCAATGATAAATGGCTTTGTTTGTACTTTTTTCTCCCAATGAAGTTGTGTACATTCCGTAAATTGTACCGACAAAACCTCCAGCAATTTTTGTACTTAAAAAAGTAGCATCAACATTTTTATTTAGAACTAGCCAATCTGTATTGTTTATTGAATAGTAAAAATTATAAAATGTTCCTTTTGCTTCTATTTTAAAAGATATTTTATCGTTCTCTTTTATTGATTTAAAGGCAATTTCTTCTATTCCTTTTTCTGATGATTTTAATAACTGAACTACAGGTTTGTTATCTTTTACCGTTTTACACAAGTAGTAATAATGCGTTTCATTTTGAAAAGCAATTAAGCCTGCTTTTTCATTTTCTGCAACTGCTTTAAAAGATAAGTTTGTGGTTACCTCACCAAATAAATGCTTTTGTCTATACCCTATAAAACTTGGGTTTGATGTACCTGAGGTAGTTTCTGAACGTGTTTTTATAGTTAATTCTCCGTTTAAAAGTGAATACCATTTTTCTTTTGGTGTTCTTAAAAAAAGCCAATCGAAAGATAAAGTATCTGTATTAAATTCATCTATAAAGTCTGCATTAACAGACGGTATATTTGCAAGTGGTTTTTCTAATGTTATTTGATAATGGTCTTTTACAACATCTCCTTCTAAATCAAAAATAGGCCAATCATTTTCCCATTTTACAGGTGCCATAAAAGTTTCTCTACCTATGTTAAAATGGTTATCACCATCATAAGGTCTACATCCTAAAAAAACGCCCCACCAATTTCCTAAATTGTCTTCTATAAGATCTGCATGCCCTGTAGATGTAATTGGATTTTTTCTAGTATTCTTTAAATTTCTTTGTGTTAAAATTGGGTTATTTTCATAGCTTTTATAAGGACCTAAAACACTTTTACTTCTAAAAACAACTTCAGAATGATCTTCTGCGGTGCCTCCTTCTGCAGCCATTACATAGTAAAATCCGTTTCTGTTATAAATATGCGGACCTTCAATCCAAATGGGTTTGTCTTCTGGTTTTGCCCCTTTATCTATAATTATTTTAGCTTCACCAACAGTTTTTAGATTCTTAACATCTAACTCTATAATTTTAATAGTTCTATGTCCATCATATTCTGGTGAATTATTAGGAGGATTGCTATTAAAAACCACATATGTTTTTCCGTTTTCATCAAAAAACATAGAAGGATCTATGCCTTCTACTTCTGGCAACCAAGTTGGGTTAGACCAAGGTCCTGCCGGATTAGAAGCAGAAATAATAAAATTATTTTTACCACCAACAATTGTGTTAATAATATAAAACACTCCATTATGATAAGAAATTGCAGGTGCAAAAACGCCTTGAGAAACCTCTAAACCTTCTAAATCTAATTGTTCTGGTCTGTCTAAAGCATTTCCTATTTGTTTCCAGTTTACTAAATCATCACTTTTAAAAACAGGAATACCAGGAAAATAGGCAAAAGTTGAGTTTATTAGATAATAACTACTATCTACTTTACAAATACTTGGGTCTGGATAAAACCCTTTTAAAACAGGATTTGTAAATGAAGTTTCTTCGAATTCACTAGTCATTTTATTTTCTTTTTTACCTGAACAATTGAAGCAAAAAACAGAAACAATTACTATTATAAAAAAATTCTTCATTACTTACTTTTTTCTTTTAATCTTTCTAAAAAACCAAAATAGGCAGGTTTTGGTGCTAATTTTTCGTCAAAAATAGTTGGCCAATCATTTAAATTAAAAAAACCATTAATCCATGAATCTCTATCTGTAAAATCCCAAAAAGTAATTCCGTATTGTTGTTCTTTTGGTACAATAGATTTGTACATTTTAACCAAATTCTTATATTTTTTGGCTTGTGCTTGTTTCATTTCTTCTGTAAGTTTTTCATAGACTTGTATACCGCCACCTCTAGTATCATCGTGTTTATTAAAAATAATATCTAACTCAGATATGTGAATTTGTAACCCTGTTTCTACAGCTTTTTTTAATGAATTTGCAATTACCTCATCAGGAGTATCCATACGAATATGCATTTGAAAACCTAAACCAGATATAGGCACTCCTTTTGTTTGTAATTCTTTAATCATAGTAAGCATACTGTTTAGTTTTAACGTATCTCTTTCAATATTAAAATCATTATAAAACAAAATAGCTTCTGGGTCTGCTTCATGCGCATATTGAAATGCTTTTGCTATATAATCTTTACCAATTGCGTTGTACCAAATTGTTTTTCTAACTTCACCTCCATGAGATTCTAATCCTTCATTAACTACATCCCAAGCAGCAACTTTTCCTTTATATCTTGTTACATACTTTGTAATGTATTCTTTCATAAAAGTACCCAACCACAAACTATCTTTGGATGCTTTTTCTTGAACCCAATTTGGTGTAGAACTGTGCCAAATTAAATTATGCCCAAATAATCTTTGCTTGTTTTTCTGTGCGTAATTAACAATGCTATCTACTATTTTCCATGAATAAACACCTTCTTTAGGCATAATACTATTCATTTTCATATCACTTGCAGAAGTAATGCTGTTAAAATTACTTTTCTGTAATTTTTGTAGTTGTGTATCTTTTAATAATGTATTTATTTTAATCGCAGTTCCTATAGGAAAACTGGCGTACTCTTTTAGCCCTTTTACCTCTTCTTTTTTTATACCACTGTTACAAGAAAGCAATAAAGAAACTGTTGTAATTATAAATACTGAATTGAAATGTTTACTGTAGTTCATAGTATGGTATTTTTAAAATTAACTAGTTTTTTTTGATAAAAAAACAGTTAAACGTATGTAGATATTTAACTGTTTTTCAATTCAAAACTTCACTTAATAATTATTATTTACTTATTGTAATCCTTCTAAGAAACCATTATAGGCTTTCTTTTTATTGAAATTATCATCATACATTAGTGGCCAGTCTACATGACCCCAAAAATCTATTAACCAAGTTTCATTATCTCTTAAACCCCATACTGTTAATGCGTATTTATTATCTAATGGAATTGAATTATAAATTTGAACAACTTCTTTAAATTTTGCTTTTTGCTCATCGGCTCTTTCATCCGTTAAACTAGTTTGATCATTATCTGGATTTGCTCTAATATCTAATTCTGCAAAATGTAGTTTTAATCCTCTAGAAACGGTACCATCTGCAACTGCCTGAATATTTGACTTTGATGGAAAATTATAATTTATATGCATTTGAGCTCCAACACCATCAATTAAATCGCCTAGACTATCTACTATTTTAAACATTGCAGCTCTTTTTCCAGGACTAGACGCCATGTTATAATCATTATAAAAAAGCAATACATCTGGGTCTGCATCTCTTGCCCATTGAAAACATTTTTTAATATAATCATCTCCCATTTTTTGTTTAAAAATAGAATTTCTTAAAGGGTTTCCACTTCCATCTTCGATTGCTTCATTTACAACGTCCCAAGAGCCTATTTTACCTTTATATCTAGTAACAGTAGTTGTTATATAATCTTTTACCATGGCTTCAAACTCAGAATCTGAACCAGCAAAATCTTTTACCCAATCTGGAGTTGCATTGTGCCAAATTAGTGCATGACCATGCACATTAATTGCATTATCAAATCCAAAATTTACAATAACATCGGCAGCACTAAAATCATAATTACCTTGAGAAGGATACATTACATTCATTTTCATTTCGTATTCTGATGTAATACTAGAAAAATCACTTTTTAAAACCTCTGTATGTTTACCGCCGGCGTTTATTCTAGAGGCTCTTGTAATATTACCCACAAAAAATGTTGTTGTAGCATCTTTTAAAGCAGAAGAACTATTTGACGTACAATTTCCATTAGGGCATATTCCACCAGTTCCATTGTTTACAACTACCGTTTTACTATCTTCTGTAAAACCTGCCTCATTTGTAACCTTTAATGTTACGGTAAAGGTGCCATCAGTATCAAACCTTATTTCTTCTATTCCTGGTAAATCTTCTACGAAACCATTTCCTTGTCCAAAATCCCATTCACTCATAAACTCTCCCTTTCCAACCGTTTTGTTATCAAACAACATTACATTTGGATCTGATGGAGAAATTGACATATTAAAAGTTGCCTGAACTTTTGCTACTGGTATTATTATTGGGTCATCACTTTCATTTGGTCCTCCACAAGAAATGATTAATAGAAATAACGGTAATACCTTTAATAGATTAAATAGGTTTTTTAACTTCATTTATGCTTTTTTAAAATTTATTATTTTTTTAAATTGGTGGTTAATTTTATTACCCTTTTTCTCATAAATGGGTAACTGTTCTCAAGCTATCTGACGCAGCTTTATAACTAGTAATATCAAACTCAAAAAAACTATTGTAAAGAAAAGTAGGCTTAAAAAATTAGCACTTTTCATAATTAATTTAAATATTTTTATCTAGAACCTTAAAATTATTGATTGTTCCTTGCTTAAAACATAATAAATAATGCATTTTGTAAAAAAAATACATCATTTATAGTTTTTTACTGTCTTCTATTCCATTTAATTACTGAAAAGATAAAATTGAAATTATTTATTGATTTTCAAATAACTTACCTCTTCATTATTTCTCACTACTATTATATACTTGTTTTCATCTTTACTAATTGCCCCCATTCCTTTTACATCTCCTGAAGCAAAAAACCCTGACTCCTTTCCTGAAATTGCTTTAAAAGCAAGTACCATCTCCTTGCAAGAAAACACCATAGCTAGCATCGTTTCTTGGCGTTTCTACTTCAGACATCTGTAAATTACCCGCTATTAAAGCATCAAAATTATCATCGTCATTAAAATCTTTAACAATAATTTCATTAATACTTGAAATTTGTACTTCTTGAGGAAGTTTATGTACAATTAGCTTTCCGTTTTTATTTTCTAAATAAATACTTGCAAACGATTTAACTTTATAATGTAAAGCAGATTCTAATGCTTTATCAGAATAAACATCAATTAAAGTAGCTTCAGAAAAACTTTCATAATTTTTAAATTTCTTTTTAATTCCAGGTATTTGTTGGGATGAACATGATCTACCTCTTACAGGGTATTGTTTACCTTCATTATAATAACTTAATACAATATCTTGTTTTTTGTTTTTATCAAAATCATTTACAAAAATGTCAAAAGATTCATTTTCATTTGCCTGATACTTGTAATTAAGTCCATTATTCCCTAAAATATAATCTGTATCACCATCATTATCAAAATCTCCTTCATTTATGCTCCACCACCAACCAGTAGTGTTTTTATCCAATCCTAATTTTTTAGAAACATCAACAAAACTATTTTTGTTATTTTTAAATACTTTAATTGGCATCCACTCTCCAACAACAATAATATCTAACCAATTATCATTATTATAATCTGTAATAACAGCTGAAGTTGCCATTCCTAAATCTTTAAAAGGTTTTGAAAAATCATCAGAAAAAAACTCAAATTTTGCATTTCCTTTTGAACCAACATTTTTTAATAAATAGGTTGTTGTAGGTAATGGATATTGTCCAGGTGTTTGACGACCTAAAACCAACAAATCTTCTTTACCATCTTTATCAAAATCTGCACTATAAACTTTTGAGCCGCTAGAAATAAACTCAGGTAAAGTTCCTTTTTTTGCTTTTACAAAATTTCCTTTTCCATCATTTAGGTATAATCTGTCTTGTAATAATTCTGACTTTGTATCAAACTCATAACCTCCACTAACAACATACAAATCATTATCTCCATCTGCATCTGCATCAAAAATTAGAGCGCCTAAATCTTCACTTAAAATATCTTCTTCTAAAAAGCTAGTACTTGCTTCTGTAAAACCTGTTTTAGTTTGATAAAATAAACTGCCTGTTTTACCTTTTGATCCTCCTATAAAATAATCTTCTAAGCCATCATTATTTAAATCTCCAATTGCTAAAGCTGGTCCTAATGAAGACATTTTATGAGGCAATAAAACCTGAGTATCAAAATCGTTGTGTTTATTTTCTTCATGTTTGTATTTTGGAAACACAGAATTCTCTGTTACAAATAATTTTTCTTGTTCTTTTTCTTCTTTAATGATGGGTTTTGTTGCATCGTCATAATTAAAAAAAAGATTCTTATTAGCTTCAACATTATTTAGAGTTTGTGTATTTCCGTTTAGCCAAACAACTTTTACTTCTTCTATTTTAGAAGTAGCACCTAAACCAAAATGTAATTCTGGCGCTACAGAAGACTGAAAACCTCTTGTTAACGTTAACTCTTGCATTTGAGTTTTATCAGCAGTTTTTACATAAACACGATTTCCTAATCCAAATTTATTATTTATACCTCCTTTGAAATTCACCTTTAAGAAATTGCTTTTTTCAGCACTTGTATTCTCAAAAACAGCTGCATAATCGTCTATATTGTTGGTTATAATTTCTAAATCTCCATCATTATCTAAATCTGCATAAACTGCTCCATTAGAAAACCCTTTGTATTCTATTCCCCATTTTTTATTGGCTTTTTCGAAATTTAGATTTCCATTATTTTTAAAAATAAAATTATCTATTTTTTCTGATGGAATTTGCAAACTCATCTCTAAAGATTTTTCTTTACCAAGATTCGCATCTTCTAGTTTATTAAAAAAATCTCTATTATTTACTTCTCTTCTTGTACCATTTGTAATAAAAACATCTTTAAGGCCATCATTATCAAAATCTGCCATTAATGGACCCCAACTCCAATCTGTAGAAGAAGTACCTGTAATTCGTGAAACATTTGAAAAATATGGATTTCCATCAGTAAAAACTCCCGAATTTACTTGAAAGCAGTTTTGCATATATTGATAATGAAAGCCCGCATCTACAACATTCCAAAATAAATCTGGATTCATACTTGCCATATTTGCTTTTTGTCTACGGTTGCTTTTTGCATCCATATCAACTTGAAAAATATCTAAATTTCCATCATTATTAAAATCAGCTATATCAACTCCCATTCCATAGAAAGCAGTGTGTGCAGTTGCTTTTTTCACAACTTCTTTAAACGTACCGTCTTTTTGATTGATATACATATAATCTGGTGAGCTAAAATCGTTTGAAACATACAAATCTTGCCATCCATCATTATTTAAATCTCCAACTGTTGCACTTAAAGACAAACCAAAGCTTTTTAAACCAGCTGCGTCAGTAACATTTGTAAAAGTATTTCCATCATTTCTATACAAATGATCAGACTCATTTTCTTTTACGTTTTTCATTTTCATTTGATATACAAATGCTGGAGAACTAAATTTTAAAGGAGGATAATTTGCCACATAAACATCTAAATCTCCATCGTTATCATAATCAAAAAAGGTGGCATTTATGCTATTTCCTTCATCAGCCAAACCATATTTTTGTGCTTGTTCTGTAAAAGTATTGTCTTTATTATTGATGAATAATTGATTTTTTTTAGATCCAAATTTCCCAGAAACGGAACAATAAATATCTAAAAAACCATCATTATTTACATCCGCCATGGTAACTCCTGTATGCCATTCCTTACTTCCAGAAACACCAGCCTTATCTGTAATATCCTCGAATTGTAAATTCCCTTTATTTAGATATAATTTATTTGAAACTTGGTTACCTGTAAAGTACAAATCTGGTAAACCATCATTATTGATATCTCCTACAGAAACTCCTCCCCCCATATAAATATATGAATACGTGAAATAATTAATAGAATCGTTTTCTGTAAGAATATTTTGAAAATCGATATTTGTATTCGTATTTTTTAGTTGACTAAAAATTTTTGTAGATTCTATATTAATTTCTTTTTCAGCTGATGTACAATTCCAAAGAGTAATTATTGTGAGCAATAATAAAATGTGTTTAAAATAAGCTTTCATTTTTATATTATTTTTTTCAATATGGATAATTCATTGTTATTATTTACGATTATAAAATATGTTGTATTGGCTATTTTTTGGTTGATAAAAAGTTTATTTTTTCTTAACTCTTTATTATTTAATAAAACAGATTTACACACATAAACACCTCACCAACAGCGTTGTTAATATTGATAGTTACAACTCCACTACCAACTAATGAGTATCTATAATTGATACGCATTGGTTTGCTCATCAATATTTTAAAATTCTATATTCAATTTTGTTCCAGAGACAAGTGTAAATTTCTTTTTTAGTATGTCTTAGAATTCATTTTCTTTATTGCAAAAAAAAT
Organism: Polaribacter sp. HaHaR_3_91; assembly: GCF_019278525.1. NCBI lineage: Bacteria > Pseudomonadati > Bacteroidota > Flavobacteriia > Flavobacteriales > Flavobacteriaceae > Polaribacter > Polaribacter sp. HaHaR_3_91. The sequence continues at coordinate 3,081,577 of NZ_CP058986.1, forward strand.
AGTTAGATGTTATGTATTTTTAAAAATAAAAAAAACGGCGTTTCGTTAGAATACGCCGTTTTAATCAATCAACTCAAATTATTAATTTTTATTACCACCCAGGGTTTTGGTCAGCACTTGTAACATTTGGATTTGATGAAATTTCGGCAGTAGGTATTGGCCACAATTCGTTTTTACCTACCTGAAAACCAGTACCTGCTAAAAAAGTTGCAGCTCTATCCCAACGAATAAGATCATCAAAACGAACTTGCTCTCCTGCTAATTCTACTTTTCTTTCATGTACAATAGCTTCAAAAACTTGTTCTTTTGAAAGTGTAGTTGATAACAATGGAAACACCCCTCCTGCTGTTGCTCCTGCTCTAGCTCTTACTCTATTAATTAAGCCAACTGCAGCTGCTTGAGAACCACCTGGTCTTTCATTTTCACACTCTGCCATCATTAACAACACATCTGCATAACGAATTACTTTAGCATTAATTCCAGATTCTTGTACTTCATTTGGTTGCTTATAATAGTTTTGGTATTTTCTCCAACCTCTCCCTACAAAAAAGTTACTTGCTTCAAAGGTGCTATTTCCATTATTATAAGTATCACCAGCAAAATAGCATGTGTAATTTAATCTGTTATCACCAGCTTCAAAAGAATTAACTAAATCATCTGAAGGGGCAGACCCAGACCAATCTATGCACCCATAATCTTGTGATCTAAAAGTAGCGTGGTTTTGACCTTGACCTTGAACATTTGAATTCCATTTAGCAGATGTTCCTAAAGTTAAATCGTACTGAACTTCCCATACAGATTCAATTCCATGCTCTGTTTCTTCTAAAAAGTTATCTAAATAATTAGGTTCTAAATCATACCCTTTCATTTTTTCGAATGATACTAATGCTTCTTCATATCTTTTTTCATACAAGAAAACTTTTCCCAAAAATGCTTGTGCAGCACCTTTGTTTGCTCTCCCTGCATCTTCATTTCCTTTTTCTAAAAGGTTCGTAGAAGCATATTCTAATTCTTCAATTATTAATTTAATTACATCTGCTTTTGGACTAATCGGTTTTCCTTCTGGCTGTGTAAAGTCTCCGTTTCTTAATGGAATGTCTCCAAATTTATTAACTAACAACCAATAGTATTGTGCTCGTAAAAATCTAGCTTCTGCATAAAATTTTAGCTTAGTTGCATTACTTAATTTAGATTCTGGAATTGCATCAATAATTGACGCATTACCAATTACAAAATTTGCTTTATTGATACCTCTATAACAAGAATCCCAATAATCGCTAATCCAGTTAGTTGTTGAGTTAAAAGTAAAGTATAAAAAAACTGCTTTATTTGGCTCCATACCACCGGCTTCCATGGCTTCTTGAGACATATTGTCATTCATAAACCACATCATTCTACCGTATAAAGCAATAGTTTGTAAGTTAGCATACGCTGCATTTACAGCTGCCTGAACTTGTGCCTCATTCGCAAAATAAGTTTCAGGGGTTATTTGAGTTGGATCTGATAACTCGAGATCATTTGTACTGCAAGAATTTATGGCAAAAACTCCTGTAAGAAACAGAAATAAAATTTTATATTTTTTCATGATTATTATTTTTTAAAATGAAACTTGAACTCCGAATAAGAATGATTTTGGTTGTGGGTATCTTCCCAAATCTACACCAGATGTTAATTCTGGATCTAATCCATTATAACCTGTTATAGTTAATAAGTTTTGTGCACTTGCATACACTCTAAATTTGGTAAAGTATCCGTTAAACACATCGTTTGGAACTGTAAATCCTAAACTAATATTTTTTAATCTAGTATAAGAACCATTCTCAATAAATCTATCTGATACCGCAAAGTTTTCTGTAGCCCCACCAAACCTTGGCATCGAAGTAGTTAAATTACCAGGGGTCCAACTATCTAATAAAGCAGTAGTTCCATTAAACACTCTACGAGAACCTCCTTCTAAATCAAATCTAACGGTATTATATACATCAACTCCCTGTACACCAGTAATAAACAAACTAGCATCAAAGTTTTTATAATTAGCACTTAAATTTAATCCGTAGGTAAAATCTGGAAGTCCATCTCCTAACACAGTTCTATCATCAGCATCAATCTTTCCATCGCCACTTATATCTTTATATCTTATATCTCCAGGTTGAATAGCTGTTTGTGTAGGATCTCCAGAAAAAACAGCATCAACTTCTGCTTGGTTTTGATAAATACCATCACTAATATAACCATAAAAATGGTTTATAGATTCTCCTTCTTGAATATTTGTAACGTTAACCCCAGCATCTTGAAGTGCAAATCCAGGAATTTCATCTACTCCTAAAAATAAAACTTTATTAGAACTAGAACCAATATTAAAATTAGCAGACCACATAAAATCTCCTTCAGAATCATTATACCCAAAAATAGCTTCAAAACCTTTTGTTTCTACAGAACCAACATTTGCTGTAATGTTACCAGCATGAGAACCAGAAGATAATGCCGTTGGTAATTGAACTAATAAATCATCACTTGTGTTTTTAAAATACTCTAAACTAGCCGTAAATTTATTATTAAATAAACCTACATCAAGACCTATATTAAACATAGAAATTTCTTCCCATTTTAAATCTGGATTTGAACCACCATTTTCGGTAAAACCAGCTCCGTTTGTATCTCCTAAAGGATATTGAAAATCTCCAACAAGTGTAGCAGCATATCTGTAATCTCCAATAGCATCGTTACCAGTAATACCATAACTACCTCTTAGTTTTAAATTATTAATACTGCTATCATCTCCAATAAAATCTTCTTCAGAAAGAACCCAACCTAAAGATGCTGATGGGAATGTACCCCAACGATAGTTTGCTCCAAATCTAGATGAAGCATCTCTTCTTACAGAAGCAGAGAAAATATATTTACTATCATAATTATAGTTTAATCGTGCTAAATAACCTAATCTAGTTGTTTTACTATTATTACTTCCAATAGTTTGGCTATCTGATCCAAATTGCTGTAATTCATCAGTAACAAGGTTTCTTGCACTACCACCAAAACCTAAACTAGTATTTTCTGTTTTTTCGGCTAAAGCTAAAAACTCTACATTATGCTTTTCTGCAAATGTTTTAACATAGTTTAAACTGTTTGTAAATACCAAGGCTTGCCCCCAACTTGCACCTGCACTATAAGAAGCAAAGTCTTGTGAATGTGTATTGCTAGGATCATCAGAAAAACTAGGCACAAAAGTGCTATTTCTGCTATTAAAATAATCTAAACCTATTTGGGTTCTAAATTTAAGACCTTCTAAAATGTTATATTCACCATACAAACTACCAATAATACCTAAATTATTGGTACTAAATGTTGGAAGTGTTTGAATTCGAACAGGATTTTCTGCATCTTGCTCATCACCAGCATTAGAAGGCCCCTGAAATCCACCTGGATTGTTAGGATTATATACAGGTAAAAATGGAACAGATTTAATAGCATGTGTTATTAGTGTTCTACCACCACCCATTTGTTCTCCTTTAGACTTACTTAGTGATATAGACACCGTTTGTCCAAACTTAAACTTTCCTGTAGTATAAGAACTGTTTGCTCTAAAAGAATAACGATCGAAACCTGTATTAATAATTGTTCCTTCTTGCTTTAAATATTCTGCTGAAAAAAATTGTGTGCTATTTTCTGTTCCTTTAGAATAATCTAATTTATAATCTTGTATTAAACCTACTTGAAATATTTCATCTTGCCAATCTGTATTGTTTTCAAATATTGCTGCAGGTCTGTCTGGAAAGACATCGTTATTAGCTGCAAATTCTAAATACTGAGTAGTGTTCATAAGATTATACCTTTTAGTAACCACCTGAGCACCAGTATATGCAGAAAAATTTAACTTTCCTCTACCTGTTTTACCTGTTTTAGTAGTTACTAAAACTACACCATTAGAACCTCTTGCTCCATACAATGCTGTTGTAGAAGCATCTTTTAATATCGAAACATTTTCAATATCAGAAGGGCTAATTCCAGAAAGATTACCTACAATTACACCATCAATAACATATAAAGGACTACTGTTACCAAAGGTACCTAAACCTCTAATTAAAACTTGAGGACTAGACCCTGGAGCTCCTGAATTAACGATAGTTACACCAGCAGCTCTACCTTGTAAAGCTTGTTCTGCATTTGTTACTGGTAATGCTGCCATTTCTGCTGCATCTACTGTTGCAATGGCACCTGTAACTGTTTTTCTACTTTGTTTACCATAAGCTACTACAACTATTTCATCAAGACTTTCTAAAGACGCTGTTAAAACAACATCTATATTTGTTCTATCTCCAACTAAAATGGTTTGACCAGTCATACCAATATAGGCAAAAACTAACTCATCTGTAGGCGAAATATTCTCAATCTTAAATAGACCATCAAAGTCTGTCTGTACTCCTTTTTGTGTTCCGTTTACTACTACACTAACACCAGGTAATAATTCTCCCATAGCGTCTTTTACTGTCCCGCTAACAGTCTTGGATTGTGAAAACAGACTCTGAGAACATATCATAACTAATGCTATGATAGCGATTTTCATTTTTATCATTTTGAGTAATTTAAATTTATTGAATTTGAACTTTAGTTACTAACACATTGTTTTCTGATGACAATTTTACATCTGGTTGTTTGCCACCAATACTAATATTCATCGTTCCAGATTCTATTACTTTTTTTCCTTCTTCAGATATTCTTGCATATTTTGTAGATGGAATTTTAAATGTTATTGTTTTAGTTTCGTTCGATTTTATAAGTACTTTCTTAAAATCTACCAAACTTCTTATTGGGTTGTTTTTAATTGTATCATTTTTATGCGTAACATAACATTGTACAACTTCTTCTCCGGAATATTTACTGTTATTTTTTACATCAACAGAAATAACGACATCATCATTCTTTGCAATTTTATCTGATATTTTTAAATTAGAATACTCAAATTTAGCATAACTTAAACCATGACCAAAAGAGAATAAAGGCTCTCCTTTAAAGTATCTATAAGTTCTATTTTCCATGTTGTAATTTTTAAAATCTGGTAAATCTTTTACAGATTTATAAAAAGTTAGTGGTAGTTTTCCTGACGGATTATAATCTCCAAAAAGAATATCTGCAATTGCATTACCACCAAATTCACCAGGATACCAAGCTTCTAAAATGGCAGGAATATTTTCTGCCGTCCAATTAATAGCCAAAGCACTTCCGTTCATTAAAACAACCACTGTTGGCTTGCCTAATTTCTGAATTTTTTTAACTAATTCTACCTGTGTTTTTGGTAGTGTAATTTTAGACCTATCACCTTTATCAAAACCTTCTATAACAACAGACATTTCTTCGCCCTCTATTTCTGGTGTTAATCCTAAACAAAGAATTACAACTTCAGATTTTTTTGCAGCTTTTATTGCTGGTGATAATAAGTCTTCATTTAATTTTGCCCAAACTAAATGAGCTTGAGGGTCTGAAAGTGTATTGCTATATTCTATTCTTATTTTATAAGCTTCTTTTGCTTTTAATTTTGCATTAAAATATTCTAATTTCGGCTCATAATCTGCACTATACTCAAACTTTAAAGAATCGTTAACATAAAGCTTTGCATAGCTACTTGCTTTTAAACCAATTCTATAATCTCCAGTTTCTTTTGGTACTATTTCTCCAGACCATCTTACTGAAAAATCATCCGATTTTAAATCTTCGATAGGTCTAATAGGTGTCCAAATAAAATTTACAGTTGCATCGTTTCTTACCAATACCGGTTCTCCTTCTAAATTACTATTGTTGTAATATTCAGCTTTAAGACCTGTACCATTTTCATTTTTTAAAACCTCACTAGGTATTGCTTTTAAGGTTGGCCATTCTTTTGCAATGTAAGAACCTAATGCATAATTAATAGTTGTGTTTGGCAATTTCTCTTGCAATCCTTTTAACGGTGTAATAAAGTTTTTTGGTGTTCCGTGATAATTACCTAACAATGCTTGTTTAGAATCTGCATTTGGACCAATGACTGCTATCGATTTTATATCCTTACTTAAAGGTAAAATATTATTATCATTTTTTAACAACACCATAGATTCTTTGGCTATTTGTTCTGACAATTTGTAATGCTTTTCACTAGCTACAACATCGTAAGGTATTTTAGACCATTTAACATTGTTCTGATCATCAAACATCCCTAATTTAAAACGAGCAGAAAACAATCTTACCAAAGCAACATCTAATTCTTCTTCATTTATTAACTGTTTTAAAACTGCTTCATTTAAATTAGGATCGTAAACACTACCACAATTTAAATCTGTACCACTTGTTACTGCCATTGCAGCTGCTTCTTCTGGTGTTTTTACAACAGCATGTTTGTCTTCTTCCCAAAAATCATTTATTGCCCAACAGTCTGAAACTACATATCCACTAAACCCCCAATCTTCTCTTAATATTTTTTGAAGTAATAAATCGCTACCACAACAAGGCTTATCATTATATCTATTATAAGCACACATTACAGAGTGTACTTTTGCTTCTTTTATAGCAGCTTCAAAAGCGGGCAAATAAGTTTCGTATAAATCTTTTTTATTAGTTACATAATTGTCTTGATGTCTCGATTTTTCTGGCCCACTATGAACTGCAAAATGTTTTGCGGTTGCTACAACTTTTAAATGCTTTTCATCATCACCTTGTAAACCTTTTATATAGTTTACCCCTATTCTACTTGTTAAATAAGGATCTTCTCCATAAGTTTCTTGTCCTCTTCCCCAACGTGGGTCTCTAAAAATATTAATGTTCGGAGTCCAGAAAGTAAGACCTTGCCCCATTCTTCTTTTTCCCTCACTAATAAACTTATGATATTTTGCTCTTGCCTCATCAGAAACAACAGTTCCCATGTTAAAAATTAAGTCTGGGTTCCAGGTTGCTCCCATACCTATTGCTTGCGGAAAAACAGTTGCTTCACCAGCTCTTCCAACTCCATGCAAACATTCGTTCCACCAATTATATTCTGGCACACCTAACCTTTCTATTGCAGGTGCATCATATCTCATTTGAGATATTTTTTCTTTCAAGGTCATTAAACTAATTAAATCTGTCGCTCTTTCTTCTGTTGATAAAGATTCATTTTGAAATTTAAATTCAGTATTTTCTTTACTACATGAAAAAACAAGAAATAATGAAAGGAAGCAGATATTAAAAGCGCTTCTAGGTTTTAGTTTGTTGATATTCATTTTACTTTTATTCAAGATCATTAATTAAATATTAAAACTAGTAACAATATTAAAACACCCACAATTACTATTTCTAAAATGATATTTCTTATGGGATATTTTTTCTGCATAATTAACTCATACTACCATCCAAATATAGAAAGTTGATGTACTTTTAAGTAAAAGAAAGAATGCATACGCTGTTAATTTTGGATCTTTTTAAGGTAAAATACCATAAAACAGTACTTCTATTAGCTTTTTGTAGCTAATTTCACATTCAAGAAATATAAAGGAAAAAAGTTGTTCTTTTTCTTTGATAATAACTTCAGTTGGAAATTTTCTAAAATGTGCTTTTAAACATTTTTGGAAAATAAAATGCAGAAGAAAAACCAACTTTGCTTATAAATGTAGAACCTGTCTATAATTTTTGATATGCTCTTTCTTATCTAATTATTCTTAATAGGTAGTTTGAGTTTGTTTTGTTAGATATTTAATTTATCTGTATGATTGACTTTTACTTAAGTTTAATTGACAAGACAATTCCTCTACATTGAAACTAGAATTGTTTAAATTTTAAATTATATAGACTAAAACTTTATTAATAAATTCTTAATAATACAATTCTATACTAGGTAAAAAGGAATAGGGTTAAGACTAAAAGATTTTATCATCCTTTAGCCTTAACCCTATTTCTAATTAACCCTTTAATGTAATATTACATTAAAGGGTTAATGTTATTCAAAATCTAGGAACCTAGCACTTTCAATTAAGTATTTTAATTGGAAGTTTATAATTTTTCAAGTTTAACATATCTAACCATAATACCGTTGGTTTGATATCCATTATCCAATAAAATCCTAGCCGCATTTGTAGTATCCTTCGTCATAGTAAACACATTTTCATAGGTTGCGTATTCTGAATCGGAAAGTGATACACTTCCTTGTGCGCCATAGGCACCCCAACCGTGACGCCCATCACCATCACCAACGGAAAAGCTAAAATTAAAACCTCCTTGACCAGTAACGGCCTTTAATTCTATAGTAAGTTTATATTTTGCATCTTTCTCTAAAGTAATGCTTGGTTTATACAATTGTAGCGACCATGGGTTGGTTCCAGGAACGATATCTGTAGAAATCATAACTCCTTCTTCTACATAAACATTAGAAGAACCACCATCATAACCTTGATTGGTCCAACCATCTATACCGGCAGTGAAATCAGATTCGTAGATAATCTCCGATCCCAAGGATATAGAAATAGTATCTGCAATACCAGGATAACTAACCACAATTTCCGTAGTTCCGTCTACATAAGCGGTTCCTTCTGCTGGGTTTGTAGTAATACCATAGATTTCAAAATCTTCTGAGACAACTTTCACGTCACCTTTTCCAGTAACGGCTAAAATTACACTTAAGCCTTTAAGGTCTATTAATTCTCCAACAGCATAAAGCGTTTTATCAGGTTTAAATTCCAAAGTCATGCTAGTAACATTAATTTGGTTTACGGTTAGAGGTATTCCTACCATGGTTCCCGTAGCAGTAATTGCTTGAACTTCATTATCCGTAGCCTTCAATTTATCCTCATTGGCCGGCGTGGTGGTAATTCCGAAAGCAGTAAAATCATTAAAAGAAAGCTCAAGCTCCAGACCACCTGGAAGTACATAATTAACAACTGTCCTCTCAAGGTTCAACCTTTCACCTACATCATATACATTTTTTGTAGGACCAGTCACTAAAGTAGCGCTTACTGGTTCAAATGGGATTACATTGATGGATTGAGTAACCTTTACTTCTGTTTCTAAATAAGAAATAACAACACTTGTATTATTTATGGCCAAAACATCACCATTCAGAGGAGTGGTTGTAAACTTTTTTCCAAAATCAGCAAAAGCCACATCTGCTGTGGTTCCATCCTCCTGTACCGTAGTTACTACAAGGTCAGATAAATCTAATATTTCTCCACTTACATAATTCGTCTTAGGTTCTGTTTTTACTCTAAGCTCTACTATATCATTGGTAACATCTATGGCCTGAATCATACCTTTTCCAGTATTACCTACCGTTATAATCACGGCTTCATCAGAAAAATCTAATACTTTTCCATTGGTTGGCTCTGTGGTAATTCCTTTTTCTTCAAAAGAAGAATAAGGTATATCTTCACCATTCTCTCCTTCACCTAAGGTGATTATCATACTGGTAAGATCTAATGTTTCTCCCAAAACATACTTTACTTTGGGTTGCGTTTTCATTGAAATTCCACTTAATCTCGAATAAGTATTTTCTTCATCGTCACTACAAGATGTGCACAATAATATTAAAGGCAATACAATGGCAACGAACTTAAATAGTAAATTATTTATATTTTTTATCATTATCTATAGGTCTTTAAGTTCAACTGTAAACTCTTCAAAGATGGCTGTTCTATCTCGTATTACTAAAGTATCCTTTACGGTATGTGTCTCTGCGTTAACGGCATCTTTATAAGTATAATTTAAATAAATTACATCTTTTTTATTTCCTCCAAAAGAATCTCCGTCTTCAACAAATTGACCGGTACCTGTAACTCCATAAGGATCGTTTTTATAACTACTTATAGTACAAGTGTTATCCTCATTAAAGGAAAGTTCCATAATAACATTACCTGGGCTAGAGTTTTCACCACGCCCAATAAGGTTTTGATATTTAACCTTGTCCATTCCTGCTGTTTCTAAAAGTGTTAATTCATCTCTCTCTACAAAACCTGCATTATATACCCTTCCTACTGTAGAGGTAGGATCCGTAATCATATCATTACCTCTTCTAAGGTAGTTACCGTGAAACCTGTTCATAAATTTAATACCAAACAAGGTATAATCCTTCGGAAGTACATCCCAATCTAACGGGTTTACACGATCTGGATTAGACATAAAGCTCCTTCCTACGGACAAGGTATCTAAATTATCAGCCTTGGTCATTACCAACGGAATTACATAATTAGTGGTATTTACTTTACCAAACGACAAGGTGTCTTTAAAAAACGCATCACGTAATTGAACTTGAATCCTTCCCTTGGTAGAACCAGAGGGAATAGATACAGGACTTACCGTTTCAAACGTATAATATTCTGCAGGAAGTGCCTTTACATTTGCTACGTTGTTTAAAAGAGTATTGTCTACTTCAAAATAGATTTTTCGTTCTTTATCGTTTGTATAAACTCCAGTCATCAAGGCAGTTATTTCGAACCTATAATCATTATCATTATCGTTAAAGGCCAAATCATAATCTCCTAGTATAAGAGTACGGGCTGGGGTTTGATAAGGAAAATAAGCTCCTTGAAAATCGTAATCATCAAACTCCGGTTCGGTGTTGCTGCATGATAAAGCTATCAGAGCACCTATTAATAAAACTATATTTTTTGTATTCATTAATGAAGAATTTATTATTATTAAACATATTTTGGATTTAGTTCTCGACCCCTACCAGGAACCTAAACCAAACCTAATTTATTTTCTGGTTATACGATAGGTTACCAACCTTGGTTCTGTTCTAATTTATTAAATTTAACTATCTCGTTCTGTGGTATTGGGCCATAATTGGCATTATCACCATAAATTCTAGATTCAACATTTAAAATTGTATAATTAGCCCCATTATATTTCGCTCCTTTAGCGTTAGGTGTATTATCCAAAATCCCCCATCGTCTTAGGTCGTACATACGATACCCTTCAAAACAAAGTTCTAATCTGCGTTCGTTTCTAATCAATTCTCGCATATCTGCTTTAGAAGTGATACTAGACAAGTAAGCATCCCCATTACTTAGACCTACTCCAGCTCTAGACCGGATCGCTCCAATTATAGAACGAGCACTCATACCGTTTACCATATTATCAGGACCTCCTAATTCATTGGCAGCTTCAGCCAACAATAGATATAGATCCGTATAGCGTAGATAAATACTCATTTTTTCTGTTGTAGTTGTACTTCCATCATTGCTGATTACTAAACCTGGAGCTACCAATTTCTTCATGTAGAAACCAGAACGTGTAGATTTACCTTGCACCTTATCCACCTCATCACTACCGCCACCGACACCGGTATTGATAACTCTACCATTAAGATCGTTGCCATTGTATAATATGTACAAAGCCAAACGAGGATCTCTATTGGTATATGGATTCGCTGCATCGTAATCTGGGTGAGAAGTTGAGAACGGAGTACCGTCTAACATTGGAAATGCATCTACTAAGTTCTGAGTAGGATTTACAGCTCCATCTCCATTTAAAGAAGGCGGAAAATTAGCTTCCTCTACCCATGCAGAACTATATACATTTTCTCTCCATAGTACTTCTGGAAAATTACGGGTACCGTTAGGAAAATCGTAAAAATTGGTTAACCCATTTGGATCCAATCCTACTACTCCTCCGTTATCGTTCAATAGACCACCCAAAATATTGGCTGCTATTTGGTAATTATCTCCAGATCCGTTTAAGAATGCTGGACTAGCTGCCAATATATTTAATTTTGCTTGAATGGCTTTAATAATCCTTCCGCTAACACGACCATCTTGAGAACTACCAAAAACAAACTGATATCTTTCAGCATCAATATCATTATACCTTGAAGGGCGTTTTGCAAGATCTCCATCCCAATCCATTGGCAAATACTCTAAGGCTTCCTCTAAATCTGTATTGATACGATTCACCGTTTCTTGAAAGCCTAATCTTGGTATGTTAAAATCAGCATCAAAAGATAATAACTCAGAAATATAAGGTATTCCTAATAATTCACCTGAATTGTTCTTACCTCCATGTTCTTGTAAAATCCAAAAATGTCTTATCGCTCTCAACGCAATTGCTTCACCGCGCATCCTTTCCTTAAAAAGTTGATTGGTAATAGTATCTCTTTTCCAAAACACATTATCAATAACATCTAGGAAGTTGTTCACATATAGAATTTGCTCATACTGTCCCCATCTACTTGTAGGTGTATTTTGAGAATTCCATTCACCTGTAGCCATACGTGTATAATTGTTAACTACATTATTTACTGCATCGTCAGTTGCCACATCACTAAAAGAATACTGATTAGGCATTTCATCATAGCCGTTAAGCAGTAAGCCTTCGGCAAAGACGGGATCAATGTTTAATCGCTCTTCCCCTAGTAGGTTTTCATCTAAGGGCTCGAACATAGTACAAGCACCTGCGGATAAAAGAACCAAAACTATCGCTGTATATTTAAAAATATTATTCATGTCTAAAATCTATTTTTTTTAGTTAAAACTTCATTCTAAGTCCCAAAGAATAGTAACGGTACATTGGGCTATTACTTAATTGCAGTTCTCGAATGTCCTTGTTTTTTGAAATCTCTGCAAGATTTGATCCGGAAGCAAATACACTAAAATCTTGCATCTTCATCTTCTGTACCCAATTTGTTGGTAGATCATAAGTCAATTGTACACGTTGCAACCTAAAGTTACTATTGTCATACAACCAAAAGTCTGAGTTTACACCTAAGTTGTTTGTATTTGGCAATGAAGACAGTCTCGGAAAAGTTGCCGTATTAGCTGTTTCTGGAGTCCAACGCCCACGAACCACTTCAGAGTATTTTTGATCTCCTTGAGGACGATAATAGTTACCATCGGCTACACCATTACCTCCAACTTCGGCAGTTAAAAGTGCAAAGAGAGTAAAAGGACCATAATCTAAGGTAATATCAGAACTGAAAGTCCAAGGAGAATCCCATCGACCTATGGAAACTTCATCTTGATTGTTTACCACTCCATCGTTGTTTATATCTTTATAACGAATATCTCCTGGCTGTAATGCCCCAAACTGCGTAGGTATACCTGCATTAAGGGAACCATCCGTGTTAAAATCATCCTCCCCAAAGAAGCCCATAGACTTCAAGCCAAAAATAGCATTTACAGGTTTACCCTCTCTATTCTGGTACTCGTCTGCATAAACTTCATCTACCTTCTTTCTAGTAGAATTGGTGTATAATACTCTGGCACCGATGTTCATTCCAAACTCACCAAAACGATCTAAATAGTTGGCACCGAATTCAAAACCAGAATATTTATCAGCGTTGAAATTAGAATAAGGTCTAAATCCTCCATAGTATTCTGGATACACAGTGGTTGCATTGATTACTTGGTCTGTCAAATCAGATCTAAAAACATTAGCCTCTACCCATAATTTTTTAGCAATCAAGGCTTCGAAACCAAGGTTATAGTCCATTCTTTTTTCCATACCCAAATTAGTATTCTGACCTCTGGCTATTGTCGTGTATTGGTTATTGAAACCAGAACCATTAGCATCTCCCCAATTATAAAATCCATTATTACCACCTTGTTGATAAATAGCATCATATAAAAAATATCCATCAATACCTATATCAGAATAAACAACTCCCATAGAAGATCGTAGTTTTAAATAATTTAACCAAGAAGAATCTTTTAAAGACTCTTCTTCAGAAAGTACATAGGCAAAACCTAAGGTAGGAGCAAACTTACCACGATTTCCTTCTGCTAATTTTATAGAATTTACATAAGACGCATTAAAATCGAACATCAATTTGTTCTTGTATTTATAATTAACGCTCAATCCTAAATGGCTATTCTTAGAAGATTGTTTTTCGTCTATAACCTGAGTGCTATTTGCAAGCGCTATTAAAGAAGTATTAATCTCATGATTTTTGCCTAACATTTTCTCGTAGTTAATCATCCCATAGAAACCGTAACGAATAGTAAACACATTAGAATTAATATTTTCTGTAAGTCCAGCAATGTCATTATCCCTTATGTTTTCCAATCCTATAATCTTACCCTCATCACTCCAAGTAGGCTCATAAGCGGCAAACTGATTTACATTACTAGTATTGTAGAAATTATAAAAATCAAAACTCAAATAGGTTTTAGCCGATAATCCCTCAATAACAGCACTCAAATCAAAATCGATTGCATTGTTTACCTGACTTATTCTTGTTAAGTTGGTAGTACGCCCACCAGCATATACATTAGCCAAAGGCACATTGTCTCTAAAATTTCGATTTCCCCCTATAAGGAATCCATTAAATTTATTGGCAGCTTGTAAAACACCTGCTAATTCTGGATAGTTCGTGACATCTACAGCACTAATAGGTAATAAAGGAGAATATAGGTTTGGTCTAAAATTGTTACCTTCATCGTAAAGATTAGTTAAAGAAGCTTTATTTTGTTCAATAACAGCAATCATATCAAAGCTACTCTTGATCCAGTCATTTACTCGAAAGTCTATATTACCACGAACATTAAAACGCTTAACACCTTTATCGTTATCGGTAACATTCTGTATTGTCTGATCGTTCCTAAAACCAACATTGATATAATATTTGGTATCTTCTACGGATCCTGAGAAATCTGCCACCACATTGGTAAATGAAGCGTTATCTTTCATATAATCACTACTGTAAAAATCTACATTAGGATACCTGTAAGGATTTACTCCACTGGCGTGATTAGCAATTTCTTCGTCGGAAAAACTTGGAGGTGCACCGTCATTAACTCTAGCTTCGTTAAAAAGCGTCATATATTCAGCAGATCCCAGATAATTTGGCATTCTTGTAGGAAATTTGATCCCTGAACTAACACTTACATTAAACTCTTGCTTTACTGCACCACGTTTCGTTTTTACCACGATAACTCCATTCTTTCCCATAGCACCATAAAGAGCTACTGCATTGGCATCTTTTAGAATGGTGATTTCCTCGATTTCTTCCATATTTAGCAAATCGATACTTCTACCTGGAATACCATCTACAACGATTAAGGCAGAACCTAAACCACGGATGTTGTCGCTTCCTTTAAGCCCAAGCATTCTACCTGATATGGCATCGCGAACCCATTGGGTGTTATCATATTTAAGGAAATCATCGGGTTCGATAGTTGATACAGCACCAACCACGTCTATATTCTCTCGATTCTGGAATCCTAAATTTACTTCTTCCTTAATTTTGGATACCAATTTATTGGTATTCATTTTAATGGAATCGGTTGTTGCGGTTAAATCATTGTCCTGAGCGGATACTGTAAGGGAAAACATCACAGAGACGCAACCAAACAACAATGATTTTTTATATTTATTAAAGTGTGTCATAGATTATTTATATTAACAAATAGTGAAACAGTTTTGATTTTACCATCCTGGGTTTTGTGGGAATCCTTCGTACAATTCCGTATCATTCTGAGGAAATGGTAACCAATAATGTTTTTCATCAAAAACTTTAGTACGTATTATTTCTTCTCTAAAATTGATTGGTTTTCCAGCTGCATTTCTGTCAAAACGAATACCTGTTTTCAAACGGTATTTCATATCTGTACCCAATTTCCAACGTCTTACATCCATCCAGCGGTGGTTTTCGTAACTCATTTCTACGGCTCTTTCTCTACGGATCTCATCCATAAATTTGTTTACACTGGTTAAATTCTGTGGCTTAACATTTAAACTTCCGTCAGGAACGGCACGTTCACGTATGGCGTTGATGGCGTCTACTGCCGACATATTGAATCCCGGTGCTTTTCCGTCTAATCCATAAGCCATTACAGCTGCCTCTGCATACATAAGGTAGACATCGGTAAGCCTTACATGAGATCTCCATCCAAATGCTTCTACATTATCGAACTTATTGAAATTTCTTGGAGACCATTTTTTCATTCCATACCCTGTTAAGGAACCAGTATTCTGGTTAGGATTACGGTGTGCTCCATCATTATATAATTGGGCATATCGGTGTACTTCATCAGCGCCAGTTGCGGCTCCTATGTTATCAATTAACTGATCACCATCAACAACAATCCATTTGTTAAAACGGGGATCTCTATTTTTCCAAGGATCCTGAGGATCGTACAAAGGACTATCGTCACATGACAAACCATCCTTCATACCAAAATAATTATGGATATAATTATGGGTAGGAGCTGCACCTGTATCACCAGAACTCATTGCAACATCTGTTAACTGCCATATAGACGGTAAATACTTAGGATACCAACCTACGTTTCCTGGTTGACTTAAAATAAACTCAGAAGAATAAGGATACTGTCCGTTCTCAGAATAGAACACAGAACCATAATTATCCCAAGGCACCAGTTGATATCTAGGCATTTGTATTACCTGAGCTAATGCTTCGGCAGCTTTTATACTCAATTCCTTATTATATCCATAGGTATCATTACTACCTTGCATTAATGGGCTAGCTGCATATAAAAGATTCTTTCCTTTCATAGCCATGGCCGCACCTTTGGTAATACGGAACATATTCTGTCCTCTAGTCTTAGCGCCAGGAGCCCAACTTGTATCGTCCCAATCTACAGGAAGCAATGCAATGGCTTTATCAAAATCTGCATCTATTTTTAATGCCGTTTCAGACCATTCTGCAGGTCTTGGCAACTGCCAATCGTCCTCTAAAACCCTATCTATATATGGTATAGAACCCCAGAATTTCATAATTTCATGATGAAAAAACGCTCTAAAGAAATAGGACTGTCCCATAATTGCATCCCTTTCCTGTTGTGTAGCATCTACCATTAAGGTCTCTGCATTTTCAATAGCTATGTTTGCTTTTCGTATACCTTGCCAGCTACTTACCCAAACAGAACTTCTATCAAAAGGATAATCTGAATTAGTATCCTTTGGATTACCGTTACCCGAACCTTGGTTAATCATAAACATACCTCTTTGGTTTGCCCATTGACCGTATTCACCCTGATCTACCGCAAAATCAAACATCCAAGTACGGTTATTTACAGATTCTTCACCATAATAGCCGTAATACTGCCAGAAAGCTCCGGCATAATCAACCATCATAGCATACATTTCTTCTACCCAACCTTGAGAATTGTCAAAATCTTGAAAAACTTCATCGATGCTTAGGTCGGTTTCAATTGTTTTATCTAAATATTCTTCACAGGAAACTGTAAGTGTTCCTATCAAAAATAAGCAGCATATTATTTTAAATATTTTTTTCATTGTTATCGCTCTTAAAAGTTAATATTTACCCCTAGGTTAATTCTCCTAAACGAAGGATAGCTACCTCTAAAGTTACCATCTTCATTGCTCAATCTATCATCCGGAAGCTTCGACCAGAAAGCCAAATTGTTTCCGTTTATAAACACCCTATAATTGCTACCTCCTTCAGAATCAAAAGTGTATGCAAACTCCATGTTTTGTAATTTTATAAAAGATGCATCATACCATTGTCTATAAGAATCTGTACTGTGTTGTGTGTTATTAAATCCACTAAGAACGTGTTCTCCATCAGGATTATCTTTGCTCCAATAGTCAGAAAGAAAATCAAAGTACAAATGAGATTCTGCAACAAATGTTCTGTCTTGATATGACTTGGTCGCATTGTTAACTCCATAAAACTGAACACTAAAACTAAATTTCTTGTAGTTAGCCCCTAAGGATAAGTTAAAAGTATTTAGAGGACGTTCTGTATACCCAAAAGGTACTTGATCATAATCTGTACTTACAAACCCATCCATGTTCCAATCCTGTTCATCATAGAAACCTGGTCTACGAGCACTTTGGTTACTTTCTCTAGGATATGAGCCATATACATCATCCCAATTCTCCAATAAATCTCCTCTTATTAATTCACGTGGTTGCCCTATAGAAAAACCAGCCTCTTTTTGATACGAAGGTCTAAGTTCTGGATCTTCCTTATAAATTATCTCATCCTTGGTATAGGTGTAAGCTAAATTTGCATTAACACTCAAATTATCCGTAAGATCTTGTCTATAATTAAGAACCAACTCCAAACCTTTTACAGATGTTTTTCCTAGGTTGGCATCTGGCGGTTGAAAACCAAAAAAGCTAGGAACACTACGGTCATTAGCAGGGATCACAATATTATCACGATCTTCCTTAAAAAAATCTACGTCTAAAGTGAACATATTGTTTAGTGCAGCTAATTCAAAACCAATATTTGCTTTCGTTGAGGTCTCCCATTGCAAATTTGGGTTTCCAATTGTAGTTTCTTTATAAAATGTATAAGGAGATTTACTCCATTTATCACTGTTGTTTAAATAAGCGCTTCCTCCACTACCCCATTGAGAGACATAACCCCATCTACCACCTGAAGAATCATCACCTACTACACCGTAAGAACCACGAATCTTAAGCTTGTTTAACCAACTTTTTGTTCCGCTCATAAAATCTTCATTAGTTACCATCCAGCCAAGTGCTACAGAAGGAAAGAGATCGAACCTAAAACCTGGCCCATATTTCTCTGATCCGTTATAAGCTCCGTTGACATCAATAAAGTAACGGCTATCATAGTTATAGGTAGCTCGGGCTACCCAATCTTCTCTATATCTTGGAAACATATTTCCAATAGCATACTCCTCTCTGTTCATTAAAGCCAACAGACCTACGGTATGTTTCTCTCCAAAAACACGATCATAATTGAAAGAAAGCTGATAAAACAAACGTCTACTAGAATTATTATCATTAATATTCAAACCATTTCTAGACCATGGCTGAACCACATAATCAAATTGATTTTCACCTGGAGGAGTTACATAATAAAAGCTTCCATCATCATTATAAATCTTAAAAACCACATTATCATCTGCATCAACTTTAGGGTCATTAATCCCCTCATTACCTCTAAAATTGTTATCAAAGGAGAACGAACCTCTAAAACTTAAACCTTCTGCAATAAAGTCTAATTTTTGCTGTAAGACAAAATCCGTATTTACCTGTACCCTATGTTCATTGACATCACTTCTTGCTGTTAAAGAAACTGCTGGATTAAGGACATCGTATCTATTAGGATCTGCACGCCCGTAAGTACCATCAGGATACAAAGGATAAAACAAGTCTGGCGACAATTCGTAAATACTGTTATTAAGTAATGATCTATCAACACTTGTACCTCCCTGAACACCATAATACCCAGAAAGATTTACGGAAAGACGGGTAGATTTTGTTATATCAAAATCTATATTACTTCTAAAATTAAAACGATTGTAAGAAAAATCGGTAGTATAACCTCTTCCTGTATCAAAGGCGTTTGCATCATAAATATCCCCTACGTGGTTATAGTTAATAGCTCCAAAATATTTTACAGTCTCGGTACCACCTCTAACAGAAAGATCTACCTTATAATCCATAGCAAAATCCTTTTGAGTCGTGTCTATCCAATCTACATTGGGATACACATACTTATCTGTATCATTAATTGGGTTTCTATATCTATCTGCAATTGATTCAGGTACATAAAACTTCCAAGCTCCTTCATTAGCAGGTACAGAACGCTCAATAGACTCATTGGCAACCTTTATACCATTATAAGAATCGTATTTCCCTGGTAATTTCGATGGCTTTTTCAAGGTAGAACTAGCTGTTAAAGAAAGTTGTGCCTTACCAATTTTACCACGTTTAGTAGTGATAAGGATAACCCCATTGGCTCCTTTTACACCAAATACAGCGGTAGCCGAAGCATCTTTTAATACAGAAATACTCTCCACATCATTGGCATTAACATCATTCATACTACGCTCAATACCATCTACCAAAATAAGTGGCTGTCCGCTTCCATTCCAACTACTCTTTCCACGAATAAAAATATCAGGAGACTCTTCTCCTGGACGCCCCGTAGAAGAAACAGTGGTAACACCTGGCAAACGCCCTGTAAGCGCTTGTCCTACCGTAGATACTCCACCAGACTCCATCAATTTCTCTCCTGTAACTTGTACAATAGAACCTACAACACTTTCTTTCTTTTGTTTACCGTAACCGACAATTACAATTTCACCTAGACTAGCTACATCTTCTACAAGTTCTACACTAATTGTTGCACTACCTGTTACAGGTATTTCTAAAGTTTTAAATCCTAGATAAGAAAACACTAACGTTTTGGTACCCAAAGTTAATTCAATAGAATAGTTTCCATCAAAATCTGTTGTTGTTCCCCTAGTCGTCCCTTTTTGCACCACACTTACACCTGGTAAAGTCAGTCCATTTACATCCGTGACAACACCAGTAATATTTTCCTGTGCTTGCACATTAACAGCTGTAAAACTGCAGAAAACAAGTGCGAGTAACAACATAAATCCCGAAACTGGTTTCTCGTTTTTTAGTTTTTGCTTCATTTTTTGTTTTAAATTTTAATAAAATTATAATATAAACTGACTCAAAGTAAGAATACAATCAAAATCCATCATTGTAACATTACCAATACCTTGTTGTAGTATATTGGCACCGGTTACAGACAGATTTACTAAACCTTTAACGGTAATATTCTGTTGAGGATTCTCATTGGCCCATATAGTAAAATGGGACATAAAAATGAGTAATACAAAGAGCCGCATTTTCCTACATAAATTAAAACAGAAAATGAGCTGTTTTGTATAAAGTATTTGTTTTTCCATACATTTAAATCTTTTTTAATCACTTATGTCTATAAGTTTTGGTTGATATTTATTTTAACTAGCCAAAATCATTCGTAGAGTTTCTACTTATCATGGCTTAAATCTAACTAATACATCATTTCATTGTTTTTAATTCATAAACATTAAATTAATTGCCCTTTATAAAAGCACTGTTATATATTTAGTTTTGTACACTGCTTAGTTATACCTCAATGTTAAGAAAAAGTTAAATAAACAATTAATCGAAATAAAGCATATACTATAACTAATATTGCATTATCTATAATTAATCACGATACAGAACAGACTAGCTACCTAGACCTACCATTATTTCTTTTGTTGATAAAGATTGATTTAGAAATTTAAATTCAGCTTCTTTTTTACTACAAGAAAAAACAAGAAATAACCAAATAATAAAAGCACCTTTAGGTTTTAGTTTTTTGATATTTGTTTTAGTTTTATTAAAGGTCATTAACTAAATATTAAAACTAGTAACAGTATTAAAACACCTACAATTAGTATTTCTGAAATGATATTTCTTATGGGATATTTTTTCTGCATAATTAACTCATACTACTATCCAAATATAGAAAGTTGATGTACTTTTGAGTAAAAGAAAGAATGCATACTATGTTAATTTTGGATCTTTTTAAGGTAAAATAGCATAAACACACTATCTATATTAGCTTTTAGTAGCTAATTTTACATTTAAAAAATAAAAAGGAAAGAGTTATTGTTTTTCTTTGATAACAACTTCAGTTGGAAGCTTCCCAAAGTGTGCTTTGAAACATTTTGTAAAATAAGAAGCTGAAGAGAAACCAACTTTAAAACCAACTTCGCTTATAAATGCAGAACCTGTTTCTAATATTTGATACGCTCTTTCTAATCTAATTCTTCGTAACAGTTCGTTTGGAGTTTGCCCTGTTAAAGATTTTATTTTTCTGTATGATTGACTTTTACTTAAGTTCAATTCATTGGCTAATTCTTCTACACTTAAACTAGAATTGCTAATATTTTCACCTATGTATGCCAAAACTTTATTAATAAATTCTTTGTCTATAGAGGTAGCATTTGTGTTCTCTTTTGCACCACTCACTTCACTAAAGTATTTATCAAAAATTAATTTTCTACTGGTAATTAATTGAGACAGTCTTAACGTGAGCAAACGCATATCGAATGGTTTGGTCATATAGGCATCAGAGCCATGTTCTATTCCTTCAATACGATCATCAATTCTTGCTTTTGCAGTAAGCATTAATAAAGGAATATGACTTGTTTTAATATCTGTTTTAATACGTCTACAAAATTCAAATCCATCCATTTCTGGCATAATAACATCTGTTAAAATAACATCTGGAAAAGATTTTTCTGCAATTTTTAACCCTTCTAAACCATTATTTGCTAATAAAACTTTGTAGGTTTTACTTAATTCTGTTTTTAAATAATTTCTTAACTCAGTATTATCTTCTACCACTAAAATAGTATACTTTTTAGAGGTTGTTTTTTCAATCTCTTCTTGCTCTTCTGATCCCGAAATTTTATTTTCGGGGATAAAGTTTATTTCTTTTTTAGGAAGATCTGACTCCGCTTTAAAACTCTTAATTTCATCTTTAGTAAAATGCTCTTTTCCTTTTGGTAAAATTATTCTAAAGGTAGTTCCCTCATCTATTTTACTAGTTACTTCTATTTTACCTTTATGTAAATTAACAAAACTACTAACTACTTCTAGCCCAATACCTGTTCCGCCATAGTAAGTTTTATTAAGACTTTCTACTTGATAAAATCTTTCAAATATTTTATCTACCTGATCTTCTTCTAACCCTTTACCTGTATCTGATATTACAATTTCTACTACTTTTACTGCTTTGGTTAATGAAATAAGTGGTAATATATAGTCTTCATCATTGTCTATTAAATTTACATTGATCACCCCATTATCTGGAGTCACTTTCATTGCATTTGATAAAATATTGAAGATAATTTTTTCGAGCATATTTTGATCTGCCCATGTTTTTATCAACGACATTTCTGTATCTAAAGTCAAGAATATATTTCTATTTGAAGCTTCTTCTTTAAAGAACAGCACAATATTCTTGGTAAAATCTACCAAATTTAATTCTGATGCTCTCACTCTTACCTTATCAAATTCTAACTTTCTTAAATCCATTAGCTCATTTATAAGCCTAAATAATCTATCAGAATTTCTATAAATAGTGCTGTGTTTAGATTTAACTTTTTCTGGTAAATTTAAAGTTTTATCCATCATCATATCCTTCAAAGGATTTAATATCAACGTTAAAGGAGTTCTAAATTCGTGAGAAATATTTGTAAAAAACTGTAATTTATTTTTATTTAGAATCTCTTGTTGAATTCTTTGAGTTCTTTCGTTTTTAATGAGTTCTTTTTCTTTTATTCTACTTCTTGTTATTTTATTTAAAAGTAAAACTCCAAATCCAAAAAGTAGCACATAAGTAGCCAACGCCAAGTTAGATTTCCACCAAGGTGGTAAAATTGTTATTTTTAATTCTAATGGTTTTTCATTCCAAAGACCATCATTATTTGCCGCTTTTAACTTAAAAACATAGTCTCCATAATCTAAATTGGTATAAGTAGCACTTCTTTGATTGCCTACATAATTCCAAGATTTTTCTAAACCTTCTAAATAATAAGCATATTTATTTTTCTCTGGTCTGGTGTAGTTAATCCCTGTATATTGTATGGTAAACACAGACTGCTCATGATTAAACTCTATACTAGATGTTTCTGTAATGGTTTTAGTAAGTGGCGAGTTTTCTTCATTAGGAATCACGTCTTTGTTAAAGATTTTTAAACCCGTTAAATAAAGAGAAGGTACACTAGAATTTGTACTTAAGTCTTTTGGGTTAAAAAAGTCTACTCCTTTATAATTTCCAAAATAAAGTTTTCCTTCGTCGTCTCTTAATACTGCATTAAAATTAAAATCATCAGATAATAAACCATCGTTTGTGGTGTAATTAACAACTTCACTTGTTTTTAAATCTAGCTTTGTAATTCCAGCATTTCCACTCACCCAAATATCACCTTTTTTATCTTCAATGATACTTGCAATGTTTTCTTCATTTAATCCAGAAAACTTATTAAACCATTTAAATTCGTCTTTAGTTTTATCATACCTACATAATCCAGCACCTCTTGTACCAATCCAAAGGTAATTATCGGTACTTTGATATAAAGATAATATGTGCGTTGAACTTCTTTGGTTATTGTTTGACTTAGCCAATTGGTTAACAAAAGATTTTACACTTAGTACACCTTGGTTATTATTTATTTTAAAGAGCCCAATAGTTGTTCCTAACCAAATTGAACCATCATTATCTACTAATATTTTTCTAACGTCGCTTGTAGGTATACCATGTTTTGCAAATTCATGCGAATTATGGTACGTTAAAACATGTGTTTTTGGATTAAAACTATAAACACCTGTGTAAAAAGTACCTATCCAAATAACACCATCTTTATCTTCTGCAAAACTTAAGATAGCGTTAGAAAATAGTTTTCCATTTGAACTTTTGATATTGATATTTGTAATATTTTTAAATCCATCTTTTAAAACGTAAATTCCATTATCCCAACTACCTGCCCAAATATTCTTTTTACTATCAATAAAAATAGTTTGAATGTGATTACTAGTAAGCCCCGAATATGCTTTATCATTAACTTTATTAATATGGTCTACTTTAGATGTTTTAATATCAAAAACATCAATACCACCACCATCCATAGTAATCCATAATTTATCATGAGCATCTCTTACAATACCTGTAACAGATCCTATCTGCAAAGAATTTGGATTATTTTCTAAACTCTCTATGTTATCGAACTTATCAAATAAATGATCACTAACTACAACTCCATTATTGTAATACCCCATCCATACCCTCTTACTTTTATCAACAAATAATGACCAAATTGAATTTGAACGGATACTATTTTTGTCTTTTTTATTATAGAGGTAGTTTTTTATTAAAGCACCATTAGAATCCATGTGAAAAAGACCGTCATTTTCTGAACCAAACAGAAAGGTTTTATCGGCTAATTCTACTAAAGATAAGATGCGTTTTTCAGTTATCGGAAATTGCGAAAAATCAACAATATTATCATCTTTAAATTGATACTTAAAAACACCTTTGGTGTAGCTTCCTGCCCATAAATTATTGTCATTATCTACCAATAAAGTTTGAATAGGTATCGCGAAATTTAAAATATTGGAATCCTCTATTTTTTTAGGTTTTAAAATTGTTGAGTTTAGAGTATCTAACTTTCTTAATCCTAAACTTGTACCCAAAAATATAGTACCGTTTTTAATCTTTTGTATACTATTTATAGCTGGTCTACTATTATCTTTACAAGCTATTCTTTGTATTTTATTCGTTTTTAAATTAAGCTTAAATAAACCATTTAACCTTGTACCAATGTAAAGGTTACCTCTAGATTCTAGAATACTTAAAACAGATATATTAGCATTATCTAATAGCCCAACAGATATTTTTTTAAACTGATCTAAATCTCTATCATAAAGATTTAAACCATCTTCTGTACCAACCCAAAGGTTATTATCTTTATCTAAATAGGAAGAAAACACCAAATTACTACTTATAGAGGTTGCATCTTCTTGCATAAACTTGTAAGAAGTGTAATCAAGACCATCAAATTTATACAAACCAGATCCATTTGTTCCTATCCAAATAAAACCGTAATTGTCTTGTATAATCGTATAAATACCAACTTTAGAGATACCTTCTTTTATTGTTTCAAAATTAAAATTTTGCGTTTTATTTTGTGCCTCTATATGTATACAGAAAAATGTACATAAAGACAAAATAAAAGTAATACCCCATTTAAGTTGCATAATATTGAATTTTAATTAGGACTAAATTTACTGTTTTTTGTTAGAATAAAACGATCCATTTTAAAACCATCTTCTCTCATAGAAAAAGACAACACGTATTCTCCTGATTTATCAAAGTTTAAGTAAATTGTTTTTTCTGTACCACAATGATTATCTGTCATTCTTTGTGCAGAAGACCAAGTCCATTCATTTTTACCATCGCACCATTGCATTCTTGCTCCGCTTTCTTGCCAATTTTCATTAAAACCAACATGTACTCCATTATCTTCTGTACCGGTAGAAAGTGCATTTACCCAAATATAATATTTTCCGGGATTATTTATTTTTATTTTATAAGAAATTACACCTCCTGTACCCGAAACCGGAAAGAAATTTTCACCTAAAATAAGTGTATCATCATGTGTAACCCTAGTATCTGGTAATGCTTGAATATAACTGTTTTTATTAGCTGAATTACTATAGTTTTCTCCGCTTATTTTATCATCCAAAGATCTTACAACCCAATTTCTCTTTGTGCTGTTGTTATTTTTATAATGATAATTTTCAGCTTCAATTTCTAACATTCCGTCTTTTTCTTCAAAAGATTTTGTGTCTGCTAGTATTTTTAGCAACGAATAATCTTTAGGAGTAAAAGTAATAGAATTCCATCTTCCTCTAGACCAAGCTGTTTCATTTCCTTCTGGAATTAAACCATTGGTAACTGCCTTAGAGGTTATTTCTAGGATATCATTTTCATGTAAAAAGACATTCTCAATTTGGTGTCTAACATTTTTAAAATCTACAGAAACTCTAGGGTTTTTAATTGTATCTAAATCAGTACCATTAATTTTAATTACATATTCAGATTCCCCATCATTTTCTGCGGTAGTTACAAAAGTAAAATTATAAATACCTGTAACTCCTTTAAATTTAGCAATTGCCGTTGCAAATTTGTCTCTATTATTTTCTTCTGATGCTTCAATTGCCAATACGTTGTTTGGAAAATCTTTGTAATATTCTAAACCATCATTTTTTAATAGCTCAAAATCTTGAATCGCATTTAAACTGATAATTTTTTGCTCATTTTCATTCGGACTTTCTTTTTCATTTTTGGTTGCTATAATCAGTGCAACCCAATCTTTATCTTTATTTGGTGGAAAACCAATTGATTTTTCACTTCCACCTGTAATTTTTTTAATAGAACCGTTTACTAGTTTTCCGCCACTTCTTGGATTGTACCATTTAACTGTGTACTTTTTGGGTGCACCAAATAAATTGATTTTAGTTTCTTTTACCTCTGGTAAATAAATAGCATACGTTTTATCATTTTCTACAAAAACATAATCATTTGGATTATCTGTTAAGCCATCTGCAGATTGCATTTTATCGAAAGATAAGTACTTATTAAAAAAGTCTAATGCATGTTTTGTTTGGTTCCAAACGTTTTCTCTTGATCTCCAATCTTCACAGTTTAAATCATTGTGCGCATATTTATACCCAAAATACCACTCTACTCCGGCACCACCAGCCATTAAATTTCCCCATAAAACTTTATGTCTTATATTATCGTGATCAGGATCATCTGCATCTGGTTTTGCTCCTATTTCTGCAGGCCCGATTTCATCTTGTGTAACAATCCATTTTTTTCCGGTTAATTGAGATTCATTAACCCATTTTTTAGTGATATTATGAATTGAATCTGGACTATTTGTTTGCATAGAAGAACCGTCTAAAAACTCATAGCCTAACAAAGGCTCTAAATACAAATCTTGCTCTTTTGGAATAGAATGTGTGTGTAAAGCCACAAAATTCTGATAAGGATCATGTGTTTTAATATACTTTGCCATCGCTTTTCTATCAGCATCATTTTGCCCTTTAGGAGACCAATGTACAGGCCCATTTTCTTCACCTAAATTCCAGGTAATTGCTAAATGATGTGCAAATCTTGCAATTAATTCTCGGTAATATAATTTACGTTGCGTTTTTAACTCACCAATATCTAATAACAATTCGTTTTCTGTTTCTTGAGTAACAATATGCAACATCAAACCTAAATGATCCATATGATCAAAGACAATTTCCCATTGATCTAATTTACTTGTATCAAAACGAGTTCTGTCATTTTTAGTAGCCCAAGGCCAAACATCATCTCCATCTCCTTGTACATTCATTGTTAAAAAATAAACAGAGTTCATTCCTTTAGATGCCAAATAATTTAATGCTCCAATAATGTTTTTCCCTTTTCCGTTTTGCCAAGTTGGATCACCTTCTTTCCAATCCTTAAAATGTGGTTGATACTTATGAGTTGCTGGAGTTTCATCAAACTCATAATACGCCAAAAAGTTTTCTGGACTATCTGCACCACCTTTTAAAAATGGTTTGTTAGATTCTGAATAATACAAATAACGTTCGTCTTTGTAAATTAATCGTCCATTGGTTCTATCTGCACTCTCTTTTATTACAAAACTACCGGTTTCGTTATCAAAACCAACAGATTCCCCTGCTTTTTCATCATCATTTATAGCAATTTCATTTCCTTTTTTAAAAGAAGCTTCATAAGTCCATTTTCCTATTTTATTAGGCATAAAACGCACTTGCCAAACAGTTCCTTTTTTAGAACTTGTTTCTGCAGAATTTCCATCCGCAGCAAAAAAACCAGGAATTGTGATTTCTTCATCTCCGTTTTTAAAAGTTACATTTAATCTATAATTTAAGAAAGGATTATCTTCATCGTTTTCACTAAATTCTTTATAATCAAAATGAATGGTTACTTTGTTCCATTTTTCTAATTTTCCTTCAATTTTTCCTTGAGAAAATAAAGTAAAATTAAAAACAAGTACTAAGAAATAGAGACTAAAACTTCTTTTGTTTATTGACATAAAATTAAATTTTGAGTTAATAGAACTTTTTAAAAGAATAAAATTACATTTAAACTAAATTAATGGATAACAAAAAACGTGCATGAAGTGTTATAGATTGAGCAAAAGGTACTATTAACCTATAATTTACAAGGTTTATCTTAAAAATATTATTGCATAAAAAAAGGTAAACTCTACATAGAATTTACCTTTTTTCTTCTTCATAACAAGAATCCCAACACTAATTCCCCTTCTTATAATCTTCTAAAAATTGTGCCAATCCACTATCTGTTAAAGGATGTTTTAACAACCCCGTAATTGATGATAAAGGTCCAGTCATCACATCAGATCCTAATTTAGCACAGTTAATAACATGCATTCTATTTCTTACAGATGCAGATAAAATTTGTGTTTTAAAACTATAATTATCATAGATCTGTCTAATTTCTTTAATCAAATGTAAGCCATCTGTAGAAATATCATCTAAACGTCCTAAAAAAGGAGACACATACGTTGCTCCTGCTTTTGCAGCTAATAATGCTTGTCCTGCAGAAAAAACTAACGTTACGTTTGTTTTAATTCCTTTATCAGAAAAATATTTACATGCTTTTACACCATCTGCTATCATTGGTAATTTTACAACAATTTGAGAGTGCAACGCTGCTAACTCTTCTCCTTGTTCAATCATTCCATCATAATCTGTAGCAATTACTTCTGCAGAAACATCTCCTTCTACAATGTCACAAATCTTTTTATAATGATTTAAAATATTCTCTGCCCCTGTAATTCCTTCTTTTGCCATTAAAGATGGATTTGTTGTTACTCCATCTAAAACTCCTAAAGCTTCTGCTTCTGCAATATCATTTAAATTTGCTGTATCTATAAAAAATTTCATACTTTTAATTTTATACTGTTTTTAAATATTCTAATACTTGTTGGCTTACTTTTTCTCCTGTAAATCCAAATTTATCATCTAAGATTGTTGCTGGTGCAGAATATCCAAAATGATCCAATCCGAACACTTTACCTGCATCACCAACCAAACCTTCTAAGTTTACTGGTAAACCTGCAGTTAAGCCGAATAATGGTTTATTTTTAGGTATAACACTTTGTTGATATTCCTTAGATTGTAACCTAAACACTCCTTCAGAAATTACAGAAGCAATATTTACTTTCAATCCGTTTTCTGATTCTAAAATTTCTGCTGCAGCTACTAATGTTGCTACTTCAGATCCATTTGCAACTAAAACAACATCTGGGTTTGCTACTTCTTTTACCAAATAACCACCTTTTTCTGCTGCTAAAGCTTCTTTATATCTTGATGACGTTCCTTTGGTTGGTAAATCTTTAATGCCTTGTCTTGATAAAATTAAACCTGTTGGTGTATTTTTATTTTCTAAAGCCATTTTCCAAGCTAC
The DNA here is from genome assembly GCF_019278525.1 of Polaribacter sp. HaHaR_3_91. NCBI lineage: Bacteria > Pseudomonadati > Bacteroidota > Flavobacteriia > Flavobacteriales > Flavobacteriaceae > Polaribacter > Polaribacter sp. HaHaR_3_91. The sequence continues at coordinate 3,111,317 of NZ_CP058986.1, forward strand.
ACTTGTTTCTGCAGAATCAGCAGGACGTAAAGCCATAAAACTTGGATTTCCACTATGGTTTTTCAATTTTTCTAACAAACGAATTTGTGCTTCTTGTTCTACTGGTTGATGTGTTGGCCCATCTTCTCCAACTCTAAATGCATCATGAGTCCACACATATTTCACTCCCAATTCTTGAATTCCGCTTAAACGAATCGCTGGTTTCATATAATCTGAAAATACAAAGAAAGTAGCTACTACAGGAATAATTCCACCATGTAATGCAATTCCGTTTGCAATACAAGACATGGTTAATTCTGCAACACCTGCTTGTAAAAATGATCCGCTAAAATCTCCTTTTTTAAGCGCATGTGTTTTCTTTAAAAATCCGTCTGTTTTATCAGAATTTGATAAATCTGCAGAAGAAACAATCATGTTTTCTACATTCTCAGCTAAATACCCTAAAACTCCAGAAGAAGCTGCTCTTGTTGCCAATCCTGCTTTATGTTCTATTCCTTCGAAATCTAATTCTGGTAATTCTCCTGATAAAAAGAAATCTAATTTTATCGCTAATTCAGGATTTGCTTCTCTCCAAATAGAAATATCTACTTTCTTACTTTTAGCTTCTTCAATTTTTCTTTCTAATAATTCTTTATAAAAAACACTTACATCTTCATAAATATCAAAAGGACTTTCCGGATTTGCGCCTAAATTTAATAAGGTTTTTGCATAATCTGCTCCTGTTGCTCCAATTGGCTGACCGTGTAATTCACATTCACCTTCAAAAATTGAATCATCTGCAGAAACACATCCTTTACCCATGATGGTTTTACCAATAATTAAGGTTGGTTTTTCTGTTTCGGCATTTGCGTCTTTTAATGCTTTTCTTATTTCATCATGGTTATGACCATCAATAGTTACTACTTTCCAACCCCAAGCTTCATACTTCATGGCTGTATCTTCAGAAGTAACTTCATCTGTTGATGTAGATAATTGAATATCATTAGAATCGTAGAACATAATAAAATTGTTCAACCCTAAATGACCTGCAATTCTTCCTGCTCCTTGAGATATTTCTTCTTGCACTCCACCATCAGAAATAAAACCATATACCTTATGATCCATCCAGTTACCAAAACGAGCTTTTAAGAATTTTGCTGCAATAGCTGCACCAACTCCCATAGTATGCCCCTGACCTAAAGGTCCAGATGTGTTTTCGATACCTCTTGCAACATCAACTTCTGGATGCCCAGGAGTAATTGAACCCCATTGTCTAAAATTAGCAACATCTTCCTTTTTATAATTTCCTAAAAGATAGTATTGCGCATACATTAAAGTTGATAAATGACCAGCATCCATAAAAAAACGATCTCTGAATGCCCAAGTCATATCTGACGGATCGAAATTAAAGAATTCTGAATATAGAATGTGCATAAAATCTGCACCTCCCATTGGTCCTCCAGGATGCCCAGAGTTTGCTTTTTCTACCATTGCAACCGCTAAAGCTCTAATATTGTCAGCCGATTGTTGGTCTATTTTTGTATTCATTTTTTTAAATTTATAAATTAACCCAATTGAGAAATAATAGCTTCAATTAGGATTTTTTTTTTAATTATTTCTTTTTCCAAAGACTTTCCATTTCTTCTAATGTTTTACCCTTTGTTTCCGGAACATATTTCATAATAAATAACATTGCCAGAACACTCATAATACCATATACCCAATACGCAAAACCATGGTTAAATAGCCCTGTTAAGTATGAATTATCATTCATCATTGGGAATGTTAAAGACACTAAATAGTTAGATATCCATTGTGCTGCAACCGCAATTGCCAAAGCTTTTCCTCTAATTTTATTAGGAAAAATCTCTGCTAACAGAACCCAAGTTACAGGCCCCCAACTCATAGCAAAACTTGCCACATACAACATCATACAAAACAATGCAAAATAGCCTGTTGCTCCTACATAAAACACAAAACCTAAGCTTACCATAGCTACTGCCATACCTGCTGCTCCAATAATCATTAACGGTTTTCTACCATATTTATCTACTGTTTTTACAGCAACAATAGTAAATAAGAAGTTTACAATACCTACAATAATGGTCATTAACAAGGCACTATCCGTACCTGATGAAATGGTTTTGAAAATTTCTGGTGCGTAGTACAATACCACATTAATCCCTACAAATTGTTGAAAAATAGAAAGTAAAACTCCAATGATAATTACCAACCAACCAAAAGACAAGATATGGCCTGAAGTTTTTTCGTTCATAGAAGCTTCTATTTCTGTCAAAACTCTATTTCCTTCTTCTTCTCCATTTACTTTTACTAAAACTTCTAACGCTTCTTCTGGTTTGTTTCGCAACATTAAAGAACGAGGTGTATCTGGCACAAAGAATAAAAGTCCTAAAAACAAGCCTGCAGGTATTACCTCTGAAGCAAACATCCATCTCCAACCAACAGAATTTAACCAAGCATCTGAACCTCCACTTCTAGAAATAAAATAGTTTACAAAATAAACTACCATAAAGCCACCAACAATGGCTAATTGATTAAAAGAAACTAACTTACCTCTACTTTTTGCAGGTGCAATTTCTGCTATGTATAGTGGTGATAACATAGATGCTAACCCAACTCCAATACCTCCAATAATTCTATACACAATAAATATGGTTGAATATGTATGGTCTAACTCACCTAAAGTACCTATAAACATTTCTGGCATTGCAGAACCTAAAGCTGAAATTAAAAACAAAATTGCGGCTAAGATTAACCCTTTTTTTCTTCCTAATTTTTTACTGACTACCCCTCCAAAAACACCACCAATAATGCAACCTATTAATGCACTTGACACTAAAAACCCTTTAAAAGCACTTGCAGCTGTTTCTGATAATCCTTTTGGAATTACAAAAAAACTATCTAGAGAACCTACAGTTCCTGAAATTACACCGGTATCATAACCAAATAGTAATCCGCCTAAAGTGGCTACTAATGTTAACTTAATAAGATACCCTGAATTTGTTGATTTCCCCATAGTTTTCTAGAAGTTAGTTTGTGTGTCTTTTTTATAACTAAGTTTTATTAAAAGACCTTTCAAAATTAAATTTTGAAAGGTCTCTTCGTTTTATATATGTTGATTGATAATATTCTCAAACAACTCTTGTTTACCACTTTGTAATGTTAATTCCCCATTTTCTTGCGCAATGTTGTATAGGTCTTTTAATTCTAATTTCCCTGCTTCAAAATCCTTTCCTTTTCCTGCATCAAAAGAACTATATCTTTTTTCTCTTAAAGAATTATAAGAAGAAGAAGTCATAATTTTATCTGCAGTAATTAATGCTCTTGCAAATGTATCTGCTCCACCAATATGTGCGTGAAAAACATCGTCCATATCCGTAGAATTTCTTCTGATTTTTGCATCAAAATTAACGCCACCACCCTGTAAACCTCCTGCTTCTAAGAAAACTAACATTGCTTCTGTAACTTCTTGTATGTTGTTTGGAAACTGGTCTGTATCCCAACCATTTTGGTAATCTCCTCTGTTTGCATCTATACTTCCTAACATGCCTGCTTTGGCAGCAACAGCCATTTCGTGCTGCATAGTGTGTTGTGCTAAAGTTGCGTGGTTAACCTCAATATTCATTTTAAAATCTTTGTCTAAACCATATTCTTTTAAGAATCCGATTGCAGTTGCAGAATCAAAGTCATATTGATGTTTCATTGGCTCCATTGGTTTAGGCTCAATAAAGAAAGATCCTTTAAAACCTTGTGCTCTAGCATAATCTCTTGCCATGGTTAAAAACTGCCCCATGTGGTCTAACTCACGTCCCATATCTGTGTTTAATAAAGACATGTAACCTTCTCTACCTCCCCAAAAAACATAATTCTCTCCACCTAATTTAATAGTAGCATCTAAAGCCAATTTAACCTGACCTCCTGCTCTGGCAACTACATCAAAATCTGGATTTGTAGAAGCTCCATTCATATAACGTGGATTCGAAAAACAGTTGGCTGTTCCCCATAATAATTTTACACCACTTTCTGCTTGTTTCCCTTTTATGTAATCTGTAATGGCATTTAATCTTGCTTCAGATTCTGCAAAGGTTGCGCCTTCTTGAATTAAATCGTAATCGTGAAAACAGAAATAATCAAAACCTATTTTGTTGATAAATTCAAAAGCGGCATCTGCTTTGTCTTTTGCTGCTTGTACTGCGTCTGTAGATTTATCCCAACCAAAACTTTGTGTTCCTGGACCAAAAGGATCTCCTCCTTGACCACAGAATGTATGCCAATAAGCGATTGAGAATTTAAACCATTCTTTCATCTTTTTACCTGCTACTACTTGTTCTGGATTGTAGTATTTAAAAGCCATTGGATTGTCTGACTCTTTACCTTCGAATTGAATTTTGTTGATTCCTTTAAAATATTCTTTATTTGCCATCTTTAAATGTTGTTTAATTGTTTATTTGTATAATTTTTTTATTGTGTTGTATTGCGTTAGGGATTGAAATGACATCCTTTTTGCTTTTTTGCAAAAAGATATAATGTAAAGCCCGACCTTTTTAGGGAACGCCCTAAATTTTATTATTTTATTGATTTTTTAAAACAAGTTCTAATTCTTTTTTCCAGTTGTTATAAGCCTCTAAATAAGGTTTTTGGTCTTTAAAAGGCATAAAAGTCATAACATGGTCATTGTCCATAATTACTTTTCCGAAAGCTTCGAAATCGCCTTTGTGTAAATTTGCTGCTCTTGCCGCACCAATAGCTCCGGTTGTATTATAGATTTCAATTTCTTGCTCTATTAAGGTTGCTACCGTGTTTGCAAATATTTCTGAACGGAATAAATTGTCGTTTCCTGCTCTAATAACGCTAGGCTTAATTCCGTCTGATTTCATGATTTCCATACCGTACACAAATGAAAAAGCAATACCTTCTAAGGCAGCTCTACACATATGCCCTTTGTGATGGTTATTTAGGTTCATGTTTACAATTCGGGTACCAATTTCTTTATTGTTTAGCATACGCTCTGCTCCGTTACCAAAAGGAATTAAGCAAACGCCATCTGAACCAACAGGAATTTCTGAGGCTAAAATATTCATCTCTTCATAAGAGTCTACTGCCAGGTTATTTAACAACCAACGGTACTGAATTCCGGCTCCGTTGATATTTAAAAGTTTCCCGATTATTGGATTGGATTTTGTATAATTTACGTGTGCAAAATTATTTACACGTGTGCTTTCTTTTCCTGATAAACTTTCTGTAACTGCATATACAACACCAGATGTACCACCTGTTGCAGCAACTTCGCCTGGATTAAATACATTTAATGACAATGCATTATTTGGTTGATCTCCTGCTCTATAAAAAATTGGAGTCCCAGCAGCGATTCCGCTTTCTGCTTCTCCTTTTTCATCTACTAAAGATTGAATACCAAAGGTGTCTACGATATCTGGTACCAAATTTTTATTGATACCATAATGTGTTAAAAGAAAATCTGCAATTGTGTTTTCTTTGAAATCCCAAAAAATACCTTCTGATAAACCAGAAATAGTGGTATTTATTTTGTTTGAAAATTTATAAGCTACATAATCTCCAGGCAACATAAATTTATGAATCTGACTGTAGATATCTGGTTCATTTTCTTGTACCCATTTTAATTTAGATGCGGTAAAATTTGCTGGTGAGTTTAATAAATGTGAAGCACATTTTTCTTCGCCAATCTTATTAAAAGCATTGTTTCCTATTGCAACGGCTCTACTATCGCACCAAATAATACTTTTACGAAGTGGATTTCCTTTTTTATCTACTAAAACCAAACCGTGCATTTGATACGAAATACCAATCCCTTTAATTTGAGTTCTACTTATATTGTATTCTTTTTTTAGCTTTGTAATTGCATTGCAAATATGCATCCACCAGTCGTTTGGTTTTTGTTCTGCCCAACCATTTTTTTGAGCAAACATCCCCATTTCTTCTTTAGGTTCTTGTACAACTCCTAAACTCTTTCCCGTTTCTACTTCTACCAAAGCCGCTTTTATAGAAGAACTCCCAATATCTAATCCTAAATAATACAAACCTTATTGTTTTAAGTTAAAAAAAATGGCCTAATACCGTTTATAATTCTTAAGCCTTTTATCGAGTAATAAAATTACTTTTAAACCCATTAAAGCAATAACAAAAAACGTGCATGATGTATTATAGAATAAGCAAATTACCCTATTAATAAAGAGAAATTTTAGATTACCAATTACAAAAGACAGTAAGTAGATTAAAAAATTAGAAAAACTAAAACTATTATTTATATAAAGTTTACAATCTTTATAATTCAGTTTTTTTTTAGATTTTATTTGCTTTGCTCTTTTATTTCATTCCTTTCAATAAAAAATACTTTTTGCTTTTTCTTTAATAAATCTAGAATATCTTTTAGTTATTCTTTTGAATTTGAATAAAACCAAAAACAGCGACTTAATTACGACATGACCTTATGTATACCATTTTGAGAATGCGCTATTTTTCGATATCTACCTGATGAAATTGTTTTCTATTTTTTAGTTGATTCAAATAATAGTTAGCTATTAAAAAAAGTTTTCGTTTTTTTAATTTAAAACTTTACTTTTTATTGCTGTTACCTACTGATAGTTTAATTCTATCTCAGCATCAATTAATTTTTTATTGGCCTCAGACTTTTTATTTAAAATAAGTTAATTGCTATATAAAAAATCAGGGTGAGACTTTTTAACAGCACAATTTTTATTATCCCTGTCAATTTGTTTTATATATTGACCAATAAAAATAAAAGTAGCTTTTCTATCCTTTATAATCCTGAGTGAAATAGGATATAATTTTTGAGAATTTACTTTTTTTATTAAAACTGCTTTAATTGAAAACTCTTTGTTAAATTTATTAAACTAAAGACACAAAATTCAGGTACAACATAGGTACAACATTTGCTGATATTATATGAAACCATTTAATATCAGAAAAAACTAAAACACTAACAAACAATTAATTACCAATACATTTAATTTATTTTGATATCTATTTTTTAGAATTCATAACCCTGAGGTCACGGGTTCAAATCCCGTTCTCGCTACAAACTTAATGTTAATTAAATCAACGAATTGTGTCTCACAATTCGTTTTTTTATGTCTACATTTTTCTTACTTTTACAAAGAGTACACGATAAAGTACACGATTGCCCTATGAAATTGAATTATTCAGAGCCAAAAATATTCACTAGAGGAGCTGATATTGGAGCTTGGTCTAAACTGTCAAAAAAAGATAAAAAAGAAGCATTATCCAAAAGTTGGTATGTCTATTATTCAATTAGAGATCAGATCCAATTACAGGAAAACTAAAAAGGCAAACTAATATAAAAGCTGGAGTCAACCTTTATAAGGATAAAAGAAGTAGAATACACATCTTAACTCAATTAAAAGAAAGTTTACAATATGTTTTATCAAAAGGCTTCAATCCCTATGAAGATAATAGTTCTTTAGCTGAATTTATCGAAAATCTTCTTTCTCCTGAAAAAAGCGAAGTCAACAGTACACCAACACAAGAGAAAACTCCAGTGTATCTTGAAAAAAAGGCTGTACAAGAAACACCGATCCTCTACCCCATTAACACTTCTTTTGACTTAGACTTAGCATTAGACACCAAATCCAAGGTTCTAAATAGGATTTCATATCAAAATTTTAAAAATAGAATTGAACGATTTAAAAAATGGCTCAATGAAGAAGACTATGACCTCAATGAAGATATTTTAACTATAAATAAGAAACTTGTAATACAATAATTAAACTGTATCTGATTTATTGTTAGCTTTAACCTACTATCCAAATTATTTCTCAAAGCTTTCAATTCCCGTCTGAAGCCATGAATGATAATCTTCTGGATTAGACATATAACCAACAGGAGGTAATAAATTTTCTTCGTTGTGATCCATCAATACATAAAACGGCTGTGAATTGGCTTTATACCTAATGGTTTGTAATTCACTCCATTTCTGACCAATATACTTTAACTGTTTACCTGGTCTTAGTTTAGACTCCGTAACTTCATTTGCTTCTAATGGGCGCTTATCATCTACATATAATGAGATTAAAACGACCTCATTTTTAAGAATGTTTAAAACTTTTGGGTTTGGCCAAACGTTTTGTTCCATTTTTCGACAATTTACACATGCCCAACCTGTAAAATCAATCATAACAGGTTTGCCTATTTTTTTAGCGTAAGCTAAACCTTTATCATAATCATTAAAGGCTAAAATATCATGAGGAGCTAATAAATGTGCACCATCTGGTAAACCTTCATTAACACTTAAAACTGAAGATGTCCCCATTCTAGAATACCCAACACCGTATGACGACTCACTATATTCTAATGGTGGAGGGAAAGCACTTATTAAATTTAATGGAGCTCCCCAAAGTCCAGGTATCATATAAATAGTAAATGATAAAACAACTAACCCTAAACTTAATCTCCCTATGGAAATATGAGGTAATGGTGAATCATGTGGCAGTTGTATTTTTCCGAATAAATAAAATGCTAAAGTTCCAAAAATTGTAATCCAAATAGCTAAAAACACTTCACGTTCTAGTAAATGAGCTTGTAAAACTAAATCGGCCTGTGATAAAAACTTGAAAGCTAATGCTAATTCTAAAAAACCTAGAAAAACTTTAACAGTGTTTAACCAACCTCCTGATTTGGGCAAAGAATTTAACCAACCCGGAAAAGCAGCAAAAAGGGCAAAGGGTAAGGCAATAGCTAATGAAAACCCAAACATACCTACCACTGGCGCTACCCCACCTTTAGAAGCTGCTTCAACTAATAAAGTTCCAACAATGGGACCTGTACAAGAAAATGATACAATAGCTAAAGCCAATGCCATAAAGAAAATACCGATAAAGCCTCCCCGATCAGCTTGTGAATCGACTTTATTAGCCCATGAATTTGGTAACATAATTTCGAATGCTCCTAAAAAAGACACCGCAAAAATGACCAATAATAAAAAGAAAAAAATATTAAACCAAACATTAGTAGCTAGCGCATTTAACGCATCTGCACCAAAAATTCCAGTTACAGCGATACCTAATAACAAATAGATAACAATGATACAAATACCATAAGTAACCGCATTTTTTATACCTGCTGCTTTGGTTTTACTTTGTTTAGTAAAAAAACTAACTGTCATCGGAATCATAGGAAACACACATGGTGTTAACAAAGCTGCTAAACCTGATAAAAAGGCTATAAAAAATATACCCCACAACCCTTGTCCTGATTCTTCGGGGATGTTTTTTGATAGAGATTTATATGAAATAACCTGTGCCTCTTTCTCGGACATACCTCGAAGACTGAATGTTAACTCAACCTCTGTAGGCGATAAACATCGAGTATCATCACACACCATAAACTCCACAAAACCATCAATAGTCGCAACTTCTTTTTCAACCGTAATTTTTTGTTTAAACGTTGCTGTTTTTTCGAAGAATTTAATCGTCATACCAAACACAGGATCGTCTACAGTGTGCCCTACTTCTTCAGAAGTATTTCCTAAAATTTTAAAAGCCCCTTCACTATCATCATAAATAAATGTGGTAGGTATGGGACCATCTTCTGGAACTGTTTGAGCATATAAATGCCACCCCTCTTCTATGGTCGCTTTTGACACTAAAATATACTCGGTATCTGATATTTTTTCAACAGAAGTACTCCATGTTACTGGATCTAAAATTTGCGAATAACCTATGGTAAAGGTTAATAAAACGTATAAAAAAATTAGTTTTTTCATTTATAAAATCTATCTTAAACTATTTGATATTAAAAATTAAACCTTCTTCACTTGGAGGCAAACACCTAGTATCGTCACAAACCATAAACTCTACAGTAGCATAGACACTAAATGGCATTTTTTCTTTTATTAAAATGCGTTGCTTAAATAAAGCTTTGGTTTCAAAAAATTTAATTTCCATATTAAAAACAGGATCATTTATAATTTCTCCTATCGCTTCCTTTGTATTTCCTTTTTTTAAATAATTGGAACTACTTTTAAATGAAAACGTAGTAGGTATTGGCCCTTCTTTAGGTACATATTGTGAATATAAATGCCAGTTCGTTTCTATGTCTGCTTCGGCTACTAATTCATATTCTTTATCTGATATTTTATTTACAGATGTAGACCATGTTAAAGGTTCTAAAATCTGAGCGTTACCAATAGCAAAAACTAATAACGTTAGTAATAATGTAAGTTTTTTCATATTTCTAAATTTATATTTTATTAAAGGGTTGTTATTTATTTAACAACCCTTTGTTAATCTCTATTTGTATTAGTTTACCGACTAATTAACTCAAATAATTTCTAGATAAATAATAATAGAAAGAGATTAATATAACCTTAAGACAAAGACGTAAATACCAAATAAAAGGCTGATACGTTTTATAATTAAGTATTAAAAGACCTTTAATTAATGTAGTTATTTAAGACACTAACTGGTACCACTTCTTTTATAACCATTTGTATGTCTCGATTTGTTTTAGACCCCATTGTATAATGAGAAGAAGTAGCACTTACAACACCTATTAATTGTCCGTAACTATTAACTACAGGCCCTCCACTTGCCCCTGTACCAAAATCTGCAGTTATAGATATTTTAGGCATGTTTGTACGACCTTTAAGATATTCTCTAGCCACTATACCTTTAGACATAAAAAAAGTTTTTTCAAAAGGATGTCCCATCATAAACACATCTTCTCCTATTAATTCTTTTTCTGCCAACTCCAAAGCTTTTAGTTTCTTTCCTTGCATATCTAACTGCAGAACAGCTATGTCATTTAATTTACTAGCAGACAAAACCTCAGCAACAGAATACACATTACCTTTATCATCAATTGCGAAAATAGCAGATGATTTTAAATTTCCTTTCACATCAATTACATGATAATTTGTAACGATTATACCATCTTCGTTTATAACAAACCCCGACGCATTACTTAAATGCATATTGGGACATCTCGTACATAAAAAAGAATCTCCTATATATAAAGTACGCTCCTTTAAATAATTATATATTTCGTTTCCTGTTTTTATTTTAGAATCACCACTTTTATACATAGACACTTTAAATTTCACTTCAGTTTTATTTTCCTTTTGTTTTTGTAAAACCTCAAAGGGTGTGTATGCATTTTCACTTAATAGTTCCTTTGCTTTTTCCATTGCGTTATTAAGGAACACCGAACTGTTTTCTGGTTTAGTAACCTTAACGGTATTACTATTCAAATGGAAATCATCATGTATATTATTAATCGATCCACAACTAACCAAGGCTAGTGCCATTAAAGCACCTGTTAAATAACTAATTCTCATAATTTATATCTTTATTTTAGGAGCTGTAATAATTATAGATCAAGTTCATTAAATAACTTGATTAACTTCTCATCTGATGGTCTTGGTGCATTTGCATCAATAATTTTACCTAGGGGATCTAATAAGATAAATCTTGGAATACCACTAATTGCATAATCCTTTATAAACTGTGAATTAAAATTATTATCAGCTAATAATTGAACTCCTCCAAGTTCTTTTTCCTTAATCATAGTTCTCCACTTATCATAATTCTTTTTTTGATCTATGGAAATACTTAAAAATTCGATGTTTTTATTATGATATTTTTTTTCTAATTTTTTTAAATATGGTATTTGTCCTAAACACGGACCACACCAAGTTGCCCAAATATCTATATAAACATATTTCCCTTTAAAATCATCTAAAGAACTAGTTCCTCCAGCATAATTTTCATAATCAATAAATTTTGGAGAAAACTTGTATTCAGAAACCTTTTTAAGGCTATGATAGATTTCAGAAATTTTGGCATTGTTTTTTTCGTCTGTAGAAGCATTCATGTATGTTTCATAAAATACATCTAAACTTTCCGTCTGTGCAATAGACATACGTGCTTGAATATATATCAACTCATTTTTAATGGTTTGATTTGAAATTTTAGAATACGTTTTTATTGAAGCTAAGCCACGATCTATAGAATCTGTTTTAACTAATTCTTTAACTTGACCTGTGTAATAATCACCAATTAATGTATAGTAAGCCCCTGAAAATCTATAATCTTCTTCACTATTAAAATCTATTTTTTGTAACTCTTTTTTCAGTTCTTGTGAAACCTCATCATTAATTTTATTAAATTTTTTAAAATGTGATAATTGATATACATAAGAGTAATTAATATTTCTATTTTCTAAAGCCTTGAAGTTTTCTGACACCCCTTGCATGGTATCTAAAACCTGATGGAGCGTTGTTTTAATTTTCTTTGCAGTAGTTAAAAATTTCGTCTCTTTTAGTTTAAAAAAAGAAGTTTCTCCTGTTCTTAAATTTGAAGAAATATCTCCCTTAATAGCTAGATATTTTGTAGCGCCAGCACCTTTTCCTGAAACATTAAGAGATGACTTAAAATTATCTGCATCTGCTTTAATATTAAGGTCATACCCATTTTCTAAATAAAAAACTACTTTATTTTTACCAGAAATTAATCTATAAAAACCTGACTTTATTTTCATCGTATCTTTAAAAGTACCATCAGAAGTTACAACTATCTTTTTGGTGTAGGAACGATTCGTTTTTAATAGGGTTATTTCTTTATCTTTAAGATTGTCTATTTTACCCGTTAATAAAACATAATCTAATTTAGTTTTTTTTGAGCAAGACGTAAGGCCAAAAGCCATTATCAATATAAATAATACTTTATTCATGTGCGTTTTTATTATAAGTTTTTTTATTGTTATTTGTAGAAAATTATTTGAAAATATTCAAAAACAAATAGGTGTAAAAAGCTATACCTATAATATTTTATAGATATACTTTTAATGTTATTACTTAAAAAGAATCAACAGAATTTTAGTCTTTAACAACGTACTACACTTCTGTTTTATTAATATCATTAGGTGTTATAAAAAAAGGGCTGATAGTAACACAACCCTTTTTAAAACTTATTAACGTTCTCTGTATGCAACACTTTTAATTTTGCCAAATCCAGAGTATGACGTTTTTAATTCTATTTGACCATTTACAGGTGGTACATCATATAATTCCATAGTCCCTTCTGAGCCATCATAACTACAAACAATTAATTGAAATCCTAATTCATCATAATCGCTATTAGAATAGAAAAAATCATTAAATTTTATCATTGTGATTTCATCGGAACCTTTATCTACCATTAATTTTGTAGTTTTTAAAGAATAATCATACTGATATACTTTTCCTCCTACAGCATAAAATAAATACCCATAGTTTGGACTCACAGCATAGCTTGTTGCTTGGTCAAAATCTGGCGCTACCACTTCAGCATAATAAGACTGAGAACTATTAGTTGCATTAAATAAAGCTAAATATTTTTTGCTGTCAATAGGGTCTTTTAACACTGCAAAAATTTGAGCACCAGCACTACTATTAAAATTATTACCTACCATATATTCCAAATCTTTACCGGTAGTATAATTAAAACGTGTACCCGTTGGCATGACTCTTGAGCTACCAAAGTTTGTTCTAATAAAACGCTTGTTGGTGTTATCGTATAAAATTGAATTTCCAAAATAAGTTCCTTTTCCTATAAAAGGTGAAGCTTCAAATAAAACACCATTAATAGAGTTTATAGGCGCACTATATTTATAACTAAAGACACTAAAATAGTAATATACATTTCCATCCTTAACGGCATATGACATTTGACTTGCTTTAGCAACTATATTATCAACTTCTAAATCTTCTGGTTGATTTGTTACAAACTCTTCGGAGATATTAAAAGAGCTATTCCATGTAAATGTATTAGGCTCTAATTTAACAGTACCATTACCTGTAGTTGAAACATAAATACCATAAAAATTAGATTCAAACGGGTAGGTATAAACAAATTTTGGAGTACCTGTCAATGTTAATTCAGAACCAACAACATTAAGAATATCATACGCTGTTCTATACTCGTTTTCAATTAAAGACACCATATCTAATCTACCAACGCCATTTACATCACTTAAAACTAACCAGCCTTCGTAAATATTATTTACTACGTTTAGTTGAAAACTATGTTGAAATTCTACCTCTGTATTTTGATCTTTAACAGTATAATAAATAGTATAATCTCCTGGTATTAGATTAATAGTGGTTTTTAAATCTTTTTCAAAAGATAAATCTACTAGTCTATTTTCTCCTGTATCTGCAGGCTGATATGCCTGCCATTTATAACTATATGTATTCTCTTCATTTTGATCTTGAGAGCTCACTAATTCAGGAACAATATTAAATTCATCAAACCTAACTACAGAATATATTTCTTCTAAACCTGCGACTTCTATTTGATTTATTCCTGTATAATTGTAATTACCCTGATCTTCAAGACAAGAACATATCAACGTGCAAGTGAAAAGCACTAAAACAAGTTGTATTTTTATTTTTTTAAACATTTTATATGTATTTAAATTAAATAATAATTAATTAGGCATTAGGTCCTAAAACCATTTCTGTACCATCCTCTTCTAAAACAGGAGTCCCTGCATTTTTTTGAGCTTCTAAATAAGCTTTTAATACAGCTACATGACCATAAAAGTCTGGCCAAAAGCTCGACGTTAAAACATTATAATTTGGTAATGGAATTTCGTTAACTTCTGCAATCAAATAATATTTTTTCACAGAAAATGCACCTAAATATTTTTCTAATACAGACCATCTATCTGGCTCCGTTAACATATCTGAAATTGTTATTTCAAATTCTGAATAGCTTAAAATTCGATTAGGATTATTATCACTTAATTCTTCTCCCCACAAGTTCACTTTAAAACTCTCATTTTCTAACAATTGAATTTTTAAAGACACCTCTTCTACTTTCATATCTTCAGTTCTATTAAAAGAGACAGGTATGTAGCCAATATATTCATTTGCAGGTATCATAATATTATCTGAAATTGTATAATGAATATCTTTTTGAGCGGTAGACTCATCTAAAACTTTCACCGTTACAGACCTATCTTTAGAACTAACATATCCTTGAATTTTTACAGGAACTAATATTAAAGAATCGGTTACTTCTGTTGGCAACTTTAAAGCAAAACTAATAGCCGTACTATCTATTTTTTGGGATGCAAATTCTTTTCCATCTATGGCCCACTGAAAATAAATAACATCTTTACCATTAAAGGTTGCAATTTCTTCTTTTTCACAAGCTGAAAAAGCGAACGCTATAACACATAGCGTAATTATTGTTTTTATATATTTTTTCATAAAAAATAAAATTTTATTATTAACGATAATCTGTTTCTGATTCTGGTAACGGAACTACATATTTGTTTGTATCCATAATTACATCTCCTGTAGTAGAAGAACCATCAGGAATACTTAAAGCATTCTTTCTTTTATAATAAAAGAATAATTGCCCCTCTCCGTAAAATTCTTTTTGATATTCTTTTAGAATTTCACTTTGGATATCTGCGCTTAAAGGTAAGTCTACTAAACCTCTATTATAGCGTACCGTATTTAAATAATCTATAGCTACTGCTGGATCTTCTTCTGTTTCGGCTGCGATATAATACATTTCACTAATTCTAATTAATGGTTGTCTATAACGAAACGCTTTACTGTTGCTATCTACATCTGCATATTTAAAAAACGTTCTAAAAGTATGATCACCAACATCAGGTATCATCCATGTATAAATGTAACGGTAGTCATTTTGATTCCCCTCAAAAACAGTGTTTAAACGAGAGTCTTCGCTTGCTAGAATTGCATAACCATTTAAATAACTATCAAATAAATTAGCATGTTGATTATATAGGTTATTATTGTGAATGGCAAATAGTACTTCTGATGAAAATGTACGATCTGGATTTTCACCTGCCGAAATTATTTCTGAAGGACTTGTCCACTCAAACCATGTTGAAGCCTCATCAATGACTACTTTAGACGCTATTAAGGCCGCTTCTTTATTTCCTGCATATAAATGTACCCTCGCTTGTAGAGCTTTGATAGCATAATAGTTTAATCTGAGATTTCTGAATCTATAAAAATCTTCACCATTGTAACCTGTAGCATCATCGTACTCTTGATTTACTGCTACTTTTCCATAGGTTCTTACAGGATCATTTTCCAATAATTGTTCGGCCACATCCAAATCTGCTAAAATTTTAGCAATTACATCTGTTGCTGGCAATAAAGCATTTAAATTAGCTTTAGCTTCTGTATTATAAGGTATCGCTTCTGCAGATGCATTAGCACTATATACAGGACCGTACAGTCTTAATAAATCAAAATGATGCATGGCTCTTAACCCCATAGCTTCTCCTTTTAAAATATCCTCTTTTTCTTGAGAAATTATAGGGCCATATGTTTCTAAACTTCCTATAAAATTATTAATGTTTAATATATTGCTATATAAGCTGGTCCATATATTATCAAAGGTATTTTTAACACCTGCATTTTCATAGTTGTAATTTCCATAATAGTGATATCTATGGCTAACATTATTAACATTATAGCGTTGCGCTAAAAGATCTACAGTACCTAATGTTAAATTGCCACCATAAGTATTACTACTTGTCATATTAGAGTAAATACCGTTTAGAGCAGTTTGTATACCATTTTCTGAGGTAAAAACATTTTCTTCTAAGTATTCATCAACAGGTTGAACATCTAAGTAATCGTTACAAGAAACCATTAAAATAAAAGCAGAGATTCCTATGATATTTTTTAAGTATTTTTTCATTATCATCATTTTTATATTAAAAAGAGGCGTTTAAACTAAACGAAATAGCACGTGCAAAAGGGTAATTAATTCCTCTTTCAGTTTTCACAGAAGAAACACGAAATATTTCATTCATATAAGCATTTAATCTTAATCTGCTTAAGCCCATTTGGCTTACCCATGGTTGGTCTTTAAATTCGTATCCAAAGTTTATAGATTCTCCTACAATTACATTTTCTTCTTGAATAAAACGTGAAGAAAGTTGTGTTGAACTAAAATCTGCAATGGATTTAAATCTAGAAACATCACCTGGATTAATCCATCTATCGGTTAAAGCCCTAACGTCTTGGTTGTATATTCTACTAGATTCTGAAATGTTTTCTACTTTATTAAATAAAGCCGTATTCATTACATCGCCTCCAAAACGGTAACGTAGATTTACACCAAAAGTGAAGTTTTTTATTCTCAGGTTGCTACTAATAACACCCTCCATAGTTGGTCTTGCATTACCCATTACTTTTTCATCATCAGAATTGTATTCATAAGTTGGCATACCATCTTTAGTTAAAAACACTTCTAAACCATTTGTAGGATCTATTCCTAAAGATTGTACAGTCCATAAATCATCAGGACTATAACCATCACGATACCTAAGTAAAGACTTACTTACTAACGCCTCATCATTTAAAGATTCTAAGGTTGAATTAAAACCATTATATTCACTTTTAACAGCACTTGCAGTAGCTCCCAGTGTCCAAATTATTTGCTCGTCAATTTTATAAATTGGAGAAAATCTTACAATAGCTTCAAGTCCCTTTGTATTCATATATCCTGTATTTATAGGATATTTAACGATACCTGTTGAAGAAGGAAGATCTATACGTACAATTAATGGATCTGTTTTCTTATTATATACATTTAAAGTAGTAAACAATCTATTATTAAAGAAAGCGCCATCTACTCCAATACTTGTTTGTAAAGTATTTTGCCATTGTAAATTAGGGTTCGCTAAAGTTGATAAATATGTTCCTTGTCCAAAAACATTTACGTCTTGTGTAAATCCGTAAATAGAAACTGAAGATAAATTTCCAAAACCTTGATTTCCTGTAGATCCAATATTTCCTCTTAACTTAAGTTGTGAAACTTTATTTGAATCCATATTAAATGCGTTATTTAAATTAACACCTGCACCAACAGCCCAGAAAGGAGAATATCTTTCATTAGAGCCAAAAACGGTTGATCCATCTAAACGATAAGTTCCATCAAAAAGTAATATTCTATCAAAGTCGTAATTAACACTCCCTAATACATTAACTCTTCTATAGTTACTATATACCGCATTGGGTTTAGAATCTGGGTAACTATAAGCAAAAGAAGGATTTCCATTGGTTCCAGAAGGATAACCAATTGCTGAGAAACTAATTCTTTTGTTATCAGTTTCCTCAATCTCACCCCTTAAGTTAGCTGTAAAACTATGCTTATCTTTAAATAAATTAGCATAAGATATCATTGTATTAACTTTATAGCTGAACAAATCTGTTCGTTGATTGCTGTAAGATCCTCTCTCTAAAATAGTCGTATTTCTAAAATTAGTATGTTCCGGTTGTAAAAAAGTTTCTAACGTGGTAATACCTTTATTTAACTGTAAATTTGACTGTATTCTAAATTTGCTATTTAAAGTCCAAACAGCACGTAGATTATTAGTAATCTGCAAATTACTTGTGTTATCTAAAGAATTTAAAGATGCATTGTATAACGGGTTTACATAAGCAGTTCCATAATAATCATTAATATCTAAATATTTTGTAATATTTCCATCTTCATCTGTTTTTTTAAAATAAGGATTTGCTTTTGCAAAATTTGAAAACGATCCGTAAGGAGAGTCATTAGCATCATATCCATTTATATATAAATTATTAGATATATTTATTTTACCCTTTCTATACCTTAGGTTAAAACTAGCTCCCCAGTTTTCTCTATCTGAGCCTTTCATTACACCCTCTAATTTCTTATAGTTTAAACCGACTCCAAATGTTACTGCTTCACCACCTCCACTTGCATATAAAGAATGGCCTAAAGTGGTTCCTACTCTTACTGGTTCATTTAACCAATAAGTATCTACACCTCTTTTAATTTCAGCTAAAGCTGCATTATATTGTTTGTCTAATTTAAATTGACCAGTAACATTATAAGAATCTGTATCCCAAAGTCCTGATAGTTTTTCATACTCTAACTTTTGAGTAGAATTCATTAAATTATAATCATTTAAATCTGGAATTTCTACTCTAAAATCAGCATTATAAGTTACTTGCAATTTTCCTCCAGTAGCTCTTAATGTTTCAACAACAATAACACCATTGGCTGCTTTTGCCCCATATAATGCTGTAGAAGAAGCATCTTTTAAGATTGTAATAGATGCCACTCTATTCATATCTAAATCGGTGATAACTCTTAATGTTGTTTCAAAACCATCTAAAATAAATAAAGGTTGATTTGGGTTAGCCCCAAATTCATCCCCTAAATCACTAGTAGATAAACTGGTTTTTCCACGAACCTCGATGTCTGAAAGCATATTAGGATCGGAACCTAAAAGGTTGTTTTCAACAATTATAAAAGATGGATCTAACACTTTTAAACTTTGTAAAACGTTTGAGTTTCCAATAACTTTTAACCGCTCTCTACTTACAGTAGTTGTGGCTCCTGTAAAACTTCTTTTATCTCTTTTTACTATACCGGTGATTACCACCTCATCTAGTTCACTAATATCTGGAGTTAATTGTACGTTTATTTCCTTATTTCCGTCAACTTTTACCTCTTTCTTTTCATAGCCTACATAATTAAAAATAAGCGTAGACACATCCGTTGCCTTAATAGAATATTTTCCATTAAAATCTGTGGTAACTCCTTTTTTGGTTTCTTTAATTATTACTGTTACACCTGGTAAAGGCATCTTATTTTCATCGGTTACATACCCGCTAATAATATACTCTTGTACTTTTTTTAATGTAGCATTTGCATCATTATTTTTTACTATAATAGTATTATTTTTAGCAAACTCATAAATAAACTCTCCATTAGACAAGGTCAACTTTAAAAGTTCACCTACATTAATATCTCCTTTATTTAAAGATATTTTCGGGTAGTTCTCAAACAAATCTGCTCTATAAATAAAAGTATAATCTGTTTGATTTTTAATAAGTTTGAATACTTGATCAACAGAAATAACTTGATTATTTTTTATGTTGATTTTGGCGTCTTGAGAAAATCCGTTACTAGAGGAAAAACTAAAAAGTGACAACGAAAAAAGAAAAATAAATATTTTCATAATTTGTACTAAGAACCTTATTTTAAAAAATAAAGGAGGTTTGTTAATGTTTCTTTTCATAAATTTGTGTGTGTTGGTTAATGAATCAATATAAAGGGATATTACTGGCTTGAGACGTTATGTTTTATCCCTTGTTTTTTTTATTTAATTACGATAGTATTTTTATCGATTGTATAAGTCATATTGTTTGTGTTTTTAATAATTTCTAATATATAATCTATAGGCTGGTTCTTACTTATAACACCAGTAAATCCTATCTTTTTCATTTTTTCGTTAGAGATAAGAATATCTACATTATACCATCTTTCGAGCACTTTCATTATTTCTTCTAGTGATTTATCTGTAAAGCTAAACTCTCCATTACGCCAAGAAACTTGATCTTCAATTTCTACTTGGTAAATTTCGAAATCACTATCACTCTGAGGTAATTTAGATTGCTCACCAGGCTTTAGTATACTTTTATTAATACTATTACTAACAGAAACACTACCTTCTATTAAGGTGGTTAAAATCTCTGTTTCATTTCTGTATGCCTTTACATTAAACTCAGTACCTAATACTGCAATTTGTTGTTCATTGGTTTTTAAACAAAAACCATCGCCATTATGTAGAATGCTTTTAGAAACCTCAAAATATGCTTCACCATATACCAATTCTACCGCTCTCGGTTTTCCTTTGGTAAAACTTACAGGGTATTTTAATTTAGATTCTGAATTTAGCCAGACTTTTGTACCATCTGATAATTCAACAAAAAACTGACCTCCTCTAGGAATTGTTAAATAATTATAAACAACCTTCTCATCACTTATTTTTGTTTTATTATATAATAACGATTGACCATTAGTAGAAAGCTTGTTTGAATGATAATTGGTTTTCTCGTCAAGAATAATATTTGTACCATCTTCTAGTGTCAACTTCGCTTTATTTGTACCAATCTGTATATTGTTTTGAGTAACATTAATACTATTATCTCCAAACAAAATATGTTTATACAAACTTCCCAAACTGATACATGTAATTAATGATGCTGCAACTGCATATCTAAAAATATTTTTTCTATAATAAGGGACAACTTTTATAGGTGTTTCTATTGATTCTAAAATATTGATAAGCATTTTATTCTTTATCCTACTTTCAGAACCTAATTCTTCAACCCAATCATGTGACTTTTGAAAACTTTCATAATAGTTGACAAGTTTTTTTACTTCATCAATCGAAATTTTAGAATCAAGATATTTCTCAATAAGTTCCTTAAATTCTTCATTGTATTTTTGACTGTTTTCCATAAAATATGATTAAAAAAAATAACTATGTATATCTAGTAAGTGTGTAAAAAGACACCTACCCCCTAAAAAAAAATCAATTATTTATATATTTTTATAAAAAAAATATCAAGATTTACTAAAAAAGAAGAATTATCCCCACTAAAACAAGGGAATTGATGATTAAAATGCAAAAAAACAAAATCCGGATTTAGATTTAAATTTTAACGATTTAGAAAAATAGCTATAAATAAAGTGTGCCCTAAAGAAGTACGAAGAATACGAAGTGCGTTTGTTATATGGTTTTCAACAGTTTTAATAGAAATACCTAATTCCCCTGCTATTTCTTTATGACTTAAATGCTCATTTCTACTCAGTTCGTATACTCTTTTACATTTATCAGGTAAACTTCCAACAATAAATTTAACTTGTAGCTCGAGCTCATCATGCATCATTTTAGTTTCTGGAGTTGTATATTGAAAACGCTTATCTAATTCTTCAAACAATTCAACTCTTATAATTTTATTCTTTCTAAATTCAGCAAAAACCTTATATCTTACACAAGCATAGAGATAACTTTTTAAAGAAACCTTAATCTCTATATTTTTTTGTTTATTCCATACTTCTATAAATACATCTTGAATAATTTCTTCACAAACTTCTTTATCTTTCAATAAATTATATGAAGAAATATAAAGAACCTTCCAATAAGTATTATACAATACAGTTAAAGCTCTTTTATCTCCAGCTTTAATACCTTGTATTATATCTTCGTCAGAATTATACATGAATTTATAGTTGATTTAATGCAAAAATACATCAAATAAGCAGCCCTAAGAGGCTAAAAAAGAAAAGAAGTATCAAAACATTTAATTTTTCACAAATCAACAATTAGCAGTCCTCTTTTTCATTAAAGAGCAAAAAATAAAGTTATTTTTTATCGCTTTAGTGGAATCTAAAATTTTGCAAGAGTTTATCAAAATTAATTTACAGTTAAGAAAAAAGCAGGTTTTTTACCTTATTGTAAAAATAACATACTATTAGGTTAAAAACAAACTAATAATTACACAATAATTATTGTAATATTGTCTTTAAGAAATTATGGTATGGCTTGAGACTATCTATAATCAGTTGTTTATTTCTTAAAACAACTACCTTAACTACACTTAATTATGCAAAAAAAACTATGGGTTAAACAACTCTTAATATTGCATGTCTTTGCAATAGCAACATCATCAATTTTCGCTCAAGACTTATTTTTCGAAAAATCAAATGGTACTTCTAATACATTTGGTGAAATTGATGCCTACCAACAATTAACCACTACTTTAAAAGAAAACATTACCATCAATGCTACTTTTAATAAAACAGAAGGTTGGGAGCTTTTGGCTCTTGATGGCTCAAACTTTTATTATCAAATTACCGATGTAGCTTCTAGTAATTACGGACAAATAGATATTTGGAACAACACTTCTAAAACCAGAACAACTTACGGTACATTAAGTTCTATTTTTACAGACCCTAATAATTGGGTTTTAGGTGGAGCTGATAAAGGCACATTATACTTTAGTTCTTCTGCAGTTAATAGTGAAATTGTGTCTTGGGATGGTGTTACAAAAAACACCTTTGCACATTTACGAGATGTCGTGACGATCCCTAAATACTGGAAATTTGCTGGTTTTCATGATGGCGTCATGTATATTGAATGGAAATATGCCAGTAATTTTAACCCCTCAATAAAAACATGGGACGGCACAAGTTCTCGAGGTACTTATGATAATACCAATTATTACAGCAATTATGATGATGCTTTTCTAATTGGTGTCACCGATTTTATTTCTTCTGATAATCCTGAGATATTAACTCAATTTCACAAAGTTAAAACCCACATTTTAGGTACATCAACATTAGCCACTACAGGATTTCAATCCATAAGCAATACCATTAAAACGGATTACGCTTTATTTACAGATAATTTTGATGTTATAAAAACAGCATTAGAAATCATTGAATTGTATGAAACTAACAAAGGAGCGCTATTTACAACAGGTACAACAACTTTAGGAGGATTCTCTAGAACAGCATCTGGTTTTGATCTAGAAAATACAATTCTCTTAATTATGCAATCTGTTTTAGATTACTCATATACAGAAGCAAATATTACAGCTTATCCAGATCTATTTAACAACAAGCTTTTTTTAACATCTTCTTTTTTCCCTGGGGCAGCAGCACAACCAACCGATGCTTCAGTAAATTACACGGTTAAAATTAATGGAGAACATGTAAGAAAACCAGGTACACAAGCTAATTATGAAACAGAAGATGCTAGAAGACCTACAGGCTGTTATTTAGCTCCAGGAAGTATTGCTAAAATAACTGTTCCTTCATCATTAGTTGGTACAGGTGCTTCTATACTCGTAGGAGCTCAAACTTGGGATTTATCTAATAAATCAACCATTAAAAGGATGGATCGTGTAACAAAAAAATACGAAATAAACAGCACAACAACTACAATAGCAAACCCTTTGGGAGGGGGTATATATATTAACATCCCCTATCACAGTAGTTTTGGCATTGTTAATATAACACTAGAAAATGTAATTCGTTCTCCTTATTATGCAAATACAGTAGCTAACAAAACAAGTTTAAGCGAATGGCAAAATACAGAAAGATTACATGCTGCTCCTTGGACCGATTTTGAAACTGATAAAATAATGATTCAAGTGCCAACATCTTGGATATATGCCTTTGATGATCCTGAAACACCTTTAAACGATTGGGATATGTCTATGGATGCTATTTCTGAACTTTTAGGACGACCACTTATTAGATCTAAAACAGTAGTCTATGCACAAGTAGATGTTACACCAAGAGGAAGCGCAAATTACCCAGGCTACCCACAGTCTAACGTTGCCTACAATCCATACACAAATTATGAGGGAAATCATGACAATTACTTAATAAACGGACCAAGAGACGAAAGAGGTTATCTTATTAATGTATTTTTCCACGAACAAGGTCACGCAGAAAAAATATACAAATTTAGAGGAGAAATAGAATCTTTTGTAAATTTCTTATGGGTTCCTATTTATAACAAAAAATTTGGTATTGAATTAAATCAAGCTTTCGAAGATTCTTTTGCAGCTTATGGTCTATCTCATTCTATTGAAGAAGCCGCCATTAGTTGGATGATTACAGAAAACTTTAGAGTAGGAAATCAAATGAGTTCAGTAACAACTGAAAATCAACAAGAATTCTCATACCAACCAAGAGGTCATGCAAAATATGCCGATTTAGTAAGACTTTTTGATTGGGAAACGATAGAGACATTTTATGCTAATACAAGTAAAAGTCATGAAAATGGAACGATAGACTATTCTAGCAATGTAAATAATGTACCTGCTGATGATAGATTACTAAGAATGTCTGAAGCTGCTGGTTATGACTTACGCCCTCTCATTCATTTTTGGGGAATTCAACCAGATGACTTCAATAGTCTGGCAATTGAAATTGGAAATAGGGGTTTAAAAAAATCTACCGCAATTTATGATCAATTATCTTTTTATAAAACCATAGTTCCTATAGATAATGAAACTTTCAGAAGCTTTGGATTAGAAGATTACTCTGAATCTAAAATTGAAAACAGTACTTATTATGATCATGTCTCACAATCATATTCTGCTGGATTCTTTAAAAAATGGTGGGATTATTACGGACCTACACAAGGACAATCTGCTATAGATGAAATACAGAATATTATAAATTTATACTTCCCTGGAGGTAGACCTGAAGAAGACAATAGTTCTTGTCTTGAAATCACAGCAACCTCAGTAGAAGCAAGTAATTTTACTGAAAACGCACAAAACACCTTAGATAACCTTTCTGAAACAGCATGGATATCTAAAGGAGATGGAGAATATTTATTGTATGATTTAGGAGCTATCTATGATATTTGTGATTTAGAAATAAAATTCCAGAATAAACTTACAAAATTCAATTATTTCGATGTGGAAGTTTCTAGAGACAATCAAACATATTTAGCAGTAAAACAAAATTTATCCAGTACTAAAACAGATGAAAATTATGATGCCTATTCTATTTCTAGAAAAGCGCGTTATATTAAAATTATTTGTGGGGGAAATGAATTTGATGACTGGAATGCAATTAGTGATGTAAAAATTTACTCTAAAGAAAACAACCTTTCTATCGATAATAATAATTTAGAGAATACAAACACAATGTCTTTATTCCCCGTTCCTACTAAAAATATTTTAAAAATTAGTGGGATACCTTTAGAAAATACTAAAGTGGAAATTTATGATATAAAAGGCGCATTAATTCAAACTGAATATATGAATCCAGACTCCTTTATCGATACATCAAAATTGATTTCAGGTATGTATTTTATTAAGGTAAAATTATCAAACACTCGTATTATAAAAAAGTTTATAGTTCAATAACTATACAATCATCAAAAAAATGGGATCTAAAAAAACATCATGGGGATTGCTGTTATTGAGAGTGCTTCTCAAAACTTAAAAAAGATGATGCGTATAAATTGACTTTTCATTTTATTTTAAGGCCAAATATGTACTCACAATCCAGTCCCCACTAAACATTACAACTATTTATAAAAATATTTGTAAATAAAGAATGAAGTGACTCCCCTACTGTGAGAACTTTATCTGATTTTTTAATTTATCAAGTAGCAATAATTGCTCTTCTAACAGAAGGGCATTTACTGCTTGATAACTATTTATGAATCCATATCTAAAAACAAATATTAATTAGCTGTACTTTCCTGAAATAGTCGTATTTATTTTGTTTGCAAAGCAATTCTTACTTATTTCATTCCATCAAATAAAATTACTTTTGTTTTTTCTGTTTTAAGATAAGAGCAACACTATCTAAGGTTAATTAAAAAATGGAGTTGATTAATTGCAATAATTAATTAACTCCATTTTCTTAAAATTTTAAAGCTAGTTATATTAAATTTTCGATAAAGACACCTTTTTTAAATGAATTTATAAAAACAAACGACTTCTAAACATAGAACCTATTCATTCATAAACACCTCTAACTTGTCTACCATTTTTGGACTTCCGCAGAAAAAAGGAACTCTTTCGTGAATGTCTGTTGGTTTTAATTCTAAAATTCTTGTACCATTAAAATCTATAGCTCTACCACCTGCCTGTTCCGCAATAAAAGCAATAGGATTACACTCATACAATAATCTTAATTTTCCGTCTTCATTTATAGTACTATTTGGATACATATAAATACCTCCTTTAATCATATTTCTATGAAAATCTGAAACCATAGAACCAATATACCTAGCAGAATATACTTTTCCATTTTCATGACTCTGGCAAAATTTTATGTAGTTTTTTACCGCTTGCGGAAAATGGATATAACTACCTTCATTTACAGAATACACATTTCCGTCTTCAGGAAATTTCATGTTAGGATGCGAAAGATAAAAAGAACCAATTGCTGGGTTTAATGTAAAACCATCTACTCCATTACCTGTTGTTAAAACTAACATTGTAGAGGTACCATAAATAATATAACCTGCAGCAACCTGGTTAATTCCTGGTTGTAAAAAATCTTCTTTTTTAACAGCGGTTCCTATTGGTGTAATTCTTCTATAAATAGAGAAAATTGTACCTACAGATACATTTACGTCTATATTAGATGAACCGTCTAAAGGATCCATTAAAACCACATATTTGCTATTATTTTGTGCATCTAAACCTTCTACAGGTATAAACTCATCATCTTCTTCAGAAACAATTCCACAAACAATGTCTCTATTCTTTAAAGCTTGTATAAAAATATTATTGGCATAGACATCTAATTTTTGTTGTTGCTCTCCTTGTATATTTACGTCTCCAGAATTACCAAATAAATCAACTAAACCCGCTTGGTTTACTTTATGATTAACTGTTTTTGCAGCTAACCTTATTGCATTTAGCAGACTAGATAATTCTCCGCTTGAATACGCAAAAGAGGATTGATTTTCAACAATAAACTCTCCAAACGTTCTTTTTCTACTATCCATTTTAATTTTTATTTAGTTAAGTTTGATTTCATTATGAATGAAGTACCAAAAGCACTTTCATTTTTTCATTCAGATATTTTAACAACGCTATTTTTTAAAAGCATTATTTTTTTTACTTCTGATGAAAGCTTTCCTATTATTATAATATCTAATAAAATTGACTTCACAAAGATATTTATAGCTCTAACCAAATTAAATATTCAAAATCCGTATTTTTGTATCTAATATAAACATCAACACTTAATTAAAATTACAAAAGCATCATTTTAAGAGATCCCCATCTGATTATTAAATTTTATCATGTTAAAATTAAATTATAGCACTGAAGATACTATTACTATAATTGTGTAACTTACAAAATATCATTTTACTTTTGGGATAATATTTTAACAATAAAAGTAAGAAAAGTATTAATTCATATAAATAACACTTATAAAGACAAACTAGATACTTTATATCTAATTCTACCTTTCATTTCCATTTTCACCTAGCTAAAAGAAGTAGATACTTTAAAATATTCAAAACATTTAACAGGTTATTCTTTTTTTTATCATTAATTCATTGGAATTAAGATGTTCTATTTTAGCATGTAAATCCTAAAATTATAGAAATAGATAATAAAGACTATAAACGTTCCTTTAATATAAATACACAGGCAATTTAAAAGAAGTATAAACCTATATGCCTACAACGTTTTAAGGCTATTCTAAGTTTTCACGTAAGTAGAAAAAATAAGGTTTAGAAAATGCTATTCTAAAAATAGTTGCGGCTATTCTGATGATGATGATGGGATATTGTTCTAGCAACACAAGTTAAACCTTTCTTTGCTTATTGCTGCTCAACGATACTCAAAAAACTATTCTATTGTTAGTCTATAAACATTTGTTTCTCTTTTGATAAAACCTAATTTCTGATATAATTTATTGGCAGCAATTCTTTCTGGACTCGATGTTAAATTGATACTTTTAATACCTTTATTGGCGGTAAATTCTATAGCAAATTGAGTCAGTTTCTCTCCAACTCCTTTACCTCTTGCGGCATTATCAACCACAACATCTTCTATCCAAACTTTATTACCAGTAGGTATTTTATTAAAAACAAGTGTTAGTGTCCCTATTATATTATTGTTTTCTTCTGCTATAAAAAGCATCGTATTACCAGAGCTAACAATATCTTCCAAATCTTTTTGATTAGGTAAAATACAACTAGTGCTAAGTTGTGGGATTAACTTTATAAATGCTTTTAAAATATGGTCATTTACTGTTTCTAGCTTATAAATTTTCATCACAATAAAATTTTATTTTAATTCCTTATTTACAAAGCCTAAATTTAGATAAAAAAAATCGTTAATGTTAGCTACTAAGTTATCTATTTAGATTTTTACAAAAGACACTATTTCTAGCCCTCTTTACTTAGCTTATAGAAATAAATTAAAGCAACAAACAGGGTAAATTACAAAAAAAAAGAGTTTCTAAAATATTAATAGGTAAGAATTTTTATCACATTGTAAATAAAAAAAGGTGATACTTTCTAATTAGAAAACATCACCTTTATACTACGCTTTTGTTTATCTAACTCATAACTCTTGTAAGATGAAAGAATTTTTTATAATCTAAAGGAATCGTACTAATATCTAGCAAACATCCTTCTTTTAAATAAGGATAAATTTCTTCGTAAGTTTTTACATTATATAAACCTACTCTTTTACTAATGTGATCTCTTGTTAACTCACTAGGATCATTTAAACCTGCAGCTGCCACCAATTCTAAAAAACTATGAATAGTAGCGTCGTGATATCTTTTTGCTCTTGGCGCTTTATCCTCTACAACCAAACCTTTAACTAAAGATTTATTTTGAGTTGCTACCCCAACAGGGCAGGTATTAGAATTACACTGTAGCGCTTGAATACAACCAATTGCAAGCATCATTGCACGAGCACTATTACAGCCATCTGCACCTAAAGAAATTGCTCTAGCCATATGAAAACCTGAAATGATTTTCCCTGCTACAATTACTTTAATATCTTTTCTTAATCCAAAACCAACAAGCGTATCGTGCACAAAAATTAAACCTTCACGCAATGGCATTCCCATTGAATTAGAAAATTCTACAGGCGCTGCACCAGTTCCTCCTTCTCCACCATCAACAGTAATAAAATCTGGTTGTATTCCTGTAAAAATCATCGCTTCACAAAAATCCATAAACTCTTGTTTTCTTCCTAAACATAATTTAAAACCAATTGGTTTTCCATCAGAAAGCTCTCTTAACCTTTTAATAAAATGCATAAACTCAATTGGGTTAGAAAAAGCAGAATGAGAAGGTGGAGAATGCACCGCAATACCTGGTTTTACGTGTCTTATTTTTGCAATTTCTTCTGTATTTTTTGAAGCTGGTAAAATTCCACCATGACCAGGTTTAGCACCTTGTGATAGTTTAATTTCTATCATTTTAACCGATGGTTTAATGGCATTTTCTTTAAAAGTTGTTTCATTAAAAGTACCGTCTTCATTTCTACAACCAAAATATCCAGTACCAACTTGCCAAATTAAATCTCCTCCATGTTCTAAGTGGTATTGACTAATAGCTCCCTCACCAGTATTGTGTGCAAAATTCCCCATTTTTGCTCCTTTATTTAATGCCAAAACAGCATTTTTACTTAAAGAACCAAAACTCATGGCAGAAATATTAAGTAAACTAGAAGAATAAGGTTGTTTACAGTCTTTACCGCCAATTAATAATCTTGGAAATTCTTCAATTTCTTTTGGATTATTTTTCGCATACATAGAATGCTCTAACCACTCATAACCAGAATGGTACAAATCCATCTGAGTTCCAAAAGGTTCAGTATCATTTTCTCCCTTTGCTCTTCTATAAACTAAAGATCTTAAAATTCGGTTTAATGGCCTCCCTTCAGTATCTGTTTCTACAAAATACTGCATAATTTCTGGTCTTACAGACTCCAAAATATATCTAAACCTACCTAATAATGGAAAATTACGTCTAATAGTATGCTTTGTTTGAAAAACATCAAAAAGTCCCAAAATAATTAGCGGTCCAATCAATAAGAAAGCCCAAACAATTGGAAACCAAAATTGAGCGATAACAATAACAGCTGCTGTTATAAGAATAGAAATGATTATAAAATATTCACGAACTTTCATAAGATAAATTTATTTTGTTGAAAAAGTTTACTTTGAGAAATAATTTTAATTGAATCTAATTTAACCACAAGATTAATTTGTAAATCTATGAATTATATTTCTCTAAAAAAAACAGTGTTAACCGAGTATAAATCTAGTTTTTATTAAACCTGAAAAATAAGTAACATCTAATGCCTAAACAAGTATTAGTTTCTATTGATTCCACCAATAAAAATAACCTTTCTTAGAATGACAAAATTTAAAAGTTTATAAATTTAGATGCCATTTATTCTAATTCAAAAAAAACTTTAACAATACTTTACATTAATTCGGTTCGCTATTACACGAACCAAAACTATATTTATATTCTAATAAAAAGGAAAAATTATGAAAACTAAATTAATAATAGTATTTACAATGATAGCAATGATAACTATAAGTTGTAATTCTGATAAGAAAAAAAACAAGGATTCTTTAACAAATTCTATTACAGAAAAACATTGGCAACTTAAAACTCTAGAAGGACAAGAGGTAACCAAAGCAGATAACCTAGAACGTGAAATTTTTATCACTTTAAATACAGATACAAACAGTATTACGGGTTTTACAGGTTGTAATACAATTTCTGGAGAATTTATTTTAAAAGAAGGTAATAGAATTGAATTCAAAAAAATGCTAACAACTTTAAAAATGTGTCCAGATGCAGCTGTTAATGAATCTGAATTATTAAAAATATTTGAAGTAGCAGACAACTACACAATTAAGGATAACATTCTATCATTAAACGTTGGTAGAAAGGCTCCTTTGGCTGTTTTTGAAGCTATTGAATAAAATAAATATTCATACATTACTTTATTCTGAATATTATTGATATTTCACCAACTTGTTTAGACCTTGCAGGTATTGATTATCCTGAATCATTCAATCAAAAAAACATAGCTCAATTTGAAAGAGCTAGTTTAGTAATTGTATTAGAAAATAAAGACTAAAAATAAATGTGATCATTTTTTTCAACATCAACAAAGTTGCGCCATTATATCAGACCACTGGAAACTAGTTCGTGGAAAACTTTCTGATAAAGTAATTGAATTAGAACAAAAATGGAATGATTGGGCAACCGAAAACAATGTTTTCCCACTTGAAGAAAGAGAATGGACAGATAGAATAAAATATTATAAAAATTTGAATCCTGATCAAGATGGGATTTACCAATTAGAAAAATTTAATCTTACACATAAAAAAGAAAGGGATTGTATTACTACAATCCCTTTTTACATTCTTAGAAATAAAGAAAACCTAACGTAAAGTAATTAATCGTATTAAGTTTTAAAGCTGAAACACCTTTCTTTAAACTAATAATTTTATAATGAAAACCATTTCTTTACCAACTCTTTTTCTATAGGCAGAACATTCTTGTGTAAAAAATCATTTTTAAGAGTATCATACTTATAATCTTTAGACCATTCTTCAATGTTTTCTGACAGTTCTTTTAAAGAATTACAAATAAAGCTTAACTCTTCTGATGTAATTGTTGGATGAATTGACAAGCGAATCCAACCCGGTTTATCCGTACTGCAGCCAAGTAAAATTTCATCTTTAATTCTATTAGATGTTGCTTGATCTACATTTAATAAAAAATGTCCGTAAGTTCCTGCACAAGAACAACCTCCTCTAGTTTGAATTCCGAATCTATCATTTAAAATTTTTACAACCATATTAAAGTGATGTTTTTCAAAATAAAAAGAAAAAATACTTAATCGGTCTTTATGGTTTGGTGCTAATATTTTTACTCCCGAAAGACTTTCTAAAGTTTCAAATACTACGGCATTAATTTCATCCTCCCTTTTCTTAATATTTACAACGCCCATTTGGTCTTTCAGCTGAATAGAAAGTGCAATTTTTATGGCCTGCATAAAACCTGGTGTTCCACCATCTTCTCTTGTTTCTACATCTACAAAATAATCATGTTGTCCCCATGGGTTTGTATAACTTACCGTACCTCCACCCGGGTTATCTGGCACCACATTTTTATACAATTTCTTATTAAAAACCAAAACTCCAGAAGTTCCTGGGCCTCCTAAAAACTTATGAGGAGAAAAGAAGATGGCATCTAACTGTTCGTCTTCATTTTCTGGGTGCATATTTATATCTACATAAGGAGCACAACAAGCAAAATCTACAAAACAGAGTCCATTGTATTTATGTATTAGTTTTGCAACTTCATGATACGCCGTTTTAATTCCTGTAACATTAGAACAGGCAGTTATAGAAGCAATCTTTATTTTTCTATGTTCGTATTTCTTAATACATTCTTCAAATTTCTTTACACATAACAAACCTTCATCATTACAAGGTACTACCTCAACATCTGCAATTGTTTCTATCCAAGAAGTATGGTTAGAATGATGCTCCATGTGAGATACAAAAACAATAGGTCTAATTTCATCTGGAATATGAGTATGCTCTTTTAAATTTTCTGAAACTTTTAATCCTAAAATTCTTTGAAATTTGTTAACAACACCCGTCATTCCTGTACCAGAAGTAATTAAAACATCATTATCATTTGCATTAACATGACGTTTAATAATGCTTCTAGCTTCATGATATGCTAAGGTCATAGCTGCACCAGAAGTTGATGTTTCTGTATGTGTATTTGCTATAAAAGGACCAAACTCATTTATTAACTTTTCTTCAATTGGACGGTATAATCTTCCGCTTGCGGTCCAATCTGTATAAATTAATTTTTGTTCTCCATAAGGAGATTGAAAAGTCTGATTAATACCAACAATATTTACTTTAAACTGATTGAAATAATTTTCTAAATCAGATTTTACTATGTTGTTTTTATTTACTGAAATCATAATTAAAATTATTTAAATTTTTTAATACCTTCTTTCATCCAATTATAATAATCATCACTATTAGGCGTATATCCTACTGGCGCATTTAAATCTTCTTCATCATGATTCATTAAAACATAAAAAGGTTGCGTATTGGTCTTATATTTAATGGTTTGCATTTCACTCCATTTCTGGCCAATATACTTTAGTTTTTTACCAGGTCTTAATTTACTTTCTACCACTTCATCATCCTCTAACTTTCTTTTATCATCAACATATAAAGAAATTAAAATTACGTCATTTTTAAGCATTTTTAAAATATTTGGTTGCACCCAAACATTTTGCTCCATTTTTCTACAGTTTACACAAGCATGACCTGTAAAATCCATCATTACTGGCTTCCCTACCTTTTTAGCATAAGCCAAACCTTTATCATAGTCGTTAAATGATAAAATATTATGTGGGGGCATTAAATGTGCTCCATCAGGAATTTCTATTTGAGAAGCATCTCCAGAACCTAGTTTCATATATCCTACACCGTAAGGAGATTCGCTATAATGCTGTGGTGGAGGAAAAGCACTTATTAAATTTAAAGGTGCTCCCCATAAACCTGGTAACATATACAATGTAAAAGTTAATGAAAATAATCCCAAACCTAATCTACCTACAGAAATATGTTTTATCGGAGAATCATGTGGTAATTGTATTTTTCCGAAAAGATATAAAGTTAACCCTCCAAAAACTGCAATCCAAATAGCTATAAATACTTCTCTTTCTAACCAATGTAACTGAAGAACTAAATCTGCATTCGATAAGAATTTGAAAGCCAACGCAAGTTCTAAGAATCCTAAAACTACTTTTACAGTGTTTAACCAACCTCCCGATTTTGGCAAAGAATTTAACCAACCAGGAAACGCAGCAAATAATGCAAATGGTAAAGCAATTGCTAAAGAAAAACCTAACATGCCCACTATTGGACCTATTTGACTTCCACCAGCTGCAGCCTCTACTAATAAAGTACCAACAATAGGGCCTGTACAAGAAAAGGACACAATAGCCAATGCCAAAGCCATAAAAAAGATACCTATTAAACCACCTCTATCTGCTTGAGAATCTACTTTATTTGCCCAAGAATTTGGTAACATAATTTCGAAAGCTCCTAAAAAGGAAGCTGCAAAAACCAATAATAGAATAAAGAAGATAACATTAAACCACACATTGGTAGAAAGTGCATTTAATGCATCTGCTCCAAATAGTAGACTAACCAAAACTCCTAATAAAACGTAAATTACAATAATTGAAAGTCCGTAAATAATGGCATTTTTAATTCCTGCAGCCTTTGTTTTACTTTGTTTTGTAAAAAAGCTCACCGTCATAGGTATCATTGGGAACACACAAGGTGTTAACAATGCTGCAAAACCAGATATAAAGGCAATTAAAAAGATTGAAATTAAACCTCTTTGATTATTGTCTTCACTTGGTGTATTAGCTGTTGTGCTTTTTAAAACACTTTCTTTTTCTGATGTTACACTTGCAACTGAAATTTCTTTTGTAGCAGCTGTATTATTAAAATTAAATTCTAAATCTATATAGGTAGGCGGAAGACACTTACTATCATCACAAACCATAAACTCTACTTCTCCTATTATTGCAGTAAGTTCTGTACTTGTAATTTTTATTTTTTGTTTAAAAGTTGCACTGTCTTCAAAAAACTTAATGACCATATTAAAAACAGGGTCATCTATCGTATGTCCCTCTTCTTCTTCAACATTACCTATTAAAGAATAACCTTCATTTTCTTCGAAACTAAATGAGGTGGGTATTGGTCCATCTTCTGGTACATTTTGAGAGTATAAATGCCAACCTCTATCTATACTTGCCTTTGCTACAAGATTGTATTCTGTTTCTGATACTTTTTCTACAGAAGCAGTCCATTTTACAGGTTCAAAAACCTGAGCGTGGGATGCAAACCCAAGTGTTAATAATAAAATTAAAATTATATTCTTCATCTATTTCTATTTGGTATCAGTTGTATTTTTAAAACTTTTAAGTTAAAGGAGAATAATAATGCCTAACTAATTACGTTTATATAAATAGTAAGCACCTTTTTTTTAAAGCACCAATATTAATATTTCTAAGCATGTCTACAAAGTATTATAGGTTAATTATATTATAATTTTCCTTGTAAAACACTTCTAATAAATCTATATAAAAAGATTTAAACTCGTCTGCTGCTTATATTCTTTTTAATAATTTGACTTCCTTTTTTTTCAAACCTTTTAAAGTGAATTCACGTTGTACTATTTTTCTAATATTCTTTTAGTTAAACAGCTACTAAGATATCAACTTTATCTGAATTAGAATTAAATTGTATGCAAATCTTAGCTTAATAATACCACACATATACTTAGCAAAATTAAGAATAACACCGTGTTAAACTAAAAATATATGTATCATCGTAATCAACTTCTCTCTTCAATATTAAACTTATACTAACATAAACACCTTTAAGATACTAATCTCTTTTATGCTTAATTCATTTATATACGTTAAAAAAGTGTTCTTTTTTCAAAATTTTATAAATGCAAAAAGCATTGATACAATTAAACTATCTTTGCATAAAAAATAATCAATGCAGTTTTCTGAATTACCTTTACATAAATCCATCTTAAAAGCAGTTGCTGAAGAGCGATTTCATAGACCAACCCAAGTACAAGAAAAAGCAATCCCTTTAGTTTTAGCTAAAAAAAACGTAATTGTTTCTGCACAAACAGGTACCGGAAAAACTGCTGCTTTTGCACTGCCTATTATTCAACTTTTATTAGATAAAAAAGTAGAAGATGAAAAAGCTAAAAAGAAGATAAAATCATTAATTATAACACCAACCCGTGAGTTAGCAATACAAATTTTAGAAAATTTTGTAAGCTACAGCAAATACACCGATTTAAAAACTACTGCTGTTTTTGGAGGTGTATCTTTAGAACCTCAAAAAGAAATATTAGGCGAAGGTGTAGATGTTTTGGTTGCAACTCCTGGTAGATTAATTGATTTACAATTACAAGGAAACATCGATTTAAGTGCTATTGAAATTTTTGTTTTAGATGAAGCAGATTTAATGTTAGACATGGGCTTTATTGCCGATGTTAAAAAAATAGAAGCATTATGTCCTAAGCAAAAACAAACATTACTTTTTTC
This sequence comes from Polaribacter sp. HaHaR_3_91, assembly GCF_019278525.1. Lineage (NCBI taxonomy): Bacteria > Pseudomonadati > Bacteroidota > Flavobacteriia > Flavobacteriales > Flavobacteriaceae > Polaribacter > Polaribacter sp. HaHaR_3_91. Next base: position 3,147,864 of record NZ_CP058986.1, read on the forward strand.
TGCAACAATTCCAGAAAAAATAGATGAATTGGCTAAAAGGATTTTAAAAAGCCCTATTAAGATTGAAATAAACCCAGAAGAAACTACCGCAAAAAATATCGGTCAGTTATTGTATTATCTTCCAAAGAAAAACAAAACCGATTTGTGCTTGCATTTGTTAAGAAACACCATAAACGGGAAAATAATTATTTTTAGACGTACCAAATTTGGTGTAGACAAATTAGAAGAATCGTTACTTAAAAACGGCTACAAAGTTACAAGTATTCATGGTGATAAAACCCAAGCAATACGTAACAAAGCAATTGAAGATTTTAAAGACAAAAAAGCAAATATTTTAATTGCGACAGATGTTGCTGCACGTGGAATTGACATTACAAATGTAGATGCCATTATTAATTTTGATATTCCTAACATACCAGAAACATATATTCATAGAATTGGTAGAACTGGTAGAGCTGGTAAATCTGGAATTGCTTTTTCTTTCTGTTCTCCAGATGAAAATGCTTATATTAAATTAATTGAAACGTTAATAGAAAAGCCAATTAAAGTAATCGCAGAACATCCTTACCCTATTGCGCCACCAAAACATAGAAAAAAACAACCTAATACGGTTAGTAAACATAATAAAGGAAGAAAGTCTGAAGCTTCTAAGAAAAATAAAAAACGCTGGTATTAAACTTAGCTAACTTTTTAAAATTACAGCATAAAAAACCCCAAGTGAAAACTTGGGGTTTTTATTAAATAGAGGAAAAAGTTCAATTAATCATCTAAATCATTTCTCTTATAATACTTTTATTGAGCAACCAATTGCTCTAGTGTTTGTTTTTATAGGCTTTTTTCCAGATAATAAAGCATCTACAACATTTTCTACATATTTCTCAGACACTGCATCTGCATCTCTAGAATTATTATCTACTGCACCAATATATTCTACTTTCATACCTGGCTTGCTTACCACAAATACATGAGGTGTTTTAGTTGCTCCAAATTTTGGATATACTTTTTGTCCTTCATCTAATAAATAAGGAAACGAAAAACCCTTCTCTTCTGCCCTAACCTTCATATCTTCTAAACTATCTCCTTTAGATGCTTTTGGATCATTCGGATTAATAGCAATTACAGGGTAACCTAATTTCTTATATTTCAAATCTAAAGCAATTATTCTATCTTCATTAGCCACAGAATACGGACACGTATTACACGTAAAAATGATTACAAATCCTTTTGCATTAGAATAATCTGATAGAGAAACCAACTTATCATCAATATTTATTAATTTAAAATCTTCTATAGTGTCACCTACTTGGTAACCATCTGCTGTTTTTATCGTAAAGGCACTTGCCACAAGAACTACAAATACTAGTAAAATTGATTTTGTAAATTTCATATCTTTACTTTGTTTGTTTATAAAATAGTTTTTAACTCTGTTTCTAGTTCTTCATAATCGAAAGATTGCTCATAAAACGTTCTTCCGTTTGCATTGTAAATTAATGTAGCTGGTATGGCTCCAGACCAAGTAGAGTCTATCGCTTTTATCCAAACATCTTCATTTATATCATTTAATAAAACAACTTTAGACTGTAAATTATGTTTATTGATAAATGGAATCAATCTTTTATCTACCTGCTTCGGAAAGTCTAAACTCACCAAAATAACTTCTACATTTTTAGCTGCGTATTCTTTGTTTAATTTTTCAAATGCCGGTAATTCTTTTACACAAGGAGCACACCAAGTTGCCCAAAAATTAACAACGTATGTTTTACCATCATTTTTTTCTAACAAAGGTTTCAATTCATTGTATGTATAAGACTTTACTGAGCTTACTTTTTGTGATACTTCTTTTACTTCTCCTTTTTTACAGGAAAATAAAAGGGACAAAAATAGCAAAGAATAAAAACCGTTTTTAAACATTTTATAAAATTACAAAGAAGATATATCACTAAAAAACAATTAACTAATCCTTAACAAAAAAGCCTCATAAAACTAAGTTTATGAGGCTCTATTACTAATCTATTTTTCTGTTAGAAAATTTCGTTTAAAATTTTAGCCAAACGAATTCCTCCTTTTTGCAATTGAGTTCTTACAGTTCCTAAATGATCATAAGAATACCTGTATTTTAAATTCTCGCCAACCTTTACAGATTTATAAACCTCCTTTGTAACCTCATGAACTTCATCTACCCAATCTACAACAGTTCCTTTTTCAATAGCTTTAATTTCTGCTTTTGACAAATCTTTTGCATTTTCAGCCAATTCTATATAACTCATGTTGTATTCTTCTATTATTTTAGAATCCCAAACCGAGTGTAAATTTGTACCCTTACCAAACCATTGAAGCTGTATAGTATTCCCTCCTTTGTCTTCTCTTTGACCAACATGCATTGGTTGGTGTAAATCTCCTACTAAATGAACCAACATTTTTAAATAGAAAACTTTATCTTCCTCAGAACTATTTTCATCCTTTAAAACCTCTATACATTTATAGATACCAGTAACCATATCTCCTGCCGGATTTTTTTCTGCATCTGCATACTTTTCATCTAATCCCATATTTACATAATGCCAAGAATAAAATTCATTGTATTTTTTCTCAGATTTTATTTCATCACCAAAGGTGGATACAAAAGCTAAACTTTGTCCTTTTAAGAGTTTATCAATTTTTCTTTTGGCTTTGTTTGATAAATGTTTCTCAGCAATTTTCCCTGTAGTTCTATGTCCTGTTGGTCCCCAAAAAACGGTTTCTTCTGCTGAAAAATTTGAGAATAAAAATATCGATAGTATAAAAAGTACTTTAATCTTCATTTTGTATTTTTAAAATTATGTTTCAACAAATTTATAAAATTATTCTTCACCAAATTTGTAAATCTTAAAAATAATACTATATCTTTACGATATCATTTTAATATCATTATAAAACAACTCATATGAAAGCAGAAAAAATTATTAAACCAGCAAACGGTTATTTAATGTTATTAATCGTATTACTATTATTTATTGGCGGAATTGTATTGTGTGCAATGCAAGAAACAATTGTGTATGCTCTTGTTAGTCTAATTGGCTTTATTGGTTTCTTCGGATTTATTTTAGTAAACCCAAATACTTCTAAAGTAATTTTACTATTTGGTAAATATGTAGGAACTATTAAAGCGAATGGATTGTATTGGGCAAATCCTCTTTATAAGAAAAAAACAATTTCTTTAAGAGCTAGTAATTTCGATTCTGAACGTTTAAAAGTAAATGACAAATTAGGGAATCCAGTAATGATTTCTACCATTTTGGTTTGGAGAGTTACAGATACGTATAAAGCTGCTTTTGATGTTGATAATTACGAAAACTTTGTACGAGTACAAACAGATGCTGCCGTTAGAAAATTAGCAAGTATGTATCCGTATGATAATTTTGCAGACGAAGGTCATGACGAAGACATTACCTTACGCTCTAGTGTTAACGAAGTTTCTGAAGCTTTAGAAAAAGAAATTGATGAACGTTTAACAATTGCAGGTATTGAAGTTTTAGAAGCAAGAATTGGGTATTTAGCCTATGCTAATGAAATTGCTTCTGCAATGTTAAAAAGACAACAAGCAACTGCTATTGTAGCTGCAAGACATAAAATTGTACAAGGTGCTGTGGAAATGGTAGAAATGGCTTTAAACGAATTAAGTAGAAAACAAATTGTGGAGCTAGATGATGAACGCAAAGCTGCAATGGTAAGTAATTTATTGGTTATTTTGTGTGGAGATAAAGAAGCCTCTCCTGTTGTAAATGCAGGAACCTTGAGTCATTAACACTGAATTAGGAGTTAGAAAGAATAAAATTTCGAAAATAAAAAACCTTAATTTTTTAAAACTTTGTAACTAAATAAAAAAACATGAAAGAATATAAAATAGTAGAGCTAAAACTAGGTCTTAGAAATCGAGTTCAAAATTTTGAAGATTTATTAAATCAATATGCTAGAGAAGGTTGGACTTATAAAGAAATACCTCAAGGCTGGAACTCTGTAATCTTTGAACGAGACAAAAACAGATAAAATGAAAATTTTTAAAGAAGAGCAAAACTTTAGACAAACTTGGTTAATTTTAGTATTAATTATAGCTTCCATTGTACCTATTACAATGATGATAAAAAAATACTTAAAAACAGATACAACGTTATCTACACAAGAGTTTTTAATTACAATTGGAGTTATTGTATTATCAATTTCATTAATTTTCTTCTTTAAATTAACAACAAGAATTGATGAAAAAGGAATCCATTACCAGTTTTTTCCTTTGCATTTTAAGGTAAAAACAATTCCTTGGAGTACAATTTCTAAAGCATATGTTAGAACGTATTATCCTATAAGTGAATTTGGTGGTTGGGGATTAAGAGGTGGCTTCTTTTTTAATAAAGGAAAAGAAAAAGCCGTAAATGTTTCTGGTGATATTGGCATTCAACTTATATTTAAGAATGGTAAAAAATTATTAATTGGTACTCAAAAAAAAGAAGAAGCTAAAAGAGTTTTAGAAACTTATAATTTAAAAATAAATTAATATGATTCGTTTTATTACTTACCTCATAATCTTAACCTTAGGAACCTTAACTTCTTCTGCGCAGTTAAAAACTGAAGAAATTTTAATAAAAAATGGAGAAATAGAGCTTCCAGGAACCTTAACTTTTATAGAAGAAAAAACACCTTTAATAATTTGGATTCATGGTTCTGGCCCCGTAGACAGAAACGGAAATCAGCCTGCACAAAACGTAAAAGCAAACTATATTAAACAGTTTAGAGATTCCATCAATAAAGAAAATATTGCTTTTTTTAGTTATGATAAAAGAACAGCTAACAAGAATAATAGCAAGTTATTAGCACATACAAAAATTACAGATTTCACACTAGATGCAGAAAAAGTAATTACACATTTTAAAAATGAAAACCGTTTTTCTAAAATTATTTTAGTTGGCCACAGTCAAGGTTCATTAATTGCAATGATGGCTGCTAAAGAAGTCGACCAATATATATCTATTGCTGGCTCAGGAGAGCAGATAGATGAAACTATTATAAAACAAATTACAAAAAACAATGCTCCTTTAGGTCTTGCGGCCAGGAAACAATTTGACACTTTAAGAGTAAAAGGTAAGATAGAAACTGTTCATCCGTTTTTAATGAGCATATTTGGCAAACCAAATCAGGCTTTTTTATACGATTGGATGCAGTTGAACCCTAAAATCGAGATTAAAAAATTAAAGATTCCTGTTTTAATTATTAATGGAGATAAAGATTTACAAGTAACCATAGAAGATGCTAAAATATTACATGCAGCAAATACTAACTCTAAATTAGTAATTATAGAAAACATGAATCATGTTTTAAAAGACATTCAAAAAGAGGAAGATAATATAAAATCTTACTATTCTTCTGAATACCAAATCTCAAATAAACTAATAAAAACCATTAGTTTATTTATAAAAAAATAACATGGCAAAGAAAAAAGCATTCGCGTTGCGAGTTAATGAAGACATGATAAAAGCTATTGAAAAATGGGCTGCAGATGAATTTCGTTCTACAAACGGACAGATAGAATGGATGCTTATGCAAGCACTAAAGGAAGCTAAAAGAGAACCAAAGAAAAAAGAAGAATAAATTAAGCTTATTCCAAGCAATTAGAAAACAACATAAATTTTAAAAATAGACGCTCAATTTTTATTGAGCGTTTAGTATTTTGTATATTGCCTACTTGATTAAAATTTATTTTCTTAGATCTAATTAATTTATGAAAAACAAAATACAAATTATCTGTTTAATACTTTACTGTTTTCAAGTAAATGCACAATCTTCCGCTGAAAGCAAATTAGGTACTTGGTATATGTACAATGGTTCTCATAAACTTACTAAAAATATAAAACTTACAACCAGTGCCCATTTTAGATATTATGAATTAGCAACAGAATATCAACAAGAAATTTATAGAATAGGACTCAATTATGCTTTTAATGACAAAATTAACGTTACAGGCGGTAGTGTATACTCCATAACAGACAAATCTTATAAAAAGGATGCTGCAGATTTGTATGAATACCGTTTTTATCAAGATCTAAACATTAAAGATAATTGGAATAAAATTAGGGTAAAACATCGTGTACGGTTAGCCCAAAGATTTAAAAGAAGAAACGCAACAAATGAGATAGCACATAGAATACGATATGGTTTGTTTTTAAACTATCCTATTTCTAAAAATTGGGAAACCTATACTTTTAGCGAGCTTTTTATAAAATTTGCAACTAAAGCTTACAGCCAAAATAGAACGGGTGCAGGCATTCTTAAAAAAATCGATGATAATCTAAAACTAAAATTAGGTTACTTTTACACAAAATTTTCAAATAGTGACCTTCATCGGTTACAAGTAGGAATTATCTTAAAAACAGACTTTACAAAAAAAACAATTTAAATATGACAACACCCACTTTTACAAATGATGCAATCGTTTTTGGAATCTTAATGTTATCACTCGGTTTCGTTTTCTATACGGAAAATATAAAAAGTGGTTTCTGGCATAAATTTTACAAGATTGTACCAGGTTTATTTATGGCATATTTTATTCCTGCTATTTTTACTACTGCTGGCATTATATCCCCAGAATGGGAAACCTTAAATACGGCAGGTGAAATTGTAACAGGTAAATCGCAATTGTATTATATTTCTAGTCGATTTTTATTACCTGCAGCCTTAGTTTTAATGACATTAAGCATCGATTTAAAGGCTATTTTTAACCTAGGTTCTAAAGCATTAATAATGTTTTTTACAGGTACTGTAGGTATTATTATTGGAGGACCCATAGCTATTTTGTTAATTTCAATCTTCTCTCCAGAAACGGTTGGTGGATCTGATTTTGATGCTGTTTGGCGTGGTTTATCTACACTTGCAGGAAGTTGGATTGGTGGTGGAGCAAACCAAACTGCCATGTTAGAAATTTATAAATATAACCCTGCAAAATATGGAGGAATGGTGTTTGTAGATATTGTAGTTGCTAATGTTTGGATGGCTATTCTATTAATAGGAATTGGTAAAAAAGACAAAATAGACAAATGGTTAGGTGCAGATACTTCTGCCATAGAAGATTTAAAAGATAAAGTTTCTTTATTTGCTAAGAAAGTAAAAAGGAATCCTTCTGTAACAGACTTTATGATAATTCTTGCCATAGCTTTCGGTACGGTAGGTTTAGGTCATTTTACAGCAGAATATTTAAGTTCTTTTTTCGGTGAATTAGTTGCTGGTATCGAATCTGAAACTTGGAGAAACATCTTTACTTTCTTAGGTTCTAGTTTCTTTTGGTTGATTAGTATTTCTACAGTTATTGCAGTTATCTTATCTTTTACAAAAGCAAAAAATTACGAAGGCGCAGGAGCTAGTAAAATTGGAAGTGTATTTATTTACATTTTGGTTGCTACAATTGGTATGAAAATGGATTTAGCAATGATTTTTGACAATGTAGGATTAATTGCCATTGGTCTTGTTTGGATGTCTATTCATGCTGGATTATTAGTATTCGTTGCCAAATTAATAAAAGCTCCTTATTTCTTTCTAGCACTTGGTAGTCAAGCAAATGTTGGAGGTGCAGCTTCTGCCCCAATTGTAGCGCAAGCATTTCACCCTTCTTTAGCTACTGTTGGTGTTTTATTAGCTGTTTTTGGATATGCCATAGGAACAATTGGTGCTATTTTATGTACCATTTTAATGGAATTATCAGCAACACTTTAAATAAAAATGAGCATATTTGCACACGAAAAATATAGATTTATGAAGAAAATTATTACGCTTTTAGTCCTATCAATTTTAATTACAGCATGTTCTTATAAAAAAGAAGGAAATATGACTGTGCAAGGGAAAATTAAAGGTCTTAAGAAAGGGACTCTATACCTTCAAAAAATGAAAGATACACTATTAGTATCTGTAGATTCAGTAAAATTGCTAGGTAGCGATAAATTTACTTTAACGGA